>CAVCPW010000102.1:0-11348 GCA_963604075.1 Anaerovoracaceae bacterium | reverse complement strand
GTGTAATCATATTCATATCCTCTGTTTCCTTTCGTATTTGTTGATCTGATTGTATCAAAAAAGTACGGTTGCAACCACCAATTATTGTGTATATCTTGCTTTACATTGGGGTTTACACCGTACATTTACAGCGTTTTATGAGACATAAAATTAATATTTTATGCCCCTGACATTATAGCACTCTTTCGCATACCATCTGATGGTAACATACACCAATTGTACGAATCACCTTGCAATCTTTATTCCGATGAATGCCAAAAATATTCCCGCACCCACCAGACATCCACCGCAAATCAATATTCTTATCAGCTAATATACAATTCCGGCAACGACAGGATTGGAACAGTTGAAAAAAGAAGACAAGAAATAAGAAAAAGAGCTACCTGACTTCCTAATGAAATCAGATAGCTCTTCTCTTATTTTACGGAATAATGAAAATTGTTGCCATTTCGTTGCCACGAAAGGCCTTAACGGTCAAAAAAGCACGTATTTATCAGCTTTTTCGAGACCACGAAATCACTCAAACTCTTCAACCTTTATTTTACAAATCGTGATAAAGCTTTTATTTCATTTAATTTATGTGCATCATTTGATACGCTATTTATATCATTCGGACCGTTCAAAAACTGGTGTACCCAAAATGTACCCACGTAGTTTACGCTGCCGCATTGGCATTTATACTATCAATAACCTTCCTAATACCCATCCACACAGTCAAATCAGTAAATATCTCTACAACACTTCCCTGATCTGTAAATGGTGATTCCTGCAGAACCGAAAGATCCTTCATCATTCCATTATGGACGATGTACTCAACAATCTGGTTTACAAAATAAATCTGACGGCTATCCAGATTAGTATTGGTGAGGTACTCTGAGAAGGCTTCCTTGGCTGCATTCATATCCAGACCTACTATTTCTCTTACAAATTCGCCAAGGGGTTTTGAACCAAACTCATGCTCATAATCCTGTTTAGTGCCAACCTCCTGCCAAAGGATTTCTTCAAGATTTTCGACGTCCTTTGAAGTTAATGGCTGATTTGTCTTCAGCTTTGCTATGGCAATATTATCCTGATGCTGCCTGATATAATACTCTGCCTTAGCCTTGTAGTTCTTCAGCTCATTATTTTCAAGCTCTGATTCATTCCAATCGGTTGACAGTAAATCATCCTCAAAATTTGTATCATAGCGGATTTTATGCTTAGGGATGTACTTCATCAGGTCACGAAGTTTTTCTCTAATTTCTTCAAATTCATTGATGCCGGCATTATCAACATAATCCGTATTAAAGATCTTATTGATCAGCTCAGACTGTGCCTGTATTTCCGGAATGTTTGCAACGCTTGCAATACCGGCAACTTTCTTATGAAGATCACTTCTTGCACGGGTATATTTCTTTCCTACAAGGTAAGCAAGCTCTATCCCATACATCAATGCGTCAAATCGAACTGCACTGGCCTCGTCTCCATCCGGCATAATAAGAGGAGCAACCTCTTCTCGTACAACCAAAGTGTCCTCATAGGTTAATGCTTTATAATTATCACTGGATGAGTAAAGGTCCACATATTTCAAGTGCTGCCTTACAGCAAAATTGTCCCTCGGAAGTTCGTGCACCTTTCCGGTCATTATCTCGACCAAAGCGTTCCTATAGGCAATCAACCTGTCAATCTGATACTCGATATCCTGAAGTTTATAAGAAATTTCAAACTGCAGATTAAAAATAGCTCCCTGAAGGGCCATCATATTTGCAGTTGCTTTACCCTTGTTCATACGGAAGAATTCAAAGTTTCCACAGAAATCAAAAATGTAAAATTTCTGCTTATCTTCACCGTCCAATAAACCGGGACACAATCTGGTACCTCTGCCAATCATCTGCCAGAATTTAGCCTTGCTCATAACTTTCTTAAAAAACACAAGATTAACCACCTCAGGAACATCAATACCGGTATCAAGCATATCTACCGAAATAGCAATCTGAGGCATTTTCTTTGCATCAGAGAATTCATCAATCGCACTCTGAGCATAGGTCATGTAATTATCAATTACCTTGGCATAATCAGGCAGATTCGGATATTCCCTATGAAAGACTTCAAGTATTTTCTCTGCGTGATCATGGTTTTTAGCAAATATAATTGTTTTACCAAGCTTTTGACCATAATCAATCTTGATGCCATCTGTCATCAGAATATTTAATACTTGCTTAATCGTGTCCTCATTAAAAATCCAGGTGTTAAGAGCAGATGAGCCTATGGCTTCAGGCAAGTCACCATGTTCATCCTCAAAAGTTTCCTCATAGACCTCTTTGTCCTCATCCGACAGTTCGTCATAAACAATGCCCTGCTCTATGAACTTAAGCTTTGATTCAACGGAAACATAGTCTACTAGATAACCATCCTTAACAGCCTGCGCCAAATCATAGCCGTATGTAGGCACACCATTCTCCAATTCAAATATCTCATAGGTATTCTTATCAATTTCATCCTTTGGTGTAGCGGTAAGTCCCACCAATGGAGCATCAAAGTAATTAAAGATGTCTCTATACTTGTTATAGATAGACCTATGAGCCTCATCACAAATCACAAGATCAAAATGGCCACAGGTAAATAGTTTTCCCTCGCTATCATTTACTGTATCAATACAGTTCATCATAGTCTGATAAGTAGAGAAAATGCAGTGAGCATTGTAGTTATCCTTCTCTTCCACCAGATTTGAACATGACAAATTTGGCAACATATTTACAAAGCTTCTTTTTGCCTGAGTAACCAGTGAATTCCTATCCGCAAGGAAAAGAATATTCTTAACCCAACCTGCTTTTAACAGGCAATCACATAGAGCTATAACTGTTCTCGTCTTTCCAGAACCGGTGGCCATAACAAGTAAAGCCTTCCTACGATTCTTTTCATCGAAGCTATTGCAAACTGCTTTAATAGCAGATTCCTGATAATAACGGCCAGCAATATTTTTATCCACACAAACGAATTTAAGACTTGTCCTCATGGTCAATAAATTGAACCATTTCTCCAAGTCTCGCTTTGAGTAAATAACCGCACATTTTCTTTCAGGATACTGCCCATCAATAATGTGTGTCTCAAATCCGTTGGTTAAGAAAATCACCGGTCTTCTCTTATATTTATTTTCTAATAAATCAGCATAAAGTTTTGCCTGCTGTCTTCCCTTGGAAACATCCACACAGGTTCTCTTTGCCTCTATCACTGCAAGGGGGCGATGCATATCATCATAGAGAACATAATCAGCAAATCCGACCTCTGATTTATTTGGCATACCAGGAAGTTCAACCTCGTTGATCCAATCCTTGCCCTCTGTCCATCCTGCATCCATCAGCATTGAGTCAATGTATAGCTTTCTGGTCTTATATTCTGATAAATCCAGTGGTCTTGGAACATAAGTCTGTTGCTGTTCCTGTCTACGAGCAGATAGTTCTTCCTTAAGGGAAGCATTCTCTGCAATTAATTTTTGTAAATCGAGCTCCTGCTGTGCGGTCTTCTCCTGCTCTTTGACTAATTCTTCCTTTGTAGCATTTGCTGCCTCTTTCGATTCCTTGGCTTTCTCTATGCGAGCTGTAATTGTTGACTTATCAAAGGAGCGTTCCTCATACTTATCTGAATAACAATAGGCAATATAATCCAGATAAATAAAAAGATTCTCAAGGCATAGCATTGCCTCATCTCGCCCCAGCTTTTTATTGCTATGAGCGACATTGTTTCCGCATCGACGGATATAGTCCATTCGTTTCCATAAGTCCGGGCCAATTATCTGGCGATATTCCTCTGCATTCATCAAGCTCTGAAGGTTATCCTGATATGGCATCTCCAGATCAGCATCAACTGAATACATCCATTTCAAAGCGAGCTCCATCGCCCTGCGGCTGTTTATAATACTGGCCTCTGGATCCATAAGTATTATCTTCTCCGCAGATATTGCCACATCTGCAAAGGCAGAGAATTTTGATTCAGTTTTTAGGTAATCAAAGTTGGTAATCATACGCCCCCTCCAATCCTATCTTCAACCAATGTTGTTATCCAAAATATTTTTGCATCAGACTATCAAATAATGTCTGAGTTTCATCCAACGCTTTCTGAACGGCAAATTTTGATTTGTCGACTTGTGCCTTGAAGTCAACGAATTGCTGTTGCAAATCAATGGGTGGCAAATACAAACCAATATCCTGCATTTCTTGTGCATTGATGTTTGCCTGACCAATTGCCGTCTTGCACATTACTAAAAGCATATTCTTGGAAAAATCCGTATTTAAGAAAGCCGACAGGAACTCCGGCAAAACTTTTTCGTTTACTCGTACTCTGATGACAAATCCAGCAAGAACCATCATCTCATCACGATTATAAACACAGGTCTTTCCAACCAGTTCTTTACTATTGGTTCTGTTGAATAAAACATCACCACGACGAACCGTACATTTCTCAAGTTCATTGTCAGGAACATCTATCCGCTTCGTGTCAGATAAATCCAATTCACCGCCGTAGGTAATATTATTCATGCGAAGATAAGGATATTGCCCTCCATCAACAGCTGGTCGACTCGATCCATACCGCACTTCTGAAACAACATCTCTGATAGTTCCGATGGGCCATCCCTTTTCATTTTCCGGATAAGCCCCAAACAGTTCCAAAAATCGGGATTTGATTAACTCATCTAAAAGTTCTAACTCCCTCTTCCTTGATCCTATTATAGCCTCGCATTTTCCAAGCGCTTCAATTATTTCTTTTTGCTTGCTTAATGAATCTAGGTTAAATTCTTCATTCTTATAATCTTTAAAATATATGTGTGGAATTGTTGCTCCAGTAAAGTATTTTTCCAATCGCATGTAACTAACTACATAATACAAATACTCCGGAAGCACATTATCCTTTGGTAACAAATATTGCATAGTACCAATAACAGAAGATTTCGCCGGATGCAGAGTCGTTCTTCCAATTCCAGCCCCATCCTTTACCACCGCCACATATGGTTTCTCTTGGTGATAGAAATCTACATTGCCAATATACCCAGACGCTCCATAAACTGGATAGTCACCTGTCATATCTACCACATCTGATTGTTTCAGATTTGACGAACCACGTTCGCAAACATCTTCTAGTTTTACTCTCATCTATATCATCCCTACAACCCTCAGTTTATCTTAGGCTTGCATTCCTTTCTAAGCATTTAACAACTTCTCCAGTTCATCCATTTCAACGCTAATGCTCTTTTCAATTTCACGAATATTAGCCATAATTTCAGATGTTGGTGGATATTCAACTGCTTTGTATTCAACCTCTTTATACTTGTTTATGCTGAGATCATAACCATTATCTACGATGTCCTTCTTCGGAACCATAAAAGACTTATCTGTTCTCTTTCTATCTGCTTCTCCCTCAAGGTTCTTAAATCTTGTAATGATATCCGGAATGTCGTTTTCATTTACTGGTGTTCTCTTATCATCCAGACTGAAACCATCAGCTGTCATATCATAGAACCATACCTTGTCGGTTCCACCATGCTCTGTCTTGGTAAATACAAGGATAGCAGTAGATACTCCGGCATATGGTTTAAATACTCCTGAAGGCATAGATATGACTGCCTCAAGCCTCTGATTTTCCACGATTTCCTTACGAATAGCCTTATGTGCTGTAGATGAGCCAAAAAGCACTCCATCCGGTACGATGCAGGCACATCTTCCACCGATTTTTAAAATACGAATGAATAAAGTTAAAAATAGTAATTCCGTCTTCTTTGTCTTGCAAACCTTAAGCAAATCTCCGGATACAGATTCTGCATCCAGGCTTCCCTTGAAAGGAGGATTAGCAAGTACCAGCGTATACTTCTCCTTGTCAGGATTCTGATCAGAAAGAGAATCTCTGTACTCAATGTAAGGATTGTCTATTCCATGTGTCATCATATTCATAGCGCCAATACGAAGCATAGTACGGTCCATATCATAGCCATGAAACATGTGGTTCATATAATGGTCTTTTTTCTGCTTATCGTAGAAAATTTCTTTCTTTCTCTTTTCCTTGAGATATTCACCGGAAGCAACTAGGAATCCAGAAGTACCGCAGGCCGGATCACAAATCACTTCATCACTGGAAGGATCCATCATCTCCACCATCATCCGGATAATATGTCTAGGTGTTCTAAACTGACCATTTCTGCCGGACTGAGAAATCTTCGAAAGAAGATACTCGTACACATCTCCTCTTACATCAGAAGATTGAATCTCATTCATCAATGCATAGATTTCATCCAAAGAATCTACAACCTTTGAAAGTACAAGCGGTGTCGGCAATTTAAAGATGGCATCATCCATATACTTGGAATAAGCACTGTTCTTATCGCTATGAAGAGACTTAATAAATGGAAATACCCACTCCTGCATTACAGTATACATTCTGTCTGCTGGAAAATCATGAAATACTGACCATTTCAGCTGATTACCTTCTATTGTTCTCTCACCGATTTTTACTTCCTCTGCAAAAATGCTCTGATAAGGAAGGCCGAGCATAGCACTTTCCTTTGCTCTCATATTGTCTGAATCATCTAGATCATGGATAAACATAAGATATGTAATCTGCTCAATAACATCTAAGGGATTAACCAAACCTCCTGCAGCGAAGATATCCCATAAACCATCTATTTTATTCTTTAATTCACCTGTAATCATTTAGTCCTCCACTTTCCACACATACTTTGTGTAACGGCCACCACCGATTTTTTCTATTTCACCGTTCTTAAGCAAATCTGCCAGCGTCCTCTGAATTGTCGTATCACTGATATCCGGATTCATTTCCATAAGTTCTGACTTGGTAATCGTGCCTATATGATTTTTAATCATTTCACGAATACGGTCAGGCTTAGAAAACTCTGGGTTCGTCAGAAGCTTTACTCTGGATTCGAATTCACGATAAGCCCCTATAATAACACCAAGCATATAATTCACAAAAGGCTTGTAATCATTGGTATTCTCATGCCAGTTTATAGAACTGTCTTGTAATGCCTCATAATAAGTCTCTTTAGAATCTTCAATAATTTTCTCTATACTTATGTACTTGCCTACAATAAATCCTGACTGATATAGGAGCAGCAATGTAAGCAATCGGCTCATTCTGCCATTTCCATCATTAAATGGATGAATACATAGGAGGTCCAAAATAAACATCATATTCAGAATAAGTGGATCCACATCTTCTTTGGCTTCCTTGTAAGCTTTGCAAAGTTCATCCACTGAAGCCGGTGTCTCCCAGGCTGGCACGGGTCTAAAACGTACACTTGCATTGCCATCTGCATCCGTTTCCTGAATAATATTGTCAGAAGTTTTGAATACGCCTCCTGCTGAATTACCTATGAACTTATATAAATCTCTGTGTAACTGAAGCAGATAGTTGGCATTAATAGGGATATAATCATAATTCTCATGAATTGTGTTCAGTACATCCCTGTATCCTGCAATTTCAGACTCGTCTCTGTTTCTCGGAGTTGTCTTTGACTTTACAAGATTTTTCAATCTATCATCTGCTGTTGAAATACCTTCGATTCTATTGGAACTTTCCGTACTTTGTACTTTGGCAATCTCCACCAGCTCGCGTAATTCATCTTTATGAGCTTCCACAAAAAGCCTCTGTTCGCCCTTGAATTCATTTATCAGTGTAAGCTTCTTTACTATCTCAGGAATCAGTAGTTCCTTCCATTTTTCTTTGTAATTGTAATCTCTCATTCAATTACCTCATCTAAGTTTTATCTTAGTCATTTGAATCAATTTTGACTAAATTAACTATTATTAATCTATCATTATCTATTGCAGAAGTCAAGAGTTTTAATTTAGTCATTTTAAATCATTTTGACTAAATTAAATCAAAATGATCAAATTAAAATAGCAGGGCGAATTTTTACACCCACCCTGCTTGTACCTTCCCGCAATTTAGACAATATCAGATTTTATAGTTCTTCAAAGATCCTTGCACCCCAGGTCATCAGCCAATGATGAAGCCAGCCGGCGGCAACAAACGATACTGCACAGATCACTGCAAGGAAAGCATCCGCACGGATTACATTGCGCAAAAGCACATACACACCCGCAAATACGACAATGATCAGCCAGCCGCCGAACAGCGCCGCTGCGACAGGCATGCTCTGCTTGATCGGCACGATTTCGCTTGTCCAATGGAAATTCGGCATTTTCAGATTCAAAGACAGCCCGATTTCTGCCATCAGCAGCGGGAAAAGTACCGCCAGTAAAGGAAGCAAAACAGCACAAAATAGTTTCGGCTTCGTCAGCCATTCCAGAACGACCACCAGCGGAATTGCGGGGATCCATGTCAAAAGCAACTGCAGCATCAGTTTTGCACGCAGCACCTGTCTGCCGGATAGCGGCAAAGACTGCGCAATCCACAGATTCTTCCCTTCCAGTGAAACGGATGGCGCGGCTATATCGTTCATTGTGGTAAGCAAACAGATGACTGCGGCGGCAAGCAAAGGAATATAATCCGCAAATTCCGGTATTGTGATGAATTCGCGAATCACATCCGCCTTCCATACCAAAGCCGCAGCCGAAACCGGCATCAGAATGATTCCCAGACCGCAATTCAGCATATAATTGGCGCTTCCGGTAAAATGCTGAAGCTCTTTTCTGAGCAATGCACTTTGAACGGAAACCGGCTTTACTGTTTTATCTTTGTATATGGTTTTATCGCTGCCACGGTTTGCGGTTGCCAGTTTCAAAAAACTCCGCGACAAAACCCGGTAGGCAATGGCCGCTGCCGCAAGAATAATTGCCGCAAATATCAGCATGGACAGAATACTGCCCTCTGCCGCAAGCCCCATGTGGTACAGTGGGTAGAAGACATTCTTCATCGTATTTCCGACGGCATCTAAATGCAGCAGAAGCTCCTGAAGGAGGGAGTACGCTCTTGCATAAAAATAGTAATATGCCGCAATGAATGTCAAAGAGACAATCACGGTAATTATATTCTTGTGTTTGACTTTAGCTGCGATCAGCGCAACTACCCAGCCGAGGACAGCCGACAAGACCAGTATCAGCAGGGACAGTACCAATGGGATCAGCAGTATGTGGATAGTTCCGGCAACCGAAACCGGCGCTGCGGCAAACCGGATGATCATCGTCGGTATCATAACGATCAGCTCATACATAAGACCCATTGCATAAACGCCGGACAGACGAACCGGCAGGATCCGTGAGACGGGAATCGGCATGGAGAGCAGCAGATCATTGTCCTTCGCCTGATACAGCGAGCTGTAGGTATTGAATACACTGCCGAAAACGCCGAAGAAAATTGCAAGCAGTCCCATCAGGCACCAGTAAAGCCAGCCCATATTCGCGCTGATCATCGGGGCGCAAAGCATTTTTGCCGCGAAAGCGAATATTACGCCGAGAAAGCCGAACAGCAGCAGATACAGCAGCCCATATCCGACAATGCCTTTTGTGCTGCGGCGCTTGCCGGACTTGCTGTCCTGATACAGCCAGGAGAATACCTCCAGCATCTGCTTTTTGAACAAAGCTCTTGTCATGCCTCTACCTCCAGTTCGAGGAAGACTTCCTCCAGAGATGTATCGCCCTTTACTTCTTCTGTCGTGCCGGATTTTATAAGCTGTCCGCGCTTGATAATCGCAACCTTATCGCAGAGCTTCTCGGCTACCTCCAACACATGAGTGGAAAAGAAGATCGCCGAACCCTTGTCGCACAGTTCCCGCATGATGGATTTCAGCAGATGCGAGGCTTTCGGATCAAGACCGACAAACGGCTCGTCCATGATAATGAGCTTCGGCTCATGTACCAGTGCAGATATGATTGCCAGCTTTTGCTTCATACCGTGGGAGTAAGCGGAAATCGGCTGCGCAAGATCCGCCGTCAGTTCAAAAGCATCTGCATAATGACGGATGCGGTACTTGCGGTCGGCGGCACCGACGGCAAATATATCCGATATGAAATTCAGATACTGAATTCCCGTCATAAATTCATATAGATCAGGGTTATCGGGAATGTAGGCTATGTTCCGCTTGCAGCCAACGGGATCCTCTTTTACCGAAATCCCGTCAATGGTGATATCGCCGTTGTCAAACTGCAAAATACCGCAGCAGGCTTTTAACGTTGTGGTTTTGCCTGCTCCGTTGTGCCCGATAAAGCCGTAAATCTCTCCGGGCAGAATGTGCAGCGACAGGTCATCGACTGCCTTTTTCTCTCCGTAGTTTTTCGTTAAATGCTCTATTTTCAGCATGGATGCTTTCCTCCTATACAAAAATCTGTGACTATAAATGTATTATCCTGTGAACTTTATTCGCTCACAAAACCTCTATTTCCCCACAAAATAAGGCTCCGAACCTACTATGTAGATTCAGAACCTTAGTAGTATTGTGATTATTCATTTTTGCAAAAAGCTGAATAATGAGGTTTGCGAACAAACATTTTACTCACTCAAACTCAATCGTTGCCGGCGGCTTTCCTGTGCAGTCGTACATTACACGATTTACACCCTTTACCTCATTGACGATACGGTTTGTTACCTTTGCAAGCACTTCCCACGGGATCTGCGCTGCATCAGCAGTCATAAAGTCAGAAGTGTTTACGGCACGAAGTGCGATTGCATAATCATATGTACGGAAATCACCCATAACACCAACACTTCTCATATTGGTAAGTGCTGCAAAATACTGGCCAAGACCCTTGTCCAGACCTGCCTTTGCAATCTCCTCACGATAGATATAATCAGCTTCCTGAACGATCTTTACCTTTTCCTCAGTTACCTCACCGATGATACGAATACCGAGACCCGGGCCCGGGAATGGCTGACGGTATACCAGATAATCCGGAATGCCAAGCTCTAAGCCAACCTTACGAACCTCATCCTTGAACAGCATACGAAGCGGCTCTACGATCTCCTTGAAATCAACTACGTCCGGAAGTCCTCCTACGTTATGGTGAGATTTGATGACAGCAGATTTGCCAAGACCAGACTCGATAACATCCGGGTAGATAGTTCCCTGTACCAGATAATCGACAGCACCGATCTTTCTTGCCTCTTCCTCAAATACGCGGATAAACTCCTCGCCGATGATCTTTCTCTTTGCCTCTGGCTCAGTAACGCCCTTTAACTTATCGTAGTAACGCTTTTGTGCATTAACACGGATAAAGTTTAATTCATACGGGCCGTTTGGTCCAAATACAGCCTCAACCTCATCGCCCTCGTTCTTACGAAGTAAGCCGTGGTCAACAAATACACAGGTCAGCTGCTTGCCGATTGCCTTAGAAAGAAGAACTGCTGCAACGGAAGAATCAACACCGCCAGACAGTGCACACAGCACTTTGCCATCCCCGATGCGC
>CAVCPW010000101.1:0-8482 GCA_963604075.1 Anaerovoracaceae bacterium | reverse complement strand
GATACCGCCCTTCTTTACCTGATCATTTAACATAGCAAGTGCTGCTGTAGTGCCTGGTGCGCCAACTTCCTCTAATCCGATCTCCTCTAAGATTTCTGCTACACTGTCACCCACTGCTGGAGTCGGAGCCAGTGATAAGTCGATGATGCCAAACGGAACACCAAGTCTGCGGCTGGCTTCCTGTGCAACAAGCTGACCAACTCTGGTAATCTTGAATGCTGTCTTCTTGATGGTCTCGCAAAGGACTTCAAAATTCTGTCCGTGTACCTGCGAAATTGCATGCATAACAACACCAGGACCGCTGACACCTACATTTATAACCGCATCTGCTTCGGTTACACCGTGGAACGCACCTGCCATAAATGGATTGTCATCCGGTGCATTACAGAAAACAACAAGCTTTGCACAGCCAAGTGAATCCTGATCCTTTGTGTACTCGGCTGCTTCTTTTACGATATTTCCCATCAAACGAACAGCATCCATGTTCAGACCTGTCTTTGTTGAGCCAACATTGACAGAGCTGCACACACGATCAGTTACGGCAAGTGCCTTCGGAATAGAACGAATCAAAAGCTCATCGGCCTTTGTCATGCCCTTGCTTACCAGTGCGGAATAACCGCCAAGAAAGTTTACACCAACCTCTTTCGCTGCCTTATCCAATGTCTTTGCAATCTCAACAAAGTCATCGCTTGTCTTGCAGGCTGCACCACCGACAAGTGCGATTGGCGTTACGCTGATTCGCTTGTTGACGATTGGAATTCCATATTCCTTCTCGATATCCTGTCCTGTTGACACCAGATTCTTTGCCAGTGTTGTAATCTTATTATAAATATTTTCACAGACCTTTTCAACAGAGCTGTCGATACAGTCAAGCAGGCTAATACCCATCGTAATGGTACGCACATCCAGCTTTTCCTGTGTGATCATATTGTTCGTCTCATTTACTTCAAACATATTTATCATAGGAAGTTACTCTCTTTCTGCTTTAATATTCTTATTCAGTGAAAATTCACAATGTCCATTCACAAAAACTCACGTTTTGCAAACATTAAAATCAGATGCGGTGCATCTTTGTGAAGATCTCTTCCTTCTGGCAGTGAACCTCTACGCCAAGCTTCTTACCAAGCTCCTCAAGCTCTGTCACACAATCAACAAAATTTCCTTCGATGTCGCTGATATCAACGATCATCATCATATTGAAATATCCCTGTACAATTGTCTGAGAAATATCCAGAATATTTACCTTCTTTTCTGCCAGATATGTACAGATTCCTGCAATAATACCTACTGTGTCTTTTCCTACTACTGTGATAACTGCTTTCGTCATGTTCCAAACCCTGCCTCTCTCATTATATGTAGATTACTTCTGACATCGCATCCCGTCTGGCCACTGTGATTGGAAAATCTCCGGAATGGTATGGATTATCCGCCATGTTCACCTCGCAGCAGACGGTCTCATAAGCAAGCTCAGCATAATTATTCTCTTTGCTTAGATGTCCCAAAACAATATGCTTCATGTCATCGTGAAGCAGCTCATTCAATAAATGACCCGCTGCCTCATTGGACAAATGACCTTTCTGACCGAGGATACGCCGTTTTAATGAAAACGGATATGATCCTGCCTCAAGCATATGCACATCATGGTTTGCCTCTAGTAAAACCGCATCGAGTCCTAACAGGTGATTGATAGTATACTGACTGTATACACCAAGATCTGTAACCACACCTACCGCATGGCCTTCAGCCTCCGCGCGATATCCAACCGGATTTGCTGCATCATGGCTGATTGAAAATGGCGTAACGGTAAAATCGCCAACCACGATTTGCTCGTCTGCGCGAACCGGACGGTACAGCTCTGGATCGATCTCTTTTTTGACATCTATGCGCTCAATGGCTTCAAGTGTCTCTTTTGTGCCGTAAAGAGGTATATGATGTTTCTTTGATAAAATGCGTAATCCGTTAATATGGTCGCTGTGCTCATGTGTAATCAAAATACCATTAAGCTCATCTGGCTTTATACCCAGATTCTGCACTCCGGTATCGATGCGCTTACAGCTAATCCCTGCATCCACCAAAAGATGAGTGTGATCTGTGCCGATATATATACAGTTTCCGCTGCTTCCGCTAGCTATCGTGACAAATCTCATATTCAATCCCTGTTTCTTATGCCTTTCTTCCTTATATAAAAATGGTGCCACGAATCATTGTAACAAGGGGTGATTCAAAAGTCAATTGTTTTTATTGACCGGAAGATTATGATATGGCTACCCCAACTTTTTTTCATACGAAATGTTATGAAGTGATTGATCCGTAATCTCTATCAATGATTCTCCATCATTTTGCCTATTTTACATATTTTAAATTATTCCATTTCATGGTATAATTTGAAACATAAATAACGTAGTTTTTCATGCACACATTCAAAAATATGACTTTTCAAAATTTAAAGGAGGTATTTTCATGAACTGGAATCCAACATGGATCTGCCCTGCACAGGATCTGGGCGATCCGGCCGCTGTCTTTGGTACATCATTTATTTATACAAAAAAAGTTTCACAGGCAACGCTGACCATAACTGCTCTGGGCGTGTATGAAGCAAAATTAAATAACAAACGTGTTGGTCAATTTATCATGGCACCAGGCTGGACAAGCTATCATAAGCGCCTGCAATATCAGGAGTACAACATCACAGATTTGCTGACAGATGGCACTAATACGATTGAAGTTACTGTTGGCAAGGGCTGGTATCGAAGTCCTCTGCCTGGCTGGAGAAGCCCATATCAGGATGAGCTGCGTGCTCTCCCATGTGGTTTGGCCGCACAGATTGCTCTCACATTTGAGGACGGCAGCATTCAAATATTATCTACAGATGAGAATTGGAAAGTTTCCGATGGTCCGATACGTTTTTCTGAAATTTATGATGGTGAAATATATGATGCAACAAAAACGTCCCTCTTTGATCAGTCCGCTATTGTATTTAATGGACCGACTGATACCTTAATTCCACAACAAGGCGAGGAAGTTCACGAACAGGAACGTCTTTTTGTAAAGAACTGTTTTATTACACCAAAAGGCGAACTTGTACTTGATTTTGGTCAGAACATGACTGGGTATGTAGAACTGACAGTGGATGCAAAGGCTGGCGACTACGTAGATCTTTCCTTTGCTGAGGTAATGGATAAGAACGGCAATTTTTATACTGAAAATTATCGTGGTGCAAAAGCGCTGTATCATTATATCTGTAAGGACGGTGCACAAACTTGGCATCCAGAACATACATTTTATGGTTTTCGTTATATCCGTGTCAATGCTTTTCCTGGTGGTGTCATGGCTACAAGACCTGAGAACTTTACAGCGATTGCCGTTCATTCCGATATGAAGCGAACAGGATTTTTAAGCAGCTCAAATCCATTATTAAATCAGCTGTTTTCCAATATTATCTGGGGGCAGAAGGACAATTTTTTAGATGTTCCAACCGATTGTCCGCAGCGTGATGAACGTCTTGGCTGGACTGGCGATGCACAGGTGTTTGTCCGGACTGCCTGCTTAAATTACGATACAGAAAAATTCTTCACGAAATGGCTGGCTGATCTAGCCTCTGACCAGCATGAGGATGGCTACGTAGGCCATGTCATCCCTGATATTCTTCAGAACCCACAGGCAAGCAGCGCGTGGGGCGATGCAGTAACTATTTGTCCGTGGCAGGTTTATCTGGCCTTTGGCAATCCGCAGATTTTGCGCAATCAGTACAAGAGCATGAAAAAATGGATTTCCTATATCACTACTACAACTACAACCAAATATTTATGGACAGGCGGAACACACTATGGCGATTGGTTAGGTCTTGATGCCCCATCCGGTAGCTACAAGGGCTCCAGCAATGAAGATTTCATTGCCTCTGCCTTTTATGCCTACTCGACAAGTCTGGTTATCAAAGCGGGAATGGTGTTAGGGGAAGATGTAACTGAATTAGAAACTCTTTATGCCAACATTGTTCACACCTTCCAGGAAACTTGGCCGACCTACAATACGCAGACAGAATGCGTCTTAGCAGCTCATTTTAAATTGGCAAAGAATTGTCAACAGGCAGCTGATCAATTAGCGGATATGGTACGTGCCTGCGGTACAAAACTTCAAACTGGATTTGTCGGCACTCCATATCTGTTACATGTATTAAGTGATTATGGTCACACCGATTTGGCATGGGATCTTCTTCTTCGTACCAAGTATCCCTCTTGGCTGTATCCAGTCACAAAGGGTGCTACCACGATCTGGGAACATTGGGACGGCATTATGGAAGATGGCAATTTCTGGAGCAAGGATATGAATTCTTACAACCATTATGCATATGGCTCCGTTGCTGACTGGGTATATGGCACTGCCGCAGGTATTCTTCCTCGAGAAGATGCACCAGGCTATGAAAAAGTCACGATTGCTCCGCACCCAGATACCCGTCTGGATTGGCTACGCGCTGAGTTAGACACACGCCACGGTCATATCAGTTCCTTCTGGACAAAAGAGGATTCCGAGTGGCGTTATGAAATTACGGTACCTGTTGAGGCTGATATTATAATTGATGATGTTTGCCATAGCGTAAAGGCTGGCTCATATTGCTTCTATAGTGATCAGAAGAATTCGTAAAAATAGAATTTGCACGTGAAAATACCCTCCTTACTGGTTTGTCCAGTAAAGAGGGTGCATATCATATTTCCGCTTTCATCTGTTTTTCAATCTGTGCCTTTGTCTCCTCAATGCTATGACTATTATCAATCACAACACGGCTCTCGGCACGAAATTGTGCATCACTCTTTTGTCTTGCAATGGTCTGGCGACAACGTTCCTCACTGTAACCTCTTGACTCCATGATACGTTTAATACGAGTCTGCTCATCCGTATAAATGTACCAAACATCATCGCACAGCGGAATCAGATGTCCCTCAGAAAGAAGTGCAGCCTCGATGACAATCAACGCATCTGGCTCCTTGTCACGAATTTCCTTGATCATCCATTCAATACGCACTCGCACGTTCGGATGCGTAATCGCATTAAGTCTAAGAGTATCAAGTGGATTTGAAAATGCGACTGCTGCCAACTTCTTTGTGTTGATTGTCTGATCTTCATTTAAGATTTCGCTTCCAAATGCATTGATGATATTGACATAATTTGCCTCGCCCGGCTGCATCAGCTCTCGTCCGACTTCATCAGCCAGAATTAACTTTGCATTATACTCTTTTTCTAAGATTGCCAGCACACTCGACTTTCCGGCGCCGACTCCTCCTGTAATTCCAAGAATCATAATTTTTCCTTTCTATATAAATGCCGCCGTAACCTAGCAGGCACCGAAGCGACTGTATTTTATAAGGCGTGCCCTTCATTAGCATCCAGAGCCGCATCACTTTGTTTCATACCAGCTCTGCCCCTCGGAGACCGACACTTCCAGCGGCACACGCAGATCCGCCGCCGACTGCATCTCCTCACGAAGAAGTAACTTGATCGTCTCACACTCCTCCTTTGGAGCCTCGACCAACAATTCATCATGCACCTGAAGGACAATTCTTGACTTTAACTGTTCTTCCTTTAAGCGTTTGTTTACTTTTGTCATTGCAATCTTCATAATATCCGCCGCAGTTCCCTGAATCGGAGAATTCATCGCAATGCGCTCACCAAACTGGCGCTGCATAAAATTAGAAGACTTCAATTCCGGAATCGGGCGTCTGCGCCCAAACATTGTCGTGACATACTCGTTTGTGCGTCCTTCATCCACCATGCGGTCAAGAAATTCCTTAATGCCCGGGTAAGCCTTGAAGTAATGATTGATATATTCCATCGCCTCCTTGCGCGAAATACTCAAGTCCTCACTCAATCCAAATGCACTGATGCCATACACAATGCCAAAGTTTACTGCCTTTGCATTTCTACGCAGCTGCGGCGTCACCTGATCGAGCGGCACATGGAATACCTGCGATGCGGTGAGCGCATGAATATCCTGCGCACTGCGGTATGCCTCGATCAATCCCTCATCTCCAGACATATGCGCTAGCACACGAAGCTCGATCTGGGAATAATCGGCATCAACAAACACACAGCCTTCCTTTGGCACAAAGACCTTGCGAATAGCTCTGCCAAGCTCCATGCGGACCGGAATGTTCTGCAAATTCGGTTCGGTACTGCTGATACGACCTGTTGCGGTGATTGTCTGATTAAAGGTACCGTGGATCCGGCCATCCGGTGAGATGCAAGCTGCTAAGCCTTCCGCATAAGTGGATTTAAGCTTTGTCAACTGACGATATGACAATACCTTTTCCACGATTGGATATTCAGCAGAAAGCTTTTCCAGCACATCGGCAGAGGTTGAGTAGCCACTCTTTGTTTTCTTAGCACCCGGAAGCTTCAAATCATCAAAGAGCACTTCACCGAGCTGCTTCGGAGACAGAATATTAAATTTTTTTCCGGCAAGTGCGTAAATTTCTTCCTGAAGAGTATTAATTTCGCCTGTAAGATCGTCTCCATACTTTTTAAGCGCTTCCTTCATCACACCGATACCAGTCTGTTCCATGCGACAAAGATCAAACACGACTGGCATTTCGATCTTCTCATACAGAGCGCTCATACCTTCGTCTTTCAGCTGCTTTTCAATCACTGGACCGCTATACAACGCTGCCGCTGCCTGACGCGCCACATACGCATCATACCCTGGCTGCATAGATGCGGCCTCTATCGCTATTTTTCCAAACAAGTCCTGGTAAGATGGCAGCTCCTTTGACACATACTTTTCAGCAATTTTCTCAATCGGATAACTGCCTGTGAGCGGATCAAGCAGATATGCACCAATGGAAACATCACGAAGGGACGGATATGCGGACGCATCTACCACCTTTGCTGTCTGATTTGATGTTTGATTTGCTATATAACCTGCTGTCTGATTCGCTAAGGCATCTGTCATATGATGAAGAAACAGCTTTGCATCCGGCACATACAGCTTCTCGCAAGCAGATGCCAACTCATTTGCAAAGCCAATCAAAAGATCCTCTGTGATAAAATTTAGTATTGGAAAATAATAAACTTTTTTCCCAGCGGCAACTGCCATCCCGGTAGTAAAACTTCTCGTCCCACCAAATGACAGACCAAGCGTTTTTTCATTCTTTAATTTACGAATAATCTCAAAGCTCTCATTCATATCCTCGACACGCGTAATTGTAAGCTCCTCAAAAACTGATGGTGCTTTTTCATTATCAAAATCAAGGTGTATACTATGAAATTCAAGACGATCTAACTCCTTCTGGGCCGCTGCCTTGTCGATATGAGTGCGAAAATGCTCCAGTGGCTCATCAATCGGAATATCTGTCTTTATAGTTGCCAGTTGTTCGCTCAAAAAAGCTGCCTTTCTTCCGACAAGCTCTGTGTCGCTCTCCTTTAACAGAAAATTAAGCGGTGAACGCTTTAAGTCCAGCTTTTCTTTCCAGTATTTCTTGATTGCCTTCTCACCTGTCTTGTCCAGATGGTCAATTGCCTCATACAACTTACCTACTGTACCATATTCCTGAATCAGCTTCACAGCAGAGGTCGGGCCGACTCCCGGCACACCTTTGATATTATCTGAGGCATCGCCCATTAGTCCCTTTAAAGAATTTACATGACATGGCTCGATACCAAATTCTTCCCTTACAAGCTCTGGTGTAAATGGAAAAACACGGTCTGGCACTACCATTTCTTCCTTTTTAATATGATATTTGTCCAAAAGTTCCTGTGTCTTGTCGGCATTTGAATGCATCAGCCACAGCGTTGTCTTATCTGTTACTAGCTGCAAATAATCATTATCTTTTGTCAGAATCTTAACTGGAATCTGCGACTCAAACTTCTTTGCCATAGATCCGCAAAAATCATCTGCCTCAAAACGCGTGTCCATCAGCTGACAGATGCCCATGTTCGCAAGAACCTCCTGACAGAGTGCGAACTGCTCCTTTAGCGGCTCCACTGTCTCGGAGCGATTGCCCTTATAATCGGCATAAAGCTCACGACGGAATGTATCTCTTGTCAAATCCCATGCCACCGCTAGATACGCTGGCTTTTGTTCTTTTAGTATTTTAAACAGATATCGAAGAAAGCCAAATATGCCATTTGTATAAACTCCCTTTGAGGTCATCATAATTTTATAATACCATGCCTCTTTTTCCTCCTGCGTCTTTGCAAACAGAATTTCTCTCGGCAGATTGCCGAAAAACTGTGTTGACAGCAGGCTTGAGCCGTCTATTAACAGCAAGTAGTCTTCCATTGTTTCCTCCTTATCAAAGGAGCCAAAATGACAGTCAACTGCTGCTTTTGGCTCTATCTTTTTAATCTGTTTTTCAATATTTTTTCATACTTTTTAAAACCAGCGCGTGATTTGCAAAACAGTGGCAACTACTGTTCCTACTGCTGCCGCTATCATTGCAACATGATGGAGCCACTGAATTGCCAGATCGGTATGTACCTGTCTGGCTAC
>CAVCPW010000100.1:0-5054 GCA_963604075.1 Anaerovoracaceae bacterium | reverse complement strand
GCTATTATACAGCGCTTAATAAAATTGCAAAAGAAGATGGTGGTGAAAACGAGCTTTATAAGATTGAGCTGTTAATGAAGCAGGCAAAAATCACTCCGGCAGACCGCAAAGTGACAGTAGCGGCTATGGATCGTTCCCAGAAGCTGGGGGTTCCAACTGCGGCCATTGAGTTTCCAGACGGAACAATCGTTACTTCCAAGACAAGTGATCTTCTCGGTGCATCTGCCGCATTGCTGTTAAATGCATTAAAACAGCTTGCTGGAATTGAACACGAGAGAAAGCTGATTGCACCAGAGGTTATTGAGCCAATCCAAAAGTTAAAGATCGGTTATCTTGGCTCAAAGAATCCGCGTCTTCATACAGATGAGGTATTAATTGCGCTGTCTGTAACGGCTGCATCGGATCATATGGCAAAGCTTGCCATGGAACAGTTGCCGAAGCTTCGCGGCTGCCAGGTACATACATCTGTTATGCTTTCAAATGTTGATAGTCAAACGCTAAAGCGTCTGGGTGTTGATTTGACTTGTGAGCCAGTTCGTGAGCACACCACATAATGTTACTTCTAAAATGCCGTGAAATATAACGTCAGTGATAGGCGAAGATAATCGGTATCCCACCACTGACATGAGGCAGGCTGTAGCTGAAGCTATTTTTGATATGTCAGACTTCGTGAAAATACCGATTATGAATTGAAATGAAATCAGGAGGATACCGGGAATGGAACGTATTGAGATTGCAGAAAATGGAATGTTTCTTGTCTTTGAAATTGCAGATGACAAATGTTTTAAGTTGCTTCATTTCGGTCCGAAGCCGTTTAATGAGAAAGACATTGTTGCACGTTCAACAGAGTATGGCTTTCGATTTGTTGAGATTAATTTATCTGGCTATAATCGCCCATATGAACGTCATGGAAATAAATATATCGTGACGGCACCGGGCTGGCATATGCGCTATGAGTCCATGGAAGATACACGCAATGAAAATGGTCGTCTTATAATGTTTGTACTCCGCGATGAGCTAACTGATGTCATTGTAAAAAGCTACATGCAATTTTACGATAACCTCAGTATCATTCGTTTCTGGAATGTAGTTGAAAATCAAGGCAACGAATCTCAGATTTTGGATTACATCTCATCATTTAATTATGAAGGAATCGACAAGGAGGGTGTGCTCCCGGCAGACCAGAAGTTAAAGATTTGCATTCCGCATAACGGATGGCAAAAGGAAGTTAACTGGAAGACTTATGACCTGTGCGATTTTGGTATGGAACGCATTCAACCGGCATGTGACCAGCGTTCTTCTAATCTATTGACAGTAAGCAACACTGGAAACTGGTCAGCAAAGGAACACCTTCCGATGGGATATCTGGAAAATACCGAGACACACACTGGTATGCTATGGCAGATTGAAAATAATGGCTCCTGGCACTGGGAGATTGGTGATCAGAATGGTCATCTGTATCTGGCAGCGTCTGGTCCAAACGAAACCTATTCTCATTGGTTTAAAAAACTCGAACCGGGAGATACGTTTACCAGTGTACCAGTTGCAGTCAGCATTACAGCTCAGAATTTCGATGATGCCGTTGGCACAATGACACGTTATCGCAGAATCATTCGTCGCCCGAATGCAGATAACGAATCTCTTAAAATCATTTTTAATGATTATATGAACTGCCTGTGGGGACATCCGACTGCCAAGGAGGAGTTTCCTCTGATTGATGCTGCTGCAGAGGCTGGATGTGAATATTTCTGTATTGATGCTGGCTGGTATGCAGACGGAGACTGGTGGGATGAGGTTGGTGACTGGAAGGAAAGTAGAAAGCGTTTTCCAAACGGTGTACGTGAGATTACTGATTATATTCGCAGCAAGGGCATGATTCCAGGTGTATGGCTTGAGCTTGAGGTTATGGGGATCAATTGTCATATGGCGCAGGAGGTACCGGATGACTGGTTCTTTATGCGTCATGGAAAGCGTGTCTATGATCGAAGTCGTTACCAGCTCGATTATCGTAATCCAGAGGTGCGCGCCTATGCGGACAGCATAATTGATCGTTTGATTCGCGAGTATGGTGTCGGCTATATCAAGATGGACTACAATATTGAGCCAGGTATTGGAACCGATCACAATGCAGACAGTGCAGGAGATGGAATGCTTGGTCATGAGAGAGCATACCTCGCATGGTTAGAAAATGTCTTCAAGCGTTATCCTGATCTTGTTATTGAAAATTGTTCTTCCGGTGGATTGCGCATGGACTACGCGATGCTTTCACGCTACAGCATTCAGTCTACAAGTGATCAGGACGATTACCGCTATTATTGTACTATTGCAGCTAACTCCCCATCTGCACTCACGCCAGAGCAGAGTGCAATCTGGTCTTACCCACTAAGAGAAGGTGACAAGGAAGAGGTTGTCTTTAACATGGTAAATGCCATGCTGCTTCGCATTCACCAGAGCGGTCATCTGGCCGAACTTACGTCAGAGCGTCGAGCACTGGTAAAAGAAGCACTTGACGTCTACAAGACAATTCGCAGTGATATCAAAAACAGCGTTCCAATCTGGCCGATTGGTCTATCTCAGTTCCATGACGAATGGACCTGCCTTGGTCTTCGTGCAGAAAATCGCATTTATCTGGCTGTATGGAGACGCGATGGAGATAAGCATACGCTTGAAATTCCACTTGAGCAGTTAGCAGACAAAACTGTTACGGTACGCTGCATGTACCCATCCTTTTCTGATATTCCATTTACATGGAATGCAGCAGAAAAGGTCCTAGCAATTACGATGGAAAATGATTTTATAGCAAGGCTTTTCTATATTGAGGCAAATTAATGTTAATTTAAACGGATTAATAATGATTAAGCAAAAGGAGACTCATATGGCAAAATTAGATCAGTATTGTTTTGATGGAACAAAGGCGCTTTCCTTAAAAAAGTTGCCAACCGACAGTAAGAAAGATCAGGTCGATAAGGAAAAGATTCTCGCAAAGACTGCAAAAAATCAGGATAAAATTTTTGCGCTTCAGGATAAACTCTATGCCGATGCAAAAGAAGGTTTGATTATTATCCTGCAGGCGCGCGATGCTGCCGGAAAAGACAGCACAATCCGTCACGTCATGGGTGGAATCAATCCACAGGGTGTACAAGTTTTCAGCTACAAGCAGCCGTCCAAGGATGAGCTTGCGCATGATTATCTGTGGCGTTGTGTTACAAATCTTCCAAAGCGCGGCATGATCGCCATTTTCAACCGTTCCTACTATGAGGATGTACTTGTTGTAAAGGTGCATGAACTCTACAAGGATTACCACATGGCAAAACGCTGCCTGAATCCGAACACGATTATTGAAAATCGTTACCGCCAGATTCGTCATTTTGAGGAATATCTTTATGACAACAGTTACCGTGTTGTAAAGGTTCTTCTTAATGTTTCAAAGGAAAAGCAGAAAGAGCGTTTTATTGAACGTATTGAACAGCCTGAAAAAAACTGGAAATTCTCAGGAAGTGATATGTCCGAACGTGCATTGTGGGATGAGTACGATGACGCCTATGAAAAAGCAGTCAATGCAACCGCCACAAAGGAAAGCCCTTGGTACGTCATTCCGGCGGATCAGAAGTGGTACAGCCGATATCTGGTATCAGAAATCATCTTAGATGTACTGCAAAAGATTGATCCGAAATATCCGACGATTTCCGGCGCCGAAGCTGAGAAACTTCCACTGTATAAGGAAATGCTTCAGAACGAGGAAACAAAACATAACAAAAGCGAAAAAGTTAAAAAGTAAAACAAATTAGAAAACAACAAATAAAAAGATATAAGAAAAAATTAAAAAGCACGAGAAAAAGCCCTAGGCAGAGGAAATGTAATAAATCACTTCCAGCCCAGGGCTTTTTCTAATTGTTGATGTAGTTTAATTCAAATTAGCTATAGTTCACCTTTACCGACTCTTTAAACGCTTATCTTCCATCGGTTATGCCGACAGCAGCTGCAGTACGTACTGGGAAGCGGAATTTTCAAGCATTGGATGTTTCCACACTGTCAGCAGCTGCCAAGACCACTCAGGAGATTCAAGCGGCATATCAGGCGCAGGACAATAAATGCGCTGATTTCGAGTATTACATTCTGGATTTCGTGCAGCAGATACTTGAGCTAGCAGGGATTGACGATAATCCGACTCTGACATGGAACAGAGTTGTAAATCAGAGTGAGCAGACGACGATGGTGCTACAGGCGGCAAACTACCTTACGGACGAATGCGTTATTCAGCATCTTCCTTTCCTCACACCAGAAGAAGCGATGGCAGAAATTGAGAAACGACAGTCTGAGGAAATCAGACGGTTTTCTGCTGACGATGAAAGGAAAAACGAGGGCGAAGAATACGAAGAAAAGCCAGAGGACGAGCTGGGAGATGAGGACGAGTGAATTATTCCGACAAATACACAGAAAAGAAGCTGAGCGAGTTGGAAAAACGCTTACAAAAGATATATCAGCAAGCCTATAGTGAGTTAAAAGCACAGGCTACGGAATACTTTGAAAGCTTTTCAGCAAGGTATTTAAAGGAACACAACGCATACATGGAAGGAAAGTATACATACGATGAGTTCCTTCAATGGGTGAATAATCAGGTAGCCAGAGGAGCGAGGTGGGAAGCACTGAGGAATCAGATGGCGCAACGACTCACGGATGCGAACAAACTGGCTGCTGATTACATCAATGACACTACTCCTAAGGTGTATGCAGAAAACTACAATTACTCAGCTTACGAAATTGAAAAGGGAAGTGGCATAAGCTTTACATTACTTGATGAAGATACCGTGAGAAGGCTTTCAGAACGCGAAATAGAGCTGTTGCCGCAGGCGAGCGTAGACATGATAAGCAATGGAACCGCCAGAAGGTGCAGAACGCTGTTTTACAAGGTATTTTACAAGGCGATTCAGTGGGAAAGCTTGCAACACGGCTTGAGAACGTCACGAGCATGAACCGAAACGCAGCTGTCAGGAATGCAAGAACGATGATAACAGGCGCACAGAACGGAGGACGGCAGGAAAGCTACAGCCGTG
>CAVCPW010000099.1:0-9332 GCA_963604075.1 Anaerovoracaceae bacterium | reverse complement strand
AGTAGGAATGAAACATAAAAGTTTATAACTTTTTATAAGTTTTCAGTAACGGCAGATTATGTGTACCGCAGCAACCTATAAAACAAAAGATTTTTACATTGGAAGAACACTGGATTATGAGTGTTCTTACGGAGAGGAGGTAACGATAACACCGCGCGGCTATTCATTTGCAATGCGTCATAGGCAGTTGTATCGGACAACATACGCATTGATTGGTATGGCCCATGTGGCAGGAGAGTACCCGCTGTATTACGATGCAATAAACGAGAAGGGACTTGGAATGGCAGGCTTAAATTTTGTTGGCAATGCATTTTATACTGAACCACAAAAAGACGAGGACAATATAGAGCAGAAGAAAGATAACATTACACAATTTGAATTGATTCCGTGGATTTTAGGGCAGTGTGCAAGTGTGAAGGAAGTGAGAATACTTCTTTCACACATCTGCATTACAAATACATCATTTCATGAGTCGATGCCAGTATCACCGCTTCACTGGATTATCGCAGACCGCGATGAGGCAATTACACTTGAATCCGTGCGCGAAGGCATTAAGATTTATGACAATCCAGTTGGCGTGCTGACAAACAATCCGCCATTTGACCGTCAGATGGCAGGTCTGACACGTTATATGGGTCTTTCGGCAAAGCAGCCTGCTAATACATTCGGTGGAAATAATCCACTGCCGCTTCAGGCATATAGCCGTGGGATGGGTGCGATTGGTCTTCCGGGGGATCTCTCATCGGAGTCTCGTTTTGCGCGGGTCGCTTTTGTCAAGACAAATTCGTTTTCGGGTGATTCAGAAGCGGAGAGTGTGAGCCAGTTTTTCCACATCTTAGGTTCTGTAGATCAGCAGAGAGGTTGCTGTGAAGTGCGCGAGGGCGCTTATGAGATTACGATTTATACTTCCTGTTGCAATGCATCAAAGGGAATATATTACTATACGACGTATGAGAATCATCAGATTACAGCAGTCGATATGCATCGTGAGAATCTGGACGCAAAAAAACTGATCCGTTATCCGCTTGTGTATGGAGAACAGATCAGTTGGCAAAATTAAGAAAGTGAACAACTCCGACTTGTATAAGTCGGAGTTTCCTGCTTACGGTGTGTTAAAATCATACAATCATAATTATACAATTATAGTAGTATAATTATGACAGCAGCATACGGTCATTATCAAGCTGCTTTCCAACACCTTCCTTGAAACGCTCAAGCAGGTCGTTTACGGTTAGTTTTGAGCGCTCCTCATTTGAAGTATCAAAAATGATATGTCCGCTGTTCATCATAAAAGTGCGATTGCCAAGCTCAAGCGCTGACTGCATGTTGTGCGTAATCATCATGCAGGTCAGATGATGTTCAGCAATGATGGACTTCGTTAAATTCAAGACCTTCTCAGCGGTACCTGGGTCAAGTGCGGCAGTATGCTCATCAAGAAGCAGCAGCTTCGGTGGATTGATGGTGGCCATTACAAGGGTAAGCGCCTGACGCTGTCCACCAGAGAGCAGACCTACCGGCTGATGCATACGATCCTCAAGTCCCATGTTTAAAGGGCGAAGCCTTTCTCGAAATAAATCTTTTTCTTTTTTGCTGACACGGGAGAGCCAGCCGCCCTTTGAGCCGGCAAGAGCCATGTTTTCTTCAATCGTCATGCCAGGTGCTGTTCCACTCATCGGATCTTGAAACAGATGGCCAATCTTTCTCGCGCGGATGTAATCAGGCTGTAATGTAATATCCTCACCGTCCAGAATTATCTGACCTTCATCTGTGTAGAAGGTACCGCAGATCGCATTGAACAGGGTTGATTTTCCAGCACCGTTTGCACCGATAATGGTGACAAAATCGCCGTTATTTAAAGTTAAAGAAAGTTTATCGAGGGCCTTCTTTTCATTTACAGTGCCAGGGTTAAAGGTTTTTGAGATATTTTTCAGTTCAAGCATAATTTAGTCCTCCGTTTTATCGACTCTTTGGATGCGTCAGTCTGCGCTTCATCATCGGAATCTGTGTCTTTAAATAAGGGAAGGAAAGTGCAATGACAACGATGACGGAGGATACAAGCTTGAGCATGAAAGCTGGCAAATGGAAACGCAGTGCAATAGTGTAAACAAGACGGAAGATAAATGAGCCAAGTACGACACCGACGGCACGTGTAACAATTTTTCCGCGTCCGAGAACAGTTGCTCCGATTAACAGGGAGGCAAGTGCGATTGTCACCATACCGGAGCCAATGTCGATGTTAACAGATTTCTGGTACTGCGCAAGCAGACATCCGGACAGACCGGTGAATGCGTTGGCAATACACAGACCAACGATTGTGGTGAAGACCGTATTGATTGAAGATGACTTTACCATAATAGGGTTGTTTCCGGTTGCACGGATTGCAAGGCCGAGACGTGTGCTCAAGAACAAAGTCAATAAAGCAATTACTATGATAACTGCAATCAGGGCAACCACAAGTTTGTAGTAGCTTGCAAGTGGTGTGCCGGAGAGCAGGTCTTTCATCATGGTAAATACGGTCACGGTCTTGTTCATATTTAATAGGGAGGAACCGCCCATGACAGCGATATTGACTGAATAAAGTCCTGTGTTGACAACAATACCGGCAAGCAAACTGTTGATGCCAAATTTTGTCTGTAAAGCACCAGTGACAAAGCCGGAAAGAATACCAGCGCCCATCGCAGCGAGAATTGCTAAAAACGGGTGTCCCATAAGCGCAACCTGAGCACCAACTGCGGCGCCAAGGGTAAAGCATCCGTCTGTTGAAAGATCACAGACATTCAGCATGGAATAACTTAAAAATAATGCAAGAACGGTGAGAGAGCAAATCAAACCAAGCTCAAGAGCCGTCTGCCCAAGCGACAATAATGTTTGAATATCCACGAGAAAACCCCTTTAACTTTTGTTCCAAAATCATTATGATTCAGAGCCATAAAAATTGAGTTATGGCTCTGAATTTGTATAAAATTTATTTTGTCTGAGCCTCAGAACTTGCTTCCTCTGTTTCGGTCTCAGATTCGCTCTCAGTCTCTTCTTCAAATTCCTCAGCAGTTTCAATGCCCTTTACAGAGGTGCAAAGCGGCTCGAAGATTTTGCTGATCTCATCGAAGTCATAGCCTAACAAATCACATACTTCAGTATTGATAGTCGCGATACCATTATCAAATGTCATAACAGGTGTGGTAGCCGGATCCTCACCATCGACAAGAATACTGCTTATCATGTTCGCAGTCTCAACACCTAAATTGATATAATCAACGCCGTATCCGCAGAAGGCACCGTTTAGTGCGAAGGAATCAGCACCAGCGTAGTGCGGGATGCCAGCTTCAGCCAGTTCTTCATAAATGGAAAGTTCAGCGGTCATGATAGTGTTATCAGATGGAGTGAAAACTGCGTCAGCGCCATCGGCAACGATGGAATCAACTGCTAACATAACTTCATCGACCGTGGTTCCGGTGTACTCGGTATACTCTACCCCCTTGTCGTCAAGGTACTTTTTTGCTTCCTCGATTGCAGTAGTAGAGGAATCCTGTCCTTGATCATACAACAAAGCAATATGCTCAGCGTCCTCGTTAGCGGCAAACAACAAATCCATAACGGCGGTTGTGTCTAAGTAATCAGAGGTACCGGTGATGTTTGCACCAGGCTCATCCATGGAATCAACAAGACCGGCAGAAACCGGATCAGAAACAGCAGCAAAAACAACCGGGATCTCATTGTCCTCGGTAGCAGCCTGCATTGCCATTGCAACAGGAGTTGCAACACCAACCATCAAATCAACATCATCAGCGATGAAGTTTGCAATGATCTGGTCAAGAACAGTTGCGTCTGCCATACAGTTTTCTGTGGTTACTTCAAAGGTAACAGCACCATCGGAGTCTTTTTCAATTTCCTCAAGCTGTTTTTCAATATTGGAAACAATCTGATTTAAAGAAGCGTCATCAACATAATTGCAGATGCCAATCTTAAAGGTCTGAACATCGGTATTGTCGGATGCAAATACAGGTGCAGAAGCAAGGGTGCTCATGCTCATAGCGGAAATCAGTGCGGCACAGGTTAAGCGATTTTTTCTCATAATAACATTCTCCTTTTTGATAAAATTAAAATTAGTATAAAATTATAAGATATAGCCCGGATTGAAACCGGAATTGAGTAAGATCGGGAGAAAGAAAAGATTTTTGATAACAAAAAAAGCCTTATCCCAATCCTAATGGGACAAGACTGTTCATCCTGCGGTGCCACCCATATTGATGCAAATGCATCCAACTCAACTCGCACATTTTGTGATGGAAGAAAAGACACAAGCACAATAACTATGCGATACGCAAAGGATAACGGGCTGCGCGCCCCGTCGGCTGCTACTTACAAAGGAAAATCAAAAAAATGAATCTACCATCTGTGTTCGGCCGCCCTCATAAGCCCATTCATCTTAATCTGTGTTACCACTTTCCACCACCAGCGGCTCTCTGTGAACACGCAACCAAGACTACTCACTCTTAATCACAGGTTTTTCAATTGAGTGTAGTTTACTTCAATAAAGTGCAGTTGTCAAGAGGAAAAATTTATTTTTTTGTTTGAAGTTTGAAGGATGTTTGTTTCTTACAAAAATGAAAGAAATTTTTCATGCTTTCTACTTGAACAAATAATATAAGACATGGTATGATGGAATCGATTTGACACAGATAACATAGAGTTGTCCGGTAAATGCGTAAATAAAGAGTGTTGCGAGAGTGTGTAGCAATCCGGTATCAGTTGTGGGTAAGAAACTTGTGTCCTAGTATCATCTGTGTTGTCTGTGCAATAAAAAATAAAGGAGAATGAGTTATGAAAAAGGGATTTGCGGTAGCAATGAGTGCTGTTCTGGCAGCAGGAAGCACTGTTCCGGTTTTGGCAGAGAGTGAGACTGCATTTACACCATCTACTTATGTTGGTCAGTTTTCTGTCACTACAGAGGGAGAATCAATGCTGTTTTCTATTACGGCAGAACAGTTCGCGGAGGATGGCGTAAGCTTTTCTGCATCCGTTACACTGCCGGCATCTGTAACAGGTGAGACAGAAGATACAGTATATGGCGTTGACGATGTTTTGCGCATTGTATCGGGTGATATTTATGTCAATGTTGCTGAGGTATGCGATGTATATGAGGAAGTGTACGGTTCTTCCATCAGCTATATTTTAAGTCTGGTTGGTATCAATCAGGACTGGGTTGAGATTCCAGCTGTTGATATTCAGGCAGTGGAGACTGAGACTGACAGTGAGTTAGATGTCGATTCTCTGACAAATACTCTGACTGCTCTGGTTGAGAATTTTAACATTGAGACAGCAGAAGATGGCAGCACAACCATTACTTTTGATGGCCCGGCTGTAGTGGCAACTATTCAGGCAGTAGAAAATATGTATGATACCGTGATGGAAGAGCTGGTTTCTGATTTCAGCACAGCAGATACTACACAAGTTACTGGTGTATTTTCAGATTACATCCTTGCAGCAGCAGAGGGCATCAATGCAGTAACACCAGATGTTTCCATCGAGGATGCGCAGGCGCAGATTATTTCAATGATAGATGTAGCCGTGCAGGAGATTGTGTCCAGTATTGAGGTTAATCCACTTCAGACTGAGGACGGTCAGAAGCTTTCTGAGATGCTTCAGCAGTCACTTGATGAGGGTGCAACGCTCAATGGTACTGTATATGTAGGTGCAGATGGAACAACGACGGAGAATGTAACTGTAGTAGATGGTGAAGATACTATTGTATTGGATTCTTCCTTTGATGGAACTACCTATAGCGAAGTTATCACTGAGAACGGAACTGAGACTTTAAACATTAATGGTGTGCTTTCTACGCAGGATGATGGGGTAGGAATGGATCTGACTATGACTACTGAGGATCAGACTATTACTACAAATGTAGCATTGTCTGCATTGGATAATGGACTGAGCGTTTCTCTTACTGCAAACGATGGTACTACTGACGATGTTGCTATAGAAGCAACCTTTACGCAGGAAGACGGTGTTACTGTTACTGATACTGAAGCTCCGCAGGCAACGCTGCTTCGTGATGTTGTGAAGGATGTTGTTACACTGTTCTACAGTGCATCCCCGATAGAAGAAGAGACAAGCGCAGCTGCTGAGTAAGCAGTTTTATTTGTACATAAGATGGCCTGTCATATCAATGGGTATGACAGGCTATTTTTGCAAATGAGTGTCCTATAATTGCAACTTTCTGTATCAGAGCAATGATAGTTCAATGATAGTTCTTGCCAATCTGGCGTTTCTATACTATAATATTCACGTAGCAGTGAAACGATTAAACCATTCTAGGAGGAGGCGAATATGCCAGATTTAACAGAGGAAGAGAAGAAAATACTGCGTCAGGCATATGAGATAAAGGAGCGAATCAAAGCGGAGGAGCTCGAAGCTGGAGAAGTATCTGTGGATGAAGCGGTAAAGGAAGAAATGGAATCTGACGTACCAGTTCGAAGAGCAAAACGACCAACAAGGTCACAGTCACAGAAGCCTCAGCAGCATGACGGTTATGCCCTGAATGATGATAATGAAAATGAAAAGTCTCAGGTGGATGAGAGAGCCATTTATGGACCAGATGCAGCAGACAGCATAGATAAAGTAACTTTGAAAAGGACTGCTGAGCTACAAGGACAAGCATCAAAACGAAAGGATGGAAATGCTGTTGAAAAAACAGAGAGTATAAAGGTTAAGCCTGCAATAAAGGAAACGAAAGTGCAGGAAGATTGGGTACAGCGTCCAGAGAGAAAAGGAACACATGCTGCATCAGAGAACATGCAGGCATCTCAAAAACGTCTGAATTCGAAAATGAAGCAGGCAGATCGTAAGTGGGAGCAGGAGAAACGTCAAAAACGCTCGAAGAAAGTAGACCGAGAGGAAAGAAACACTCGAAAAATACAGAAAAAGCAGTTAAAGGCCAAAAAGAAAAAAGGTTTTCTGAGAAAGCTCTTAAAAGTTTTGATTATTATTTTAATTGTTGTGGCGGTATTTTTGGGTGGTGTCTATGCATTCTTACGTACAACCATTGCACAGACGAACTATACGCCATATGAGACATCATATGAGCGTCAGGACGATGTGTTGACACAAAAAGGTGTGACGAATATATTGTTAATCGGAACTGATACCAGAGTGGCCGGCTCTAGTGATGCCAGATCAGATGCGATGATTGTGGTGTCAATCAATCCCTATAAGCGAAGACTGGTGATGACGTCAATTATGCGTGACAGTTATGTTACGATTCCAGGTTATGGTCAAAATCGTATAAATGAGGCATATTCAAGAGGTGGCGCGGCGCTTTTGATTCAGACTATCGAGGAAAATTATAAGCTTGGCATTGATTATTATGCACAGGTGGATTTTTTCAGTTTTGTCGATGTAATCGATGCATTCGGGGGCGTCACGATTAATGTTGATCAGGAAGAGGTACAATGGATCAATGGTTATATAGCAGAATATAATCAGGTCAGTGGAATTGCAGATCGTGATGGATTCGTGGACGAGCAGTTTGCAGGCGGTGAGATTGCACTGACTGGAAAGCAGGCACTCGGTTACGCTAGAATCCGCAAGATCGGTGACGATTTTGGAAGAACACAGAGACAGAGAACCGTAATGAATGCATTGCTGGAGAAGGTGAAAAAAGCAAATGTGGTTACGATTTATAAAGCAGTAAAATCTATTTTGCCAGACATTTCAACTAATATTTCAGATTCTAAGATGTGTTCACTGTTGATGCAGTCGATTCTGTATTTGAATTTTGATATAGTTCAGGCGAGAGTTCCTGCGGACGGCACATGGAGCAATGCAATCATGGGAGAGAATCAGGAAGTTCTGGCTGTTGATTTTGAGGCAAATAAAGAATATCTGCAATCTACCATCTATGATTAAGAATTGATGGGAAAGAAAGGATTATCAGACAAGCATGATGTATGTATTTATCTGCCCGAATTGCAAAGCAACAAGAATGGTCAGTCTGCTTCGAAAACTGGACTGCCAGTGTTGTTCATCACCGATGGCAAACTGTGAGATGGATTACACCGAATGGGTAAAACTTACATTGAAACAGCGGCAGAAATTAATTGATCTGTACCATAATGCAGACAAAGACAAACTTTGCTTCCTGCGTCCAATGCCATTTTACGACAGGTTGGAGAGAAATTATTATATGTGAAAATAAAAAAAACGAGGTGACTTATGAAACATTACGATTATATCCTAGTAGGAGCAGGACTTTACTCGGCAGTTATTGCCTGGCATGCAAAGCAGGCAGGGAAGAGCTGTCTGGTTTTAGAAAGACGTGACCACATCGGCGGAAACGTGTATTGCGAAGAGGTAGAGGGAATTAACGTGCACAAATATGGTGCACATATTTTCCATACCAGCAACCGCAAGGTTTGGGACTTTGTGAATTCATTTGTGGAATTCAACCGCTATACAAACAGTCCTGTAGCCAATTATAAGGGTGAGATCTATAACATGCCATTTAACATGAATACTTTCAGTCGCATGTGGGGCATCAGCACACCGCAGGAGGCAAAGGAGATTATCGAGAAGCAGAAGGCAGAGATTACGGGTGAGCCGAAGAATCTTGAGGAGCAGGCTATTGCACTTGTTGGTCGCGATATCTATGAAAAACTGGTAAAAGGTTATACCGAAAAGCAGTGGGGGCGTGACTGCAGCGAGCTTCCAAGCTTTATCATCAAGCGTCTTCCAGTGCGTTTTACTTATGACAACAATTACTTTAATGATTTGTATCAGGGAATCCCAATCGGAGGTTACAATAAGCTCATTGAGGCATTATTTGAGGGTGCCGAGATTCAGACTGGTGTTGATTTCCTTACCGAAAAAGAAAAATGGCTGTCTATGGCGGATAAGGTGATCTATACTGGTGCAATCGATGAATATTTTGAGTATTGCTTTGGAAAACTTGAGTATCGTACGGTACGTTTTGAGACAGAGGTGCTTGATACCGATAATTATCAAGGTGTAGCGGTTGTTAACTATACCGACAGAGAGACACCATATACTCGTGTAATCGAACATAAGCATTTCGAGTTTGGAACACAGCCGAAGACAGTAATTTCAAAGGAATATTCAACGGACTGGAAGGAAGGCATGGAGCCATATTATCCAGTGAATAATGAGAAGAACCAGACGTTGTATCAGAAGTATCGCGAAAAGGCAGCGGAACAGGAGAAGGTATTCTTCGGTGGACGCCTTGGCGAGTACAAGTATTATGATATGGACAAGGTTATTGCATCAGCGATGGAAGGCTGGGAAGCATTGAATAAATAATTATTATAAGATATTAG
>CAVCPW010000098.1:0-13585 GCA_963604075.1 Anaerovoracaceae bacterium | reverse complement strand
GGACAATACGCTTGTTCCGCATGGTGCTCCGGCAACTGCGCAGGCAAAAGAGCTGTTTGAACAGCTTCACCATATTGGATTAAAGACCTGTATCATTTCAAATAATAAGGAAGTGCGTGTCAGCCCTTTTGCAAAAGAAGTGGGAAGCGATTATATTTATAAAGCAGGAAAGCCATCCGCACGTGGTTACGAAGAGGGAATGCAGCGTATTCATACGACGCCGGATACTACGATTTTTATCGGAGATCAGATTTTTACTGATATTTATGGAGCAAACAAAGCAGGTATTCGCACGTATCTGGTAAAACCGATTCATCCAAAGGAAGAAATTCAGATTGTATTAAAGCGTTATCTTGAGCGGATTGTATTGTTCTTTTATCACAGAGGGGGAAAAAGATGAGTTCTATTATTTTAATCGGTTTTATGGGCGCTGGCAAGACAACGGTAGGCAAGGAACTTGCAAGAAAAGGATTCGAGTTAATCGATACCGATGCCTATATTGAAAACTGCGAGAAAATGAGTATCTCTGAAATTTTTGCACAAAAAGGAGAGGCTTATTTTCGTGAGGTGGAGACAAGAACACTCGAAACATTGCTTACACAGAAAAAGCAGTTTGTTATCTCCTGCGGAGGTGGAATGCCGCTTCGAGAGGAAAACAGAAGCCTTCTCAAAGAGCTCGGAATGGTCGTTTATTTAAGAGTTCGTCCAGAAACGGTCTTGGCACGTTTAAAGGGTGATACTACGCGTCCACTCCTTCAAGGAGATGATAGTGGAGAACGAGTGCGCACGTTGATTGCACAGCGCGAGGCACATTATGTAAGCAGTGCTGATTGTGTACTGGACGTTGACCTGAAAACGCCGGATGAGTTGGCTAGTCAGATTTTATTACAGTTTGCAGATTATAACCTGAATTAATACTAAGATGGGCGTACCGTGAACAGTAACGTTATTTTTACTTTTTTTTCATACTTTTAAAAATACTACTTGAAAAGTTTTATTTTTTATTGTATGATTATATAGTATGCAACGCCATTTTATGGGCGTTTGTGTTTTGTTAGACCGATAGGCATCTGTGTAATTACACAGAAAGATGCCGTTCATTCTCATTACAGGAGGAAAAAAGATGATTTCAGCTGGTGATTTCAGAAATGGTAAGACTTTGGAAATTGAAGGCACTGTCTATCAGATCCTTGAGTTTCAGCACGTAAAGCCAGGTAAGGGTGCGGCATTTGTTCGTACAAAGTTAAAGGATATCAAGAATGGCGGAGTAGTTGAGAAGACCTTCCGTCCAACTGAGAAGTTCCCGGAGGCAAGAATTGACCGTAAGGATATGCAGTATCTGTATCAGGATGGAGATCTGTATTACTTCATGGACAACGATACCTATGAGCAGATTGCACTTGGAAGTGAGCTGATCGGTGACACATTAAAGTTCGTTAAGGAAAACGAGATGTGTAAGGTATGTTCCCACAATGGAAACGTATTCTCTGTAGAGCCACCGCTGTTTGTAGAGCTTCAGATCACTGATACCGAGCCAGGTTTCAAGGGAAATACTGCTACTGGTGCTACCAAGCCTGCTACTGTTGAAACTGGTGCACAGGTAATGGTTCCGCTGTTCGTAGAGAACGGTGAGGTTATCAAGATTGATACCAGAACTGGTGAGTATCTGTCCAGAGTATAATGCTATCAGAGTCTCAAAGTCAAAAGTCTGCGCAGGTTTGTCTGTAAAGGCTTTTGGCAATGAGATTTTTGAACATTAGAAATAAAATATGCTGCTTAGCATATACGTCTGTAGCTCAGTGGATAGAGCAATGGCCTCCGGAGCCGTGTGCGTGGGTTCGATTCCCATCAGACGTATCTCTCATCCGGCTTTTCTGATTTTAAAATGAAGGCTTACATGATATATGGAAAGCCCCAAAATAAAAATCGGAGGAGCGATATGGATTATCAACAATTTTTATTTACAATTACCGCAGGTCTTCAGTCTGCCTACCCTGCTGACGAGAAGGTAACGGTACAGACAACAGAACAAAAACATACAGCAAAGATAAAAACGGTGTCACTATACCATAGAGGAAAACGAACAACCCCTTTGATATATATGGCACCGTTTTACCGTATGTATCAACATGGTCATTCGCTCGAGAGCATCCAGAAGGAGTTAAAGAGTGTGCTAGACATGGTGGCACGGAATAAAACGATAGAAGGCGAGGTTTTTACCGAGTTTGCAAGCGCGTCGACCTGTCTGACGATCCGCTTGATTTCCTACCAGAGCAATCAGGAGTTTTTAAAGCTTGTTCCGCACAGGCGTATTCTCGATTTTGCTGTTGTCTATCAGCTCGTTTTCGAAGGAACAGAGGAAAATGCAGGGATGATGGGCGCAGCTGTTGTCTATCATGATCATTGTAGAATCTGGAATGTGACAGAGGATATTTTATTTCAGACAGCTCTTTCTACAATGATGCGACGCTTTCGTCCGGCTTTAAATAGTGTGGAATCGCTGATTGGTGTGCCAATGCAGCAACAGTCCGGATTTCCTCATCTTTTTGCGCTATCCAATAGCCGTGCATTTTTTGGAGCAGCTGTTATATTGTATCCAGGTGTGCTGCGAAAGGCATCTCAAAGATTGGGAGGCTCTTATTATATTTTACCGTCGAGTGTGCATGAGATGCTGCTCCTCGCAAAGACAGGTACAGAGGAAAACATTCCAATGCAGTTAAAAGCAATTGTAGAGGAGGTAAATCTTACAGATGCAGTTAGCACGGAGTTTTTGTCAAATCATGTTTATGCATATAATCCGGAGTCAGATGAGGTCTGCATTGTGATATAACGATATTATTTCATGGTGATTTTGCACAAAATAAAGTGCAGACAGTGGCAAAAGAGATAAAAAGCTTGCATATTTTACAGATTCGTATTAAAGTATAAAAGAGCTTGGGCAGTTCATACCATTCGTTTAGAGGAAAACAATAAGAAAAATGAATCACCATGAATGGTAAAAAGAGGACTGATCTAAAAGGTTTCAGGAGAGGAAATGTCTATGATAGATGGAAAGACGGGTCTTACTGGTCTGCTTGGAAGTCCGGTAGGTCACAGCAAATCACCGATGATGCACAACACGGCATTTCAGGAGTTAGGATTGAATTATGTCTATCTCTGCTTTGATGTGGGGGTTGAGGGTCTTAGTGGTGCCGTAGACGGTCTTGTGAGCCTGGGAGCAAGAGGATGGAACTGTACGATGCCAGATAAGTCAAAGATGGCACAGCTTTGTGATGTGCTTTCTCCAGCAGCAACGATTACAGGTTCTGTGAATACGGTTGTAAATGAAAATGGAATTCTTACCGGATATAATACCGATGGAATCGGTTATATGCGGGCGGTAAAGGAAGCTGGCTTTTGTATAGAGGGCGAGAAGATGACGCTTCTTGGAGCAGGCGGCGCGGCAACGTCGATTCTAGTTCAGGCAGCACTTGATGGGGTACGAGAGATTTCTGTATTCTGTCGTCCAGGTAAGTCTACAGAACATGCTAAGGCAGTAATCAGCCAGCTGACAAAGGAAACAGCATGTAAGATTAATCTGTTTGATTATTCGGATGAGTCTGTGATCAAACGAGAGCTTTCCCAGAGTCGTATTCTGACGAACGGTACAAATGTTGGCATGGCACCGGATACCGATCGGAGTGTAATTACAAACCCGACATTTTTCCATCCAGAGCTGGTTGTCTCAGATGTAATTTATAATCCCAGAAAGACAAAGCTGATGGAGATTGCTGAGAGTCAGGGCTGCAGCTGTTTTAATGGTCTGTATATGCTTTTGTATCAGGGAGCGGAGGCATTTACTCTGTGGACAGGAAAGCAGATGCCGGTGGAGCTGGTAAAGAAAAGATATTTTGATGAGCCTGAGGCGCGCCCGCGCGTGGCACAATAACGTGCCAGACGGCAGAACAGGAAGGAAGTATGGCAAAAAATAATTTTAAAAGAAAGAAAAAACCAGGGGTGATCAGGAGAATTCTTCCGTACTTTATCATCATTCTGGTAGCGGCTGCACTGATCGTGGCTGTTGTTGTGATAACGAGCCGAAAAGGAAACAAAGACCATCAGGAGATTCAAACGGTGGTTGATGTTACGGAGGATCAGAACAATAACAATGATCAGATACAATCCCTTGAAAAGGATGGTGTGCCGGAAGTAAAGGAACTGGTGCAAAAGTATTTTGATGCAGTAAAGAACGCGGATGTAGAGCAACTGACACAGATTGTTTCACAGGAGACGCCATTTAGCGAGGATTCACTGAAAAAACAGTGTGAGTATGTGGAGTCTTATGAGAATATTGTCTGCTATACCGTTCCGGGAATTGCAGATAATACTTACATTGCATATGTATACTACGAGATTAAGTTTATCGGAATTGACACGCAAGCACCGTCTATGATTCGTCTGTATATCTGTCAGAACGAGGATGGAAGCCTATATATTGATAAGAATACAAAGGACGGTGAAATTGCTGCATATATGCAAGAAGTAGCCGGATGGGAGTCTGTGCGCGAGTTGGTTGCAAATGTCAATACCAGATATCAGGAAGCATGCGCAAAGGATGAGGCACTCAAAAATTTAAAGGATATGCTTGACGGAAAGACAACCGTTCAATCAACTGAAAGTGCATCTGACGAGGAGTCATCTGATGCGTCATTAGAGGAAGCTACTGAGCAGCTTTCCGAAGAAAATACGTCGGAGTCTGAAAGTGAACCGTCCAGTGAGATTGGTTCCAGTGCGGATGAGGCATAAGACAAGGAATGTGAGGAAACATGGAGAATATACAAAACGTAAAGAAAGTTTGGCAGGCAATTGATGATATAAAAAAAGTAATCAAGGGCAAGGATGAGAGCTTGAATAAACTGATGTGTACGATGCTTGCAGGCGGTCATATCCTTATGGAGGATATTCCGGGTGTTGGTAAGACCACACTGGCATTGGCCTTCTCCAAGGCACTGTCCTTAAAGCAGAAGCGTATGCAGTTTACGCCGGATGTACTTCCGTCTGATGTATGCGGCTATCATATGTATCAGAAGGATACCGGAAAGTTTGTATATTATCCGGGAGCTGTTATGTGCAATCTGTTCCTTGCAGATGAGATTAACCGTACTTCGCCGAAGACACAGTCCGCGCTGCTTGAGGTTATGGAGGAAGGTACTGTTACCATTGATGCTATAAAGAGAGAGGTTCCACAGCCATTTATGGTAATTGCAACGGAGAACCCGACTGGTTCTTCCGGCACACAGTTGCTTCCGGAGTCTCAGTTGGATCGTTTCATGGTTCGTATGTCCCTCGGTTATCCGAGTCAGGCAGATGAGATTTCCATGATGAAGAGTAAGAAGGAATACTCCGTCGACGATATTCCGTCTTCTCTTACTGTTGATGACATTCTGGAGATGAAGCAGGAGGTCGAGAAGGTATTTATTCATGACCTGATTTATCAGTATACCACAGATCTTGTTAATGCAACCAGAAAGCACCAGTATTTAAGTCTTGGCGTTAGCCCGAGAGGAACACTGGCACTGATTCACATGGCAAGTGCATATGCATATCTTCAGGAGCGTGATTATGTGGTTCCAGCTGATGTGGCTGCCGTGTTTACCGATGTTTGCGCACACCGTTTGATTTTAAATACAAAGGCAAAGGTTGGCGGTTTGACCGCAGAAGGCATTCTGGAGCAGATTTTAAAGTTGATCCCTCAGCCAAAGGCAAAATAAAAAAGACGGGCCTTGTAGAAATTCTATAAGGCCTGTATTTGCTTTTTCCTGAAAGGAGTGTTTTTATGTGGGGAAGAAAAATTGTCTACGTTTTACTGGTTCTGATTACATCATATATTGCGCTTATGTATGAGAGTCCAGTTCCAGGTGTGTTTTTGGCATTTGAAATTCTGCTGCCGATTGTGCTGTTTGCACTCACCTGGTACCAGAAAAAGAATGTTCAGGTAAAGATTGGTCATGGATCGCAGGTGGCGGACTGCGAGGAGAAGATTGAAATTCCAATTGGCTTTCAGAATACGGGATGGCTTCCAATCACCGATGCATCAGTGCGTGTAACGGTTAGCAATACGCTTGATGGTGAAACGGAATCCTATGATATCAATTTGCGTGCACCGGCAAGATCAACGGTCAGTGTACCGTTTACTTTTTGTTCTACATATTGTGGTGTTGTAAAGGTTACGTTTAGTCGAATTGTATTGTTTGATTATCTGAGACTGTTTCAGCGAAAAAAATCTTTTTTGGCGGAGGCGGAGTGCATTGTTATGCCGCATCTTTTAGATCTGCAAGTGGCAGTGACAGATGCTTGCCGCGGATTTGATAGTGACAGTGAGGAATATGACAAGCATCGCGCAGGTGACGATCCAGCGGAGATATATCAGATTCGTGAATTCCGCCAGGGTGATAAGATGTCACGAGTACACTGGAAGATGACGGCCCGCCTTGATCAGATGATGATCAAGGAACTGTCTCGTCCAATCAGTGATTCGGTTGGCATTTTTCTCGATCTTCGCTATCAGACGATTGATGAGATTCAGTCAGTATATGATCTTTGCTATTCACTGTCAGCAGCTCTTTGCTTTCAGGAGTGTCATCACCGCATAATCTGGTATTCACAGGATGGCGATGGTGGTTTTGAAGAGCATTTAATCAAGGAAATGGATGATATTACTGCTGTAATGAGCAAGCTTCTTGTCAGTGCAAAGAAAACTGAGCTGCTGTACTGGGATGAATATAAGAGCAGTCGTCCTGCACCATTATACCGAGTGATTGCAATTAGCTGTATAGATACCAATAAGGATGAGCAGCTTGGTGGATTTTTGTCATCAGACGGCACTACTAAGTCCATTCTAACAATCAATCAGATTCATGAGCTGATAGAGGTTTGATCTTGAGTTGTCACTGAATCGGTACCTGAATTTTGTATACAGAATCGGTGTCCTGTGAACAGTAATGGCATGAGGACATAGATGAAGGAGGAACTTCATGGAAAATGAAGAGAAGGGCATACTGGTCGAGCAGGTTGTTCAGGCTGATCGAATCCGAACACATGGCAAGATTCATGAGTGGCTGTTTTTACTGCTGCGTTTTCTCTATTTTGGAATCGGAATGCTTGGCGTGGTGCTGGGACTTGCTCTTACCTATGAGATTGAGTTAAATTATGTGCTGCTTGTAATAGGCACCATTTTAATCTGTCTTTTGATGACAGCGGCATGGGAGCTTCCAATCAGCCGGGTAATCACATGGCCTGTGGTGCTTGGTATTTTTATCATGTTTGGTGTGATCTTTCACAGCAGCATTTTTAATGGCCTGCTTGGCCTTTATAATATCTATGCGGGCTATATTAATGAGTATTACAGTGCAAAGGTTTCACTTGCTGCGATCGAGTCGGTCTCAGGCACATCACTTTTACTTACATTTTTGTTTATCACATTTGTGCTGGCAGCGATTTTATCGCTTGGAATTATCCGCTCGCTTGACGGTCGTGTGACTGCATTGGTCTTTGCAGTGATTTTTGTGCTTGCGCTTGCAGTCGGAAAGCTGCCGGCAATGCCAGCTTTTTTAATGATGCTGTTTGTATTAGTGGGTATGTTCTCACTGCAGTACAGTCGTTACCGCGAGAGTTTTAATGTGCGTACTGTTACTGTCAAGATGAGCAGCAGTGCATTTGGAATGCTTCGCTGGCAGATCTCAGCAGTAGTTGCAGCTTTGTTTTTATTATTGCTTCCGTTTAGCCGTTTTATAATTGGACCGGCTATTACTGATGGCTACGAAGCACAGAGTCAGATTCGTGAGGATATCAGAAATGGCGATTTATTAAAGAGCATGGATACGCTTTGGAAGAAGATTACCAGAGGCGAGTGGGACTGGCTTCCGGTTGATATCATCCGAAGCAGCGGTGTTCACGGCGGAAAGCTTAGCAATGTCAAGGAAGTGCGCGACTACGACGAAACACATTTGTATCTGGATATTTCAAGTGATTTAAATGCACCGCTCTATATTCGCGGTTACGTGGGAAGCAATTATACAGGCAGCGGCTGGAAGGAGCTTAGCGATAAGCAAAATGAGGAAGGTCTTGCGACCGGAATGGACTTAATCAGCTTAAGCAGCCAGTATTATCAGGTGTTAGAGAATCTCTATAATAGTGGTGATGAATCTGTTGCCAGACGAGATCTTGTTATTTCAGATGTGGATGCCAATAGTGCATTCTCGTACATTCCATATGGAACAGATTTAACGAATTTTACGGCAGGCGATCCGTTTGATGCTTATCCAAAGCAGGATACAGATCGCGAAATCTTTTCTATGTATTACATGAATACGCAGCGGCTTTCCAATATTCAAAAGCTCGAGACTGCAGGTGCATCTGTGACATCGGACGCGTCTTATCGTGCTTTTGCGGATTCTGTCTATCTGACACTTCCGACAGAAGGACTAGATTCGTTTTATGAGGAGTATTCGGGTCGGCAGTTTACGTCCATTGCAGACTGTGTATCCTTTGTGCGCTCGACACTTGAGGCACATGCTACATATACAAAGACACCGGGCGCGACACCGCGCGGAAACGATTATGTCGAGTATTTTCTCTATGAAAATAAGCAGGGTGTCTGCACACATTTTGCATCGGCTGCGGTATTATTATTCCGTCTGTATGGAATCCCAGCTCGATATGTCGAGGGATATCTGGTGCGTGATCTGACCTCAGAGAACGGTGCGCAGGCGATTATGGACGAGTCGGCACATGCGTGGGCGGAAATCTACGTAAATGGCGTTGGCTGGATTCCAATCGAAGTTACACCAGGTTTTATTGACGAGGATGATTTAGCAGATTCCAATACGGATGATGCCACTATTAGCTCCGATCAGCTAGAAGATGTGACCAATCCGGCAGAGCCGGAAACTGAAGAACCACAGGCAACAGTAGAGGGTATCTTTGAGACCACACCAGAGACCTCAGATGTACCAGAAGGCTCCTCTGAGGAGACACAGGCTGCTGATCAGCCATCTGATCAGAATCAGCCGACAACGTCAGATCAGAGTCAGCAGCAAAGCCAAAGTAATTCGAACAATCAAAATAATCAGGATAATTCGGATGACTCGAAGGACAATCATTTCCTGCAGCTGTTGATTCGTGTGATTTTAATCGTGCTTGGCTGTATTCTCTTTGTTGTGATATTACTCTTTGGTATCATCTACCAAAGAAAGGTGCGTTTGCAGCGTCAGGAACAACATTTAAAGGGTGAACCGAAGGAAGCACTTCTCTATGCACTTGCCAGAATGGATGCGCTGTGCGAGGTGGAAGGTCTTGAAAAGATCAGTACCGCGACAGATGCAGCTAGCCTTCAGGAGTCGTTCCCGACAATGACGCAGGATAAGCTGATGTGGCTGCAGGATCTGCTGCAGGAGCTGACATTCAGTAATCACGCATATGGAACAGAGCTTCGTGATGAGACAGCGCAGTTGTATCGCGATATGGCATCTGATGCGACAGCACGGCAGAGTCGTATCAAGAAATTGTGGTATCGCTACGGAAGATGTTTCTGTTAGTAAAAGTCCGATAGTGTAAAAAGCCTCTTTGAACATGTTTACAAACATGTATTCAAAGAGGCTTTTCTTTATGTATTGAGTTATGTATTAAGATAGTTTGGAAAGCGTGGTGAAAGCAAATATTGCCATTTAACGCTTTCTAATAGTTTCAGATCAGTTCAAAACTGCAACAACATGAACCTGCTTCTTGGAAGCATCGTAAGGAATCTGGTTGCCATCCACGGTAGCACCGTCAACGATCAGCTTGGAGATACCCTTCTGGCTCTTGTTTGGATTCTGAACTTCGATGGTATAGGTGACATCGCGGAACTTTCTGGTGATGGTAAAGCCGGAAAGCTCAGATGGGATACACGGATCCACAATCAGTCCATCGTAATCTGGCTGGATACCGAGGATTGCCTGAGAAACATTTAAGAAGGTCCATGCAGCTGTTCCGGTTAACCAGCTGTTCTTTGCTTCGCCGAAGTTCTTTGCATCTTTACCAGCGATCATCTGGGAGTATACATACGGCTCAGTGCGATGGATTTCGCTGATATTCTCAATGTAAGCCGGGCAAATCTTGCGGTATACATCGAATGCGCGGTTTCCATGTCCGACACATGTCTCAGCGATGGAAATCCATGGGTTGTTGTGGCAGAAGATACCAGCATTTTCCTTATATCCCGGTGGATAAGAAGAAACTTCACCAAGTTCAAGGTGATAATCCTTGTAAGCTGGCTGTAAGAGAACGATGCCATATTTAGTATCGAGAATCTTTTCTACGCTGGCAAGTGCCTTCTCGGCGTGACCTTCCTTGATACCGACACCGGCAAGTACACAGAAGCCCTGTGGCTCGATGAAAATCTGGCCGTCCTCACACTCGTGGGAACCAACCTTGTTCTCATAGGCGTCGTAAGCGCGGATAAACCATTCGCCGTCCCAGCCTGCGGTCAGGATAGTCTGATACATATCAGCTACCTGTGCGTCAGCGTCAGCAGCTTCCTGTGTCAGTCCCTGTCTGCGGCAAAGCTCTGCATATTCTTTTCCATATTTTACAAACATGCCTGCAATGAAGACAGATTCAGCAACAGGTCCTTCGGAAGGTCCACTTGTCTGGAAGGATTCACCTGGCTCAGAAGAGAAGCAGTTTAAGTTCAGACAGTCATTCCAGTCAGCACGTCCGATCAAAGGTAGCTTGTGCGGTCCACGATGAGTAACAGTAAAGTTGAAGGAACGGCGAAGATGCTCCATCAACGGAACTGCGGTCTCTTCCTTGTTGTCAAATGGAACGGATTCGTCAAGGATGGAGTAGTCACCAGTTTCCTTGATATAAGCAGCTACTGCAGCAATCAGCCACAGCGGATCATCGTTAAAGCCGCTTCCAATATCGGAATTGCCGCGCTTTGTGAGTGGCTGGTATTGATGGTAAGCACTTCCGTCTTCCATCTGGGTAGATGCGATATCAATGATACGCTGTCTTGCTTTCTCTGGAATCAGATGAACGAAACCGAACAAATCCTGGCAGGAATCACGGAAGCCCATTCCACGGCCGATACCAGACTCGAAGTATGAAGCAGAACGTGACATGTTAAATGTAACCATACACTGATACTGATTCCATACGTTAACCATACGATTCATCTCTGTGTAGTCTGACTCAACATGGAACTTGCCAAGCAGTCCGCACCAGTATTCCTTTAAGTGATCAAGTGCGGCATCTGCCTGAGCTTCAGTTGCAAATGCGTTCATAAGAGCCTTTGCAGGAGCCTTGTTTACAACGCCCTGAGATTCCCACTTCTGGTCAGCCGGATTCTCACAGTAGCCAAGTACATAGATATATGTCTTTGTCTCGCCCGGCTGTAAGGAAACGTTGATCTGATGGCTTCCGATAGGAGCCCAGCCACTTGCCATGGAATTTTTAGACTTGCCTTCCTCAACAACCTGTGGATTGTGATAGCCGCGGTACGCACCAAGGAAGCTGTCGCGGTCAGTATCAAAACCGTCAATCGGAGCATTAACACCAAAAATCGCATAATGCTTGCGACGCTCACGGTACTCAGTCTTGTGGATGATCACAGAACCCATGAGTTCAACCTCACCAGTACTGAAATTTCTCTGGAAGTTTGTCATGTCGTCCATTGCGTTCCACAGGCAGAACTCCACGTAAGAAAATACGGAAAAATTCTTGACACTATCGGACTCATTGGTTAAAGTTAATTTGTTGACCTCGCAAGTGTAGCCCATCGGAACGAAAGACGTAACTTGAGCTTTCAAGCCATTTTTCTTGCCCGTAAAAATGCTGTAGCCCATACCGTGACGACACTCATAGCTGTCTAACTCAGTCTGTACTGGCTGCCAGCCAGGATTCCAGACAGTCTCGCCATCCTTTATGTAGAAGTAATGGCCGCCGTCATCAAACGGAACATTATTGTAACGATAACGTGTAAGGCGCAGAAGCTTTGCATCTTTATAGAAACAGTAGCCTCCGCAGGTATTGGATTTGATAGAAAAGAAATCCTCGCAGCCAAGGTAGTTGATCCATGGCAGAGGAGTCTTTGGGGTAGTAATGACATACTCTCTGGAGCTGTCATTAAAATAACCGTACTTCATAGCAACCTCCTTTTCTTCGGGTTATCCAAAATTTCGGTCGGGGAAACCCTGTTACACTCAGTATAGTAGAAACAAAATAAAAAATCAAGAGAAAGCGAAAACGATTTCGTATTTTTTTTAACAAAAATGGACAAAATAAAGATTTTGGCTTGACTGTTGTGCTTTCTGGAGAAATTCACAATAGATTTGAGACGAGGTTGTAAAGATATTGTAACTATTGTTGAGAGGAGTAAGAAATGATAAAACAATTTTTGGGACATCTTCATACGATTAATCATCACAAGTGGCTGGTCACAAGAGACTGTATTCGAGTCGGTTTGGTCTATCAGGGACTCATGCACGACATGTCAAAATATGCACCAGTTGAATTTTGGGCAGGTGTAAAATATTATGAGGGAGGAAAGCGAAGCCCGATCAACCGTGAGAAGGAAGAAAAGGGCTATTCGCATGGTTGGCTGCATCATAAGGGACGCAACCGCCATCATTTTGAGTATTGGATTGATTATGCGGTACATCCGTTGGATGGCTTTATCGGTGCGAAGATGCCGAAGCGTTTTGTTGCAGAGATGGTGATTGACCGTATCAGTGCAAGTCGAAACTACCAGAAAGATAAGTATACTAGCCGCAGCGCATGGGAGTATTATGCGCATGCAAAAGAAAATTATGTAATGAATGATGAGACACGGTTTCTTTTGGAATATCTGTTGAAGATGACCGCTGTAAAAGGAGAAGCGTACACGTTTGCGTACATGAGAAAAAAACTGCTGCGCCATCGCTACCGTGATTACCATGTTGTAAATGGAAAATTAGTATTAGACTGATGCATGTGCATTTGCGTCTCTGTTTAGAATTGTCGATAGAATTTCTGACAAGCAAGGTGATAACAGCGAAACTGATGATGTATAAATAAAGTTGACAGTTTATTCTCAAGAATTTCATAGTATAATCAAGAGAATAAGGAGGTGTCCAACTATGGCACGAAATCAACGTAAATACGATCAAAAGTACAAAGTACAGGCGGTTAAGCTTACAAAAGAAATTGGCGTTACAAAAGCTGCTAAGGAATTAGGTATTCCAGGGGGAACCATTCATACCTGGCTGTCAGCAGCCAGAATCGGCAAACTGGATATTGGTGCAGGATCACATACACCAGAATCAGCGATGAGTCTTGCGGAGGAACTTGCGATGCTTCGTAAGCGCGTAAAAGACCAGGATAAGGAAATTCGCCGACTGAAAGAAGAAAACGAGTTTCTAGAGGAAGCCAGTGCTTTTTTCGCAGCGAGCCGTCGGAAGTCTCTAAGATTGAAAGAATGAAATTCATTGCGATTAAGACTGAAGATGGCACTATCAAGGGAAAACTGGCTTTTTATTGTCGTATGCTCCACGTGAGCCGTCAGGGATTTTACAAATATCTGTCCGTA
>CAVCPW010000097.1:0-9131 GCA_963604075.1 Anaerovoracaceae bacterium | reverse complement strand
GATTGCAGATGAAAACGATGAATTTATGGGAAGGATCGGGCTTGAATATAGAGAGTCTTCTCACAGCAGTGATGGTGCAAAATGCGACGCAATTTTCGACAAAGACACTGACTCAAATGATAACTTTGTCACAGGCACAGATCCGGATTTTCCAAATGGCTATTACTTAGGTTATGCACTTCTTCCCAAATGGCGAAAAAAAGGACTGGCCGCACAGGCAGCCAGTCAACTTATTGAATTTTGTTTTGAATATTGGCAGCTCGATAAAGTGTACCTTTTATGCAGCTGCGAGAATATTGCTTCGATAAAAACGGCAATTGCATGTGGTTTTTATCACATACAAACCATTTCGAATGATGATTCTGACAATGCGTCGAAAGCAGCTTTGAATAGTGTTACTGCCGTTGCATCTAACAAAGCATCTTGTGATGCCTGCCAGGACACATCAGGCATTCTTAAGAATATCGTCGAGCATTCCCTGAATCTGTGTTCTGGTATAGGATCCGGCGAGTTTTTTCTGTTCGCGCGGAAGGCTCTTTAGGTCAATCGGCTCTCCGAAACGAATTGTGATGGTTGTAGCGTGGATGAATGGAAAATGATTTTCCAAAACATCAGCGGAGTGAGCTATTGCAACAGGAACCACCGGGCAGCCAGCCTTGTCAGCCATCTTTAAGCTGCCCTCTTTAAAGTCTAGCAGCGAACCTTCGTCACCGCGGTTTCTTGTTCCCTCCGGAAAGATCCACATAGAATGCCCATTTTTGATTTCCTCAGCACCGGCAAGGATGGTTTTTAAGCCTTCTTTTATGTTGCTTCTGTCCAAGAACAGACAGTGGATATAGCGCATCCACAGGCGAAGAAGCGGAACCTTTTCCATCTCCTTTTTTGCCACATATCCGGTGATGCCAGGAAGCAAAGTGTAGGAGGCGATGATGTCAAAGTAGCTTCTGTGATTGCCAACGTAGAGTACGGCACGATCCTTCGGAATATTCTCAAGACCTTCAGATTTTACCTTTGTTCCGCTGAGTACAAGAATTACACCAAAAATCCACTGAATCATATGCATAGATGCCCGGTCTCTCAGATCGGGATTTATTTTGCCAATTAGCCACAGGACGAATGCCGGGATGCATCCGATTACAAGGTAGAGAACGGCTACAATTAAAACAAGTATGGTTCTTATCATTCTGATTTATCCTCATTATTCCTCAGGAGCAAGCCCCGGCGCAGTCTCACCAGGTTGGATGGATCCCTCCGGTTCTTCCTCTTCCTCGAGTGGCTCAAGCGGCTCGCATCTGCCAAACAGTTCGGTCATCTTACGAAGATTTGCTGCTAATTCAGGAGTCAGGTGATCCTTGCGGAAACGGAATGCCCAGTTGCCGCTAGCAACTGATGGGGTATTCATACGGCAGTCACTTCCAAATCCAAGAAGATCCTGAACCGGATAAATGGCGTAACGCGCGATGGAACCCATTGCTGCACGAATCATATCATAATGAATTATATTTCCGTCGGTGTTTAAATAACGGCGTACACGATCCTGTAAGGACGGCTTCAAGGATTGATACCAGCCCATGGTTGTGTCGTTGTCATGTGTTCCAGTGTAACAGATACAGTTCTCAGTGGTGAAGCGGTGCGGCAGAATATCATTATCGGCCGGATTGCCAAATGCAAACTGTAATACCTTCATGCCAGGCAAGTTAAAGTCATCTCTTAACTTTTCAACAGGTGGAGTGATGATACCAAGATCCTCAGCCCAGATCGGAAGATCTTTGCCGAATACCTCCTGCATGCGAAGAAATAGATCCTCATTCGGTCCCTTCTTCCACTTTCCATGCATTGCAGTCTTCTCACCATATGGGATCGCATAATACTGCTCAAAGCCACGGAAGTGATCGATACGGATATAGTCAACCATGCTTAACTGACCCTTAATACGGCGCATCCACCAGTCATAACGTGTTTTCTTGTGATAATCCCAATCATACAGCGGGTTGCCCCAGAGCTGTCCTGTAGCAGAAAAATAATCTGGCGGAACTCCGGCAACTACGGTCGGGTAGCCATCCTCTTCAAGCTGGAACAGCTCACGGTTCGCCCATACATCGGCACTGTCAAGTGCAACAAAAATCGGGATATCACCGACGATTTTGATACCGTTTACATGTGCATAATCGCGTAAGGAATTCCACTGACGGAAGAAGATAAACTGAATATACTTGTAATAATCGATGGCATCAGACAGACGCTCGCGCCATGCTGCCTTGATGCTATCGTCAGGGTCGCGCAGGTCATCTTCCCATTCTAGCCAGCATGCGCCGCCGTGTGCGTCCTTACCGGCCATAAACAGTGCGTAATCATCCAGCCAATCCTTTTCCTGCTCACAGAACACATCAAACTCCTTGAGCAGACACAGATCTGCGGAGTCCTTGAAAATCTCATAGGAGCGATGCAGAATGCGCAGCTTTGCCGGAATGACATCGCCATAGTAGATGTGATCCGGGTTAAAGTGCGGATAGCCGTTTAAATCTTCGCCATAGAGAAGACCATCCTTAATCAGTTCATCCGGGCTGATTAAAAGCGGCTGTCCTGCAAATGCAGAGAATGCCTGATACGGGGAATCACCGTATCCTGTGTGTCCGAGCGGAAGAATCTGCCAAAGGCTCTGACCGGCTCCTGTCAGGAAATTAATAAAGTCGTAAGCACCTTTTCCGAAATCACCGATTCCGTATGGAGAAGGGAAGCTTGTTGGGTGTGCAAGCACACCGGAATAACGCTTGGATAATATTTTTGCCATAAAGATACCCAAACCTTTCTCTTAGATTGTATGTAGTGATAATGTTGGCAGCCAGAAAGATTATAAAATGTCCATGAATCTTTTAGACGGCTCCGTTTATATAAATTAAGTATAACACCAAAGGGATAGATTTACAAGATTACATGTTTTAAGCTAATCATTTTTTTCCTTGAATTTACAACTGGTATCGAGTATACTGAGAACGTATCAAATTAAGTTAAAAATGAGTAAAAAAGTTACTGTTCACGGAACACCCATTCAAAACAGTGTAGCACAAAGAAGGAGCAGAATGAGATGAGCGTTAGAGGAATTCATACCGATGTAACAGATATGCGTGAAAAAATTTTCACTGAAGTAGCAAGACTTGCTTATGAGGGCGGTGATTATTCCCGTCTGGAGGAGCTTCCATATAAGATTGTGCCAGGAGAGCTGGCCAGCTTTCGAGAGAGTGTATTTACGGAGCGCGCTATTGTTGGTGAGCGTTTGAGACTCGCAATTGGTCTGCCGAATCGTACACTTGCTGAACATGCGCCGGTAGCAGATGGTGTAAACGAGAGTGCCATCACAGAGCGTTATTATGAGCCGCCGCTGATAAATATTATCAAGTTTGCCTGTCACAAATGTCTGGATAATCAGACCGTTGTTACGAACATGTGTCAGGGCTGTACCGCACATCCGTGTGAGGAGGTTTGTCCAAAGGGAGCCGTTGTTGTCAAGCAGGGTGGAAAGTCAAGAATTGATCCGGAGAAGTGTATCAACTGCGGACGCTGCCGTGAGGCTTGTCCGTATGGAGCAATCGTCAAGATGGAGCGTCCGTGTGCAAAGGCCTGCGGTATGCATGCAATTCACAGTGATGAGTATGGCAGAGCTGATATCAATTACGACAAGTGCGTATCCTGTGGTATGTGTCTTGTAAATTGTCCATTTGGCGCAATTGCTGATAAGGGACAGATTTTCCAGACCATCCTTGCAATGAAGGCAGGTACGAGAGTATATGCGGCAGTTGCACCGGCATTTATCGGACAGTTTGGAACGAAGCTGACGCCGGAGCGTTTCCGTGCGGCTATGAAAGAACTTGGTTTTGCTGATGTAGTAGAAGTTGCGGCAGGAGCCGATCTTTGTACCATTCAGGAGGCAAAGGATTTCCTAGAGGAAGTACCGGAGAAGATTCCATTTATGGGAACATCATGCTGTCCGTCATGGTCGGTTATGGCAAAGACGGAGTTTCCAAAGTATGCCAATTGTATTTCCATGGCGCTGACACCGATGGTATTTACTGGACGTATGATTAAGAAGGCAGATCCAGGCTGCAAGGTGGCTTTCATTGGACCATGTGCGGCGAAGAAGCTTGAAGCAAGCCGAAGAAGTGTGAGAAGTGATATCGATTTTGTCCTCACCTTTGAGGAAGTCATGGGCATGTTCGAGGCAAAGGGCGTTTCATTTGATGATATTCAGGCAGGTGAGCCACTCCATCATGCCAGTGGAGATGGAAGAAACTTTGCTGTTGCAGGCGGTGTTGCAAATGCCGTTGTCAATGCAATTCACCAGATTGATCCAGACCGCGAGGTAAATGTGGTTTGCGCACAGGGACTTGATGAGTGTCGTAAGATGATGCAGATGGCAAAGGCCGGAAAATATAACGGCTATCTGCTCGAGGGTATGGCATGTCCGGGCGGCTGTGTGGGCGGTGCCGGAACTATTCAGCCGATCAAGAAGTCTGCGGCAAATGTTGCAATGAATAAGAAAAATGCACCGTTCCCATCTGCAACCCAGAGCGAGTACAAGCAGATGCTTGAGTTTTTAGAAGAACGTGATGCGAAGGCACCTGCGGCAGAGGCATCCGGTCAGGAAAAGAAAACGGAATAAGAGATTGAAAAAATTGGAATAAGAATAAGTACGATTTTTGATGTCACATCGAAAAAAAGACCAGATGGACGTTAAGGGCAGAGGAAGAGAAAACTTAAACGAACAATGTACACCCCATCGCTTTAAATTCTTCGACTTTTTTTGAAGAAGCGGGACAGAAACCTCAAGATAGCGACTGCTGCAGTCGATACAAAAATAGAAAGTCAGGGAATGAATGAGAAGAAAAGAAAAAACAGGAGAACAGAAATCGCAGCCGGGAAATGACATCGTGTTGGCCGCGGAGGATGGAAAGGCTGCATTTACGGATATGTCTTTTGCTAGGCTTAAGCGTCCGGGCATTGATCATGACACCCATAATGGCACTAATGCCGTCAAAACATATGGCTTTTCTGTGCAGGCAGTTCATACAGAAAATGGACAGGATACAGATATCGTGATTCAAAATCAGAATCCCTTTCGCATCAATGAGATTGCTGTCACGGTAACAAATCATGCGGCAGCATCGGAATGTGCATGTGTACAAAAAATCAGTATTACATTACGTCGCTGACAGCAGGAGAGAGTTGGCATTCAAAGGAAACAGAAAACAAAACAGGAAAGGCGTCACGGAGGGCTGTGGAAAACGTGCCGCCCAGTGTGATGCGATGCTTGATGCAAATGACTATTACGATTATTTTGTCATTGCAGGAAACAGCGATGAGGCGGTGGAAAAGAAGAAAAACGCATCGGGTGAAGTGCTCTATGCCCAGCGGGAAACCATGCTTCGCGGTGCGCAAATTTTCTTAGAAAAAGCCAAAAAGAAGCAGGCAACGCTCGCGCTGTGGGCACCTCATGCATACAAATATGGTTTCCTTCAAAACATGGGTGTAAAGCCTTGGAAAAAAGGAAACGTAGGAGATCAATATGAAAAGGATGGAACTACGTATACACTGACGCTTACCAATGAGGATATGGCAAAAGAAAATTTGACATGATATCAGCATATGGCAGAGGTATTGGGCGAGGGAACCATTGTGCTTCCTGTCTGTGAGGCTTACCGCGCCGTGACAGAGAAGTATCCAACGCTTGTCGACCCGTATTTGGAGCCAGGAGTGGAGTGCGGTGATAACGGTCAGCAGAAAAATTTTTTCAGCAGAAAAATGGATAAAAGTGAGGTATATGAATGTCAGCTGCGTAAGCATCATAGTTCCAGCCGGCAAATCGAAAAATAAAGCGTACACAGAGAAAACTTATGAAGTCTCCACGCCCATGCGGTGCATCGCTCCTATGGACGTGGATGAATGCCAGATTTGATAGAAAGAAAACGCGCTCGCGGTGATTACACCGGAGCGCATTTTCTTTCTTTTAGGTTCGGATTATCGAAATGCCGTTTTCACGGCGGAACTAAGCCTTTTTATTGTTACAACTTACTTATTTAATGAACTTTACATTTGGATAGATATCCTGCTTTGCTTCTTCCTTCTTTTCATTAAAGGTAATCTTGTTCTCCTCAAAGAGATTTCGTCCCTGTGCATCGATGGATACGATAAGAGGACCAAATTCCTTAACCTTGCAGCACCAGAGTGTCTCCGGCATGCCAAGTTCATCCCAGTGATGCTCCGCAATGCGCTCAACTTCAGTTGCAGCCACAACAGCACATCCGGCTGGGAACACACAGTGGATTGCACCAAATTCCTTGCAGGCACGCTCTGTATTTGGTCCCATGCCTCCCTTTCCAACGATGACTCTTACACCAGTATGCTGGGTAAACTCATACTCAAATTTTTCCATACGCATGGAAGTAGTCGGGCCGACGGATACCATCTCATACTCATCCTCAGTGCCGTCCTTCTTGCGAACAATCGGACCGGCATGGAAGATTGCCTTGTTGCGAACATCATACGGAAGCTCTCTGCCATATTCAACGAGGCGGCGGTGAGCAACATCACGGCAGGTCATCAGATCGCCGTCCAGCCATACAATATCACCGATTTTAATATCAGCCAAATCTTCTGCACTTACAGGTGTAACGAGAACCTTCTTGTCTCCTCTGATCTCTATCATAATTCTTTCCTCCGTTTCTGAAATCCTGATTTAAATCCTAAATTTGAATTTTAAATTCTATTTAAATCGAACATTCTAAATCAAATATTGCAAATTCAATATCATGATGTTGGGGGCAAAAGGCATTTTGACCCCTTTGATACCAGATTGCTACGTACTTTGCACTCTCGCAATATTCAAAAACATTCGTAATCTGCTTGCAGTCTGGTTCTTATGCGTTAAACTTCCATGTAGAGTGGGTATCGCATGTCACGGTCAGATCTGGGTTTACTACGATATGACCACGGCGGTGAGACCAGCATCCAACATTTACTGCAACACCGATGGTAGATGGATGACGAGCGGTATTCTCGATATTTACCCCCATAACGGAGTAATTTCCACCCATACCCTGCGGTCCGAGACCAATCTTATTGATACCGTCCTCTAACAGCTGCTCCATCTTTGCTGCATTTGCGTTGTCATTGTGGGAGCCGATCGGGCGCATCAGAGCCTTCTTGGAGTTTAATGCGGCAGTCTCAATGGAAGTTCCAACGCCGACACCAACCAGAAGCGGAGGACATGCATTTAATCCGTAGCTTGTCATCTGGTCAAGAACAAAATCGGTAATACCCTCATAACCCGCACCCGGCATCAGAACCATTGCTTTACCCGGAAGTGTGCAGCCGCCGCCTGCCATGTAAGCGTAGATTTCGCACTGGTCACTGTTTGGAACGATATCCCACCATACAGTCGGAGTACCCTTACCAACATTTCTCTTCGTGTTATACTCATCAAAAGTTTCAACAGAGTTGTGGCGAAGCGGAGCAGCGAAAGTAGCCTGTACGACAGCTTCTTTTAAGAGAACTTCCAGTTCATTGATGTATGGAAAGTTCGTTCCGCACTTGAGCCAGAACTGAAGGACACCGGTATCCTGGCAGCTTGGACGGTCTAATGAAACAGCCAGCTTTTGATTCTTTGTCATAGTCTCATAGAGAACCTTTGGCAGTGGGGCGGTTTCCTTAGAAGCCAGATCCTCAAGCTTTGCTACTACGTCATCCGGCAGTTTCTTGCTGATGTGATCAACAAAGCTTGCCACCATATCTGTCAGCTGTTTTACTCCATTTTCGTTTGTCATAATTGATTACCTCCATTTATTTTATTAAATTAGTGTTTTGGGCGCTTTCAATCAGCATAAAACATGTCTGTATATATTTATTTTAATCGAAAATCGAATCAAGTAAGCCCAAAGGGGATTTGCACTGCAAAGCAGCTATTCGGTGCAGAGCTGCGCAGCGAAGCGGATTGCAAATAGCCGCTTGATAATATTATGGATAGAATGGAAACAGGATTGGCAGTAAAACCATACAGACTACAAATGAAAGTCCGATTAATGGAAGACCTGATTTTACATAATCCTTAAAGCGGTAGCCGCCAAGTCCCACAACCATGGTGTTTGCCGGCATACCGATTGGCGTTGCATAGGCACAGGAACCTGCGATGACAGTGGCAATGACAACGGCGCGCGGATCTGCGCCCACATTGTTGGCAAGTGATACAGCTATCGGAACCATGAGGGCTGTCGTAGCGGTATTTGACATAAAGTTTGTCATAGTGCATGTAACGATAAAAATAACAAGAAGCAATACCATAGGATCCGGACTTGTGCCTAAAAAGCCGACAATTTTATCTGCAATCAGATTTCCGGCACCTGTAACATCGAGTGCTTTTGCCAGTGCGAGGGAGCCGCCAAAGAGCAATACTACCTGTAAGTCAATGGATTTTAGAGCTGCCTTTTCGTCGATTACTTTCGTGAGAACAAGTATTGCAGCACCGATGCAGGATGAAAGCTGAATGCTGATACCGATTTCATCCTCGAAGATCATGGCGATGATAACAGCAACAAGTACAGCAAGAGATACATTCTGCTTCCATTTTGGTACATTGCTGAAATCGTTCTGTACCTGAACTGCATCAGTTGTGTTTGTCTTGTCCGGCAAAAGACGATGACCGATACAGACAAAGTAGAGGATGCCGATGATCAGCATAGGAATACCGACAGGAGCATACATAAAGAAGCTTGTTGGAAGTCCCATCTCCTGTAATGCATTTACACCCATCAGATTGCCGGGCGCTCCGATGATGGAAAGATTTCCGCCAAGTGCCGCAGCAAATACAAGCGGCATTAAAAGCTTACTTCTTGAGTAGCCGGATTCATCTGCGATTCCGCATACAACAGGAATCAGTACGGCTGCTGTTCCGGTGTTTGATAAAAAGCCTGACATCACACCGACAATGACCATGATCGCGATGATCAGTGTTTTTTCCGTTTTGGCAAATTTGGTAACGACACTTCCGATTTTGTTTGCCATGCCTGTTTCAAATAACGCCTGTCCTACTACGAACATACCGACACAAAGAACTACATTGCTGTTTACGTATTGAGCAAAGG
>CAVCPW010000096.1:0-31686 GCA_963604075.1 Anaerovoracaceae bacterium | reverse complement strand
TTATACTGTTCAATTATCAAGGTTCTTATCTTTATGATCCTTATCAGATCGTCTGTCTCAGCGACAGCTTCTATATATTACCACAGCATCAAGCATTTGTCAACAACTTTTTCAACTTTTTTATTTTTATTTTCAACTTAATAAATTATTACTTTCATATATTCATTTTCTTAAGTTGTTTTCAAGTTGTCGTTGTTGTGTTGCTGTTATTTGATGCAACGTTGACTATGATACCACTCCTCTCATGATATGTCAACCGTTTTTTCTTATTTTTTCGTGTCTTTTTATTATTTTGTTGCCAATTCAACCACAATTCACATATTTTATAAAATGAAGTCTCCACGCCCATGCGGTGCATCGCTCCTATGGACGTGGTACTCTGCCAGATTTGATAGAGCGTAAAAAATACTACCCTGGGGTGATGGGGAGTTCACTGCCCCGCAGTTTATCAGAAGGCGCTTACACGCCTCCTGATACAAGTAAGTCCCCCTGCTTATTGCTTTTCGCAATTAAAGCAGGGGGACTTACTTGATTTGGTTAAATACCATCACGGAATAAGATTATAATGTGCCAATGCATTTTCTATGCCATCATCAAGAATATCAGTCGTGACATACTCAACATGAGAACGAAGTGACGGTGTTCCGTTACCCATCAAAATACTGTGCTGCACGTAATCCAGCATCGGCAGGTCATTCATAGAATCTCCAATCACATAGCAATCATCAAGCGACAGACCAAAGCGATCTGCAAGAAACTGTATTCCAGTTGCCTTGCTATATGCATGCATACAAAATTCACCAAATCCACCACCACGATTGATATATGTAAACCATGGTGCCACCGCCTTTACGAAGGCATCTGTATCACTCTTTGGCGTCTCCCAGGTAACAAATTTGTTAAAGCACTTATTCGGAATATCCACACTTTCTCTATGGTTTGGAAAACGATCATAGAGAACTTGTCTGGAAGCATTCATTGGCATAGACATATCAAAATAGAAGTTGTCCGGTCCTTCCATCATTAATTCCATATGATATTGACGTGCTGCATTGACAATAATATCATGAGCTTCCTCTGGAACAGTAGCTGTAAGTAAATGTTCTCCGCGATATAAAATATGTGCACCACAAGCACATACATAACCGTCAAAGCCAATTCGTAAAATATACGGCTGCTCAATTACATTAAATAATGTACGGCCAGAATTGATAAACGCAAGGTGACCGCGGCGGCGTAATTCCTGAATAGCATAGACTGTACTTTCCGGAAGTGTCTGATTGCCATCCTCTGTAATCAATGTGCCATCAATATCAAAAAAAACGATTTTTTGCTTCATGTGAATTGAAATCCTTTCATCTTGAACTTCCCATCACCTAAAGGTAATGGTCTTTAAGTAGCTGGCTCTCCTGTTAAAAAATACGCTTAAATAGAAATGCATTATAATCATATTCTATGTGAAATTATATGCGTTTTTTTAGAAAAAACAAGGTAAAAAACCGTAAGACTCAATCTTTTGGGTATCAATTTATATCAACAACAGTTGTTCAAATCAGCAGCTTATCCAGCTCATTACCATCCCATAGCAAAATATTCAGCTCATTGGCAAGTGTCACTGCATTCTTTGTAAATCTATTGTTTGTCATAACGACACCTACCATGCAATGGTAAAAATCGCGTCCACTGTAAATTTCCTGCACTGCACGCACACCGACAGGATTGCTGTAATATTTGCATTGAAACGCCCATCGCACACCATCCTTCTCTGCAAAGATATCAACACCATAATCCCCTGTTCTAGGCGTCAATTCCACATTTTCATATCCCTTCGCTGTCAGAATCTGTGTGCACAGAACTTCAAACTCCAGCCCATCCTGTGCAGGCTGATACCGGTGAAGCCTCTTTCGCAAGATAAAGCCGATCACCATAACCGCAACAAGTGCGACAACCATCGCAGCTATATATACATATTCCATCATTATCCCTCCCACAAGACGATTTCTCCCGTCTGTAAAGTTTTCGGGACATCGATCAGACGTTGATTCTCTGAACCGCGAAACTGAAGTGAAATATTTTTGCGTGCCTCAATAAACGGTCCATCCACACAAACGTCAATTAACGGCAGAATTTTTGCTGTCTCAGGACATTGCTCGCTCATCCAACCGCATACATCCTTTTCCCAGACATAGCCTGTATAACACCAGATATCCTTTTTAGGACAGCATTTTCTCACTTTTTCCAGTAGCTTTAATACTCCTGCCTGATTTTGCGGATCAAGCGGTTCCCCTCCAAGCAATGTCAAGCCACGTACAAAGTCATTATTCAGCTTTTCCACAATGACATCTTCCATCGCTTCATCAAACACTGCCCCGTAATTAAAATCCCACGCAACCTCATTAAAACAATTTTTGCAATGATGTCTGCATCCGCTCACAAAAAGCGTAATGCGCACACCTGGGCCATTCGCAATGTCAAATTCCTTTATTTCCGCATAGTTCATGAATCGTTCCTCTCGCATATAATGATATGAGTGCCAAAAAACTTTTGACACTCATTCGATACCTGGATTGTTTTATAATCTATCTGCTTTGCACGTGTAAAGTCAACCACAATAAAAGCTTCTTACAGTGATTCAATAAAATCTTATAGCTCTTATAGTGATTCAATTAAAAATTCTGATAGCTCTTACACAGCGATTCAATACTAACTTCTTAAGCTCTTATAGCAATTCAATAAAATAATGCAATCGCCTGGAAGCATTGCCTTGAAAATCACTATAGTTACAGTGACAGCTTCTTATCTAACAGCCATGTCGTAAGCGCTATGAATACAGCCAGCTCTACAAGATTTACAAGCACATAAGGCCCTGACTGCATTACTACCTGCATAAAATTAACAGAATCTCCGTAAACCATCTGGCTCGCATTACTGATAAAGCCATCAATTTTGGATTGTGCATATATACCAGCCACAACCAAAAGTACAGTTACGATCAGCTTAAGTTTACTATTCTGTAAAAGCGTTGCTGCCAGCGTAATACAAAAATAAAGTATTGCTACACTCGAAAATATTGATAATATAAATACAATAGTACCAAGCAATGCCGAAGACGCGAGGTGTGTTGTATTAATTCCAATACTGTTCAGCATCTCAATAATGACTTCTCCCAAGCTCTGATATTCACTAAAATGATCAAGAAACATCACCATATCCAACCATCCAAGCGCACCAATTGCTACAGCCAAAATAACACCAAGCACCAATACTGTAAGCATCTTTGATAAAATGATGCCTAACGGACTAACTGGTGTCATGAACACCAGATAACTTGTTCTGGAATTAATTTCCCTGTAATAGTTAGTAATAGCAAAAATAAACACAGCAAAATAACATATCAATGCGTAAAGAGCAAAAAATGCCAACCACATCAGCGCAAGTTCTTGTCTGCCGCTTTTAACGCCAAATAAATATCCAATCTCCAGACCTGCCAAACCTCCCAGTAAGACAAGCAGTGCAATCATATTCTTACGAAGCTCATATTTTGATAAACGAAACATCTTTCCTCCTGACTCATAATGCTTAGATCACCTCCAAAGCATTATTACCCTGTTTTTAACTACTATAGACTGTTTTTAACTACCATAAGACTGCCTTTAACTACTATAGGCTTTCTTGTATTATTCAGCCACCGTAGACTTCCTTATATAATTCTGTCATCGTTTTTCCGTGATGACTCGTCAATTCTTCCACTCTGCCACTCATGACAAGACTGCCTTTTTTCATAAATACTGCATAATCTGTCATGCGCTGCAGCTCATCCACTAAGTGACTTGATACCAGAAATGTCTTGTCTCCATGGCAATACTTCTCAATATTTTTCAAAATCTGATCTCTTGCAATGATATCAATGCCGTTAAGAGGCTCATCCAGCATAATAAGCTTGGCCTCTCGTGAAAGTGCCAGTGCCACCTTTCCCTTTGCCATCATACCTGAGGACATTTTGGAAATCTTCATCTTCGGTTCAAGTGAAAATGTCTCCAGAAGCTCATTATATGTTTCCGGCTGAAAATCCTCATAAAAATCCGAAAAATAATTGCCTGCATCCTTCCATGTCATATAAGGATAAAAATAAGACTCTGTCGGCATATATACAGTGTGTGCCTTACTTTCCTTTCCTACTGGCTTACCGTCTATCAAAATTTCTCCGCTGCTTTGATGAATAAGACCTGCTGCCATCTTCATAAACGTACTCTTTCCGCTTCCATTTGGTCCAAGTAGTGCGTAAACACGTCCTCTCTCAATCTTCATATTCAGATTGTTTACTGCTTTCTCTGAGCCATACTTTTTTGTCAACTCATTACATTCAAGCATTGGTGTTACTGCCATCACTGTTGCTCCCTTCCGTTATCATCATGTGATTCTTTTTATTCTTTTATTATTTTTCTGGTTCTCTTTATTTTGGTTCTTCTGACTCTTTTTTTGTTTCTTCTTTAGCCTCCTCTCATGATTCTTTTTCTTTTGGCTATTTCTGTTCCGGCGATTTCCCGACTTTCTTTACATATTCATCATCATATGCTTCCAGCATATCTTCCTTTTGATTATAGCGCAGTCCTCTTACAACCAATCTTGTAATAATGTCATAGATTACGGCAAAGAGCGGCACTCCGATGATCATGCCTACAAAGCCCCACAGACCACCAAAAAACAAAATGGAAAATAATACCCAAAACGATGACAAACCTGTTGAATTTCCCAGGATTTTGGGACCTATAAAATTCCCGTCAGCCTGCTGCAAAATAAGAATAAAAATCATAAAATACACTGCATGCAGCGGGTTTTCAAGAAGCAGCCACAAAATTGACGGTATCGCACCGATGTACGGTCCAAAAAAAGGAATGACATTCGTTACGCCTACCACTACACTTATAAGGAGTGCAGATTTAATTCCCATCAGATATGTTCCTACAAAACAGATGATTCCAATAATCAAAGAATCGAGCAGCTTTCCCATCAGAAATCCGCTAAACATTCTGTCTGCATATTCAATCTCTTCCTCAATCAGTTTCGCCCACTTTTCCTTAAATATGCTAAAAAGGATCAATCTGCTCTGCGCTCTGAAACGTCTGCGAGCAGCAAGTAGATATATGGAAACAATCACTCCCAAAAATGCATTCTTCAGAAAACCTACTATACCTACCACCTGATTGCTGATTCCATTAAACAATGCCTGCAGCATAGGTGCCAGATCGCCATTTAACCATTCCTTTAATTGAGTGGATAAATCTGCATACATTTTATCCCAGTTTTGCTGCGCTGTCGGATATTTTTCAAGCGTATCATGAAGCCATGTGTTCGCATTATCCAACTGATCCGGCAATGCACTGATCAAAGACATTATGCTCGTAACTACCTGTGGAATGACAAGCATAAAAAGTGCAATCACAATAGTCAACGCCAGTAATTCACAAAATGTAATCGCCAGTCCCGATGCAATCGCTCCGGCGTGCTTTATATGTGCCTTCTCAAGCAACTGTCTTATATGTCTCTCCCACCAGCGGCACGTCGGACGCAGCACATAAGCAATCACAAATCCATAAATAAACGGCTCTAATATCCCAATGAGATCATTGAAAAACGCTCCAAAACCGCGAATACGGTAAAACAAAAAGAAGCATATCGTCCCGATCAGCAGGATAATCACTCCTGTCACTACAATTTTAAAATATTTCTCATTTTCTTTTCCTTTAAGCACACATTCACCCTCCAGAATCTGCACATTACGCACGTTTTAGATATTACCACCCTGCCATTGTACTATTTTATGTATTTAAAGTCAAGCCGCGGCAAAAAGCTTCCGTTTTCTGCCGCGGTGATACTATCTTTATCCATTTTTTCGTTTAAAATCTTGCCCGGTGAATCTAGCAGGGTTTTAAAATCACTATTTCTATTACTTTACTATTCTTTTTTTCTGCATTGCTATTTTTTCTATTGTATACTGTTATTTTTCTGTATTGCTATTATTTTTTTAATTCTCTGCGTACAATCAATACAATCGCCAGTGCCAGTAATGCAACACCTGCCGTCACTACCATCATACCAATGCGTCCTGTAGGATCTTCGATACCGAGGATCTTCTTTGTTGATGGTGGTACTGTCGGGGTTGTAGGCGTAGTTGGCGTGGTTGGTGTAGTCGGGGTGGTTGGTGTAGTTGGTGTGGTTGGTGTAGTTGGCGTATCAGGAGGTGTAGTCTCCTGCTCCGGAACAGTATGCTTAGGTATGATGCGATTACTGTATTGCAAATTGCCATCCTGATCGTATCCTGGCAGGAATACAAGTGAACTTTCTATCTTGCCATAAGCATCACATGATGACGGAACGATCAGATACATACCGAATGGAAGTCCCTCGATACTGCACTTTCCATTTGCATCTGTCACAAGTGTATATGTAGGCTGAACATTTTTATTCTCAATCCAGATCATAAGACGCTTGGCAAGCTGTTCAAGTTCCTCCGCTGTCGTAACGGAAGTCTTGTAGCCACAGCCTTCAAAATCCGGCATAAATGTCAGCTCTTCACCCTCGCTCTTCGGCACGATATTATCTGTGATGCGATACATTGAAAATACCACACCTTCCATCGATGTTCCCTCATCTTCCAGATCAATCTCAAGTGATACAGGCTGCTCACTCGCGCTGACTGTTACATATTGCATGCAAGACATGATCAGCAGACAGGCTGCTAACAGAAATCCCCTTGAAGCTCTTTGAAACAATTTCCGAAAGTATCTTTTTGTTTTCATACTCTCACTCCTTCCCATCATCCTCTTCTCTTTTTGCCTTCTTTCTTCCTGCGATGACTATGCCACAGCAGCCATATAAACAACATAAGTAAAATCGGAATTGCGACCACCGGAGCTACTATCTCCGGATCTATCTGAATCGCATCTGCTGTTACACGAATGCTGTTTGCACTAGCCTTCGTCTCCACGCGATGTCCGCGTACAAGAAGACGGTGCGTATTGATTCCATAAGGAGTACAGGTGACTAATGTACATAAGTCCTTGCCTTCCTCAATCTTTAATTCAGACAAATCATCCGGCTCCACAATACGAATCTGATCCACTTCATATGTCAATGTTTCATCAAGTACACGGATATAAAATTCATCTCCCACCACGAGCTCGTCCAGATTGGTGAACAGCTTGGCAGAAGGAAGTCCTCTATGCCCAGATAACACAGTATGGGTTCCTTCTCCACCTACCGGAAGAGACGAACCCTCGATATGACCCACCGCGATCTGAAGAATAGTCTCATCAGTACCGTGATAGATCGGAAGTGAAACATTTATCTTTGGAATCTCAATATATCCGAGTATTCCGTTACCGCTGACATTAAGAAGAGACTCGTATTCCTCACGCTCCTCATCTGTCATGACCCAGCGATTTGTTTTTTCCCTAAGCTGCTGGTTATATTCACTCGCATCATCCCACATTTGCTCATACTGTTCATCATCCACTTCAGCCACAGCCTCCGCATATGTGGCAATTGCTTTCGACTGATGCAATGAATTCCAGTAGTCACTCACAGTCGGATACAGCAGCAAGGACACACCTACCAAGAGAATCAACAGCAATAAGATGGTAGTCATATTTTTTTTGATCCACTTCATAGACACTCCTCACGGTTGTATCCAGATGCCTCCCTTTTGGGAGGCATCCGATTGCAACCTGTCTATCCTCATCGGATAATATAATCTCTTCGTACCAATCGGTATTATACCTATTAGCGTACGCTCATGCGCTTCTTGGTGATAAGAAGTACAACTGCGCCCAGAACCAGAACAGAACCAGCTACATAGAAGATAGTAGTACCGATACCACCAGTGCTTGGAAGGCTAGAACCCTTCTGGTTAACGATCTGTGCACTCAGTGAACCTGCTCCCAGATCCTTTGTAAACTCAAGACTTGTTCCAGTAGTAGTTACACCAGTCAGGTCAGTCAGCACTGCAGTACGTACCTCTGATGTCCATACAATCTTATGCTCTGCAGTTACAGTAAATGTAATTGGATCAATAGTATTGTATCCATCTGGTGTTACAGTCTCGGTAAGAGTATATGTACCATCATCCAGACCGCTGAATGTGAACTTTGTTCCTTCGTCAGCCTTTACTACATCGATTGTCTTAGTTGTTCCATCAGAAAGAGTCTTGGTAAGTGTAAACTCTGCACCCTTCAAAGGCTTCTTATCCTTATCAACCTTGTCTACAACTACCTTGTAGGTAAATACGATAACAGTATCTTCTGGTGTCTCACCAGTCTCCGGCTTCTTTGATCCGCCCTGTTCCTCATTTGGATTGTTGGAGAACTCAAGCTTTCCGGTATTTACATTTCCCTGATTTCCAAGAACTGCCTTATCATTTAAAGTAGCAGTATACTCAACAGTGATTTTAGAACCAGCCTTTACTGATGCAATGCTCTTTAAATCGCTTAAAGTTACATCAAATGTATCACCATCTGTTAAACCATCAGCTACAGTTGTTACAGTATATCCACTTGTGATCTGATTGCCATCCACGTAAACCTTTACAGAATCCTTGTTAAATGTCAATCCATCTTCCTGCTTATCATGGAATGCAAAGTAATATACCTTGTAATCATCATAGTTATCTGCTACAGTACCAGTCAGCTTAAATGGAATCTCATCTCCGATATCGTAGTCAGCAGAATCCTGCCAGTCACTTGTAACACCTGTTGTATCGTTTGTATCCTTAACCTTCTTCTCGAACTCTGGAACATCACTCTTTGAAGTAATTCCAACGTTACCTACAACTCTTACAATGTAAGTTGTATATGTATCAGCTCCTGATACACTCTTATTCTGATCCTTGATCAGATAATAACCTGCAGCTGCCTTATAAGTTCCACTATAATTTTTATTTGTACCACTAATGGTTTCAACCGGATCAGCTAACTTTGCATACTGTGTGATTACAGCCAGCTTCTCAGAGTCTGACTTTCCCTCTACATTTACCTTTTCAAGTGCATCAATAACGCTCTGCTCAACATCAGTACCAGTAGTTCCTGTACCATTATAGCCCCACTTTAAGTTGGACAGGGTATCTCCATCAGCTGCTACATCACCTGTAAAAATCTGATAGATTTCATACACGTGATCATTAGCCGGTGCAGAGATAGTGAATGTCTGATCAGCAGCAAATGTTACAACGTTCATTGCTACTACCATCATGAAGCTCAATGCCAGAGCCATGATCTTCTTCATCTTGTTCATCTTTGCCTTCTCACTTTCTTTATTATTCCTGTTTGTGTTTGTGTTATCCCCTTTTAAGGGAACTATCTATGCAGTCCGGATGCATTGAAATTGGCGCCAAATTCTTCTGTAATCCATCCCACATAAATTATATACATCAAGAGCTCACACCTGTTTCCAGACGTAATACTCAGGATGAACTGATTATTTCCGGATATATCTGCCTAACATACTCATCAAACATACCGGCTTTACTTTACCCGACCAAAGCTCGACAATGGCCAGACGCAGAAAACAATTTTTCCAACGATCTGTTCCTGTGCTACACAGCCTACTGTACTACTTCGGCTGTCGACTGAAACTGAACGATGGTCTCCCATAACAAATACTCTTCCTTCAGGCACCTGGTAGGGCAACTCTATGTCGCATTCTCCGAGTGCTTTCTCAAATACATACGGCTCATCAATCGGCTCGCCGTCTACCGAGACGTTTCCGTCCTCATCAATATCTACCCACTGTCCTGCCGTCGCTATTACTCTCTTTACCAGGATCTTATTGTTGTAATAAAATGCTACAATATCTTTTACTTCAAAATCAGCGTTGGAAACAGAAATAACTATATTTCCATCCGTCAAAGTAGGTTCCATAGATGTTCCATAAATCTGTAATACCGGCAGCAATAATGTTGCTATCAATACTGCTACCGCTGCTACCGTGATCAGCGTATATATGGTGCTTCGAAGTGTATTTCGATAATTAACCTTATAACGCTCTCTGCGCAGCTCCTGCTCAAGAAGTTCTACCGGCGGCACTTCAAGTGGTTGTTTCTTATTCTTTCTCATAAGATACCACCTCCTATAACGGGATGCCTCTCATGCGCAGTCTCCTTGACTGAGCAACAGCTTTCTTTCTCATTTCTCTCTTCATCTTTTTCCTTTGCTTCTCAATATCTTCTTTTTCCTTCTCCAGTTCAGCGTGAACCTCCGCCCTTGCGGCCTCGCCTTCCTGACGAAGACGTACACAATACTGCTGTGTGTCCTCTCTCAAAACAGCGCAGGCATCAAGTGTACGCTGCCTAAGCTGCTGCAGCTCCACATTTTTCTCCTGCTCCATCTGCTTGATACTATCTACATATTGAGATGCTGCGTCATCTGCACCTTTAAATATACGATTAAGCGCAAGTGCTGCTCCTGCCATCGTTCCCATCTCCTCTACATGGAGATTTCTATCATCAAGCTGTTCCTGAAGCTCTGACACCTTATTTTTAAGTGCCTCCACTTCTTTTGACTGCTCGATAAGCATTTCCAGAAGCTCCGAACGCTTTAACCGCCTAATGTCTCTCATGGCATTGACGTCTTTGCTGGTTTTACCGTCTTGAGTGTCTTCGATGTCTCTGTTGTCATCTTCCGGCATATTCTATACTCCTTTCAAGCCCCACCGTTTTTCAGCTGCTCTTACGAACATGCCTCTCATCTTCAACTTCAATAATCGTACGCAATATATCAAATATCGTGTACAATATACCTGTAACAATGTACTCTGTAACAATATACTTGCAACAGCATCCTTGTAACAACATACTCATAATAGTCTGCATACGAGCTGTATGAAACATCTTTGTTATTCTAATCTGTTTTTTATGTTAAAGAAAGTCTGTTTTTTGCATGTTTTTATTTAGACGTCAAAAATATACTCTTTTTTTTACAGCTGTATATTTTTTATTTTTATATTTCACAACATTTTCTCTAATATTTCTTCTAATAAATCTACCTGCTCTTTTAAAGAATACAACCATCCGCTCTCCGGTAATAGCTCCATAAGGCAAAAAATCCATTTCTTTATTCCAGGCTCGCAAAATAAAACTTTAATCATCCTCCCTCCATACTCGAAATATGACATATATGTATCAGCCTCGTTAAAGCTCTGTATTGCAATTCCGCAGCTTAGATTAAAATACTTCTCATTAAGGATCTGTACCGTCAGATTTTTGTTTTCCGTCTCGCACCAACGTATGCTGCTATCCTTTGTCTCGTAGACTTGTGCATTGCTATTTTTTTCCTCACTTCCATGGGCATTGCCATCCTTTACCTTGCGTCCCCTGTTATCATTCTTCTCTACTACAAATTCCTGGGTATCACCATTCTCTGCGCAGCACTCTGCATGATATTCTCTTTTAATAATGTCAAGCAGGCTTTCTAAAACCATATATCGCTCTTTTACTGAAAATGGCTCATACCACTCATCCGGTAATTCGAGGATTTTTCCCGTATTAGCAAAATATTTCACGCCTTCAAGAGTTATGTATTCAATCCTTTTTTTATCCCTGACTGACTTTAGCCTATTTTCATAAACACAAAGTGCCTGTCTCAGATATTCCTTTTTGTCTTCTTTTATATGCTTTTCGAGGACATCGACAGGAATAAATTCCATCGCACACAGCTGCCAGCTAAGGTAACAGCAGTCTCCCTGTGCTTGTATCTTCTGGACATTATTTTGCCATTCAAGAATATCTACGCTTCGTCGCAGCACTGCATTACTTTTTTTATATTGCCCTTCAAATCTAGTGCGATAAAATGCAAGCACCTGCGGATCTGTGACAAGCTGTGCATGTTTATAATCCTTTTCAATCCAAAGTGCTGCTTTGTCAGTCAGAAGTAAACACTCATACAGAAAAAATGTCTCCTTCGCCAAAAGATCCTCATATACGACTTTCACGTTATAATCAAATGCTGCACGAAGACATGGCATTACCTGAGTCATTAGCTTTAAGTTGTTCAGATCGCTTCCCTTGCTTGTGGCAGGCATCATAGGATACAAATGCTCCACCTTGGTTGTCGTATTATGAAAGGCAAATGCAATATCTGACAGCAGTGTATCTGTTCCCCGTCCCCACAATATGACGGGCTGATGACTATGGCTTATCCGTGCCTGATTTAATATCAAAAGTACCTCATCGTGCACAGCAGATCTTTTGCAAAACAGTTTACACGAGGGATTATTTTCTGTATTGCTGTTTTTAACCATTTTTATGCTTTCATCAGCTTCGTCTCTTGACATAAACTGGATGCTCAATAATCTTTTCATCATTTTCACGCATTCATATGCATCGTCTCCGTAGACTTTTTCTAACTCTTCCCTAAAGAGAGCTTCATACAGCTTTTTTTCTGTTTCCATTTCACACGGAACGACATTTAATATGGATTTTAATAATTTAGCAGAACGTCTTCTGTTTCCGTTTTTAAAGCGATTCAAGACATGATATTCCATCTCCAGTCTCGCGGCTATCTGATGCAAAGTTACGTTATTATCCTTTATCACTTCTTCAAACAGCTGTATAAATGTACTCATATCTATCAATTCTCTCTTTCTATAAACTGTGAAATAAACCGGTGTTTTTCCTGCTCATCCATTACAAAATCTGAGCCATCGATTTCTTTTAATGTGCATCCCAGCCATTTAACAAGTTCAGGCTCGCATATTTCGTATCTTCTGATCCCATCTTTGCCTGCTATTGAAATACACAGAAAACGATTTTCACAAAATGCTATTGAAAAATCTGTTTTATATATTAAATCACTGTCAATAAGAATCACATTTGAGTTATTAAGTATTGATTCGAGTATATTCCTTTTTCCTGATCTTGATTTATATTGATACCATTTATTCTTGCGACAATCCCACAAAATACTATTCTGTACGAATTCTTCCACTGTATTCGTCGTTACATAGCAAATTCCTTTTCTTTTCGACACACGTTCAAGTTCAAGCCAGCTCTGTATAAAAATCGCATCGTCCTCTGCTGTTCTGTACCAATCTTCCCTTTTTATTGCAGTAACGATTGGCTTTGCTTTTTCACACATCTTTTCAAAATAATGTTCAAGCATCCCTATCTGTGCTGGTTCTTTTAATATCATTCCATGCTCTGCATCTTCCGAAATGAGAAGAGCTTCATTCTGTGAAATAATTACACCTGAAAACAACTGACCTGTCCATCCGTTATTACCATATATGATAAGCGGATGATATAGCGGGTGTGAAAGCATTCTTGAAAGCATCCCGCATATCAGATGAACCCATTTTGAGGTTTTCTTCATATTTTCCGAATATACCAGATGAGTGTATTGTGTTTCTTTCGAGTATGAAATCGTTGATAATTCTTCTGTAAAAAACTCATTCCCCCAGATTTTTATTTGCCGCTCCTGTTTACTGTTTAAGAAGGCCTCCAAATATCTTCTAACATCTAATTTTGTGCGAATAACCCCCCCCATCCGGGTAAAATCTGCTATTTTCATCGCACCTGCTAATATCTGATGCCAGACCTTCGTTTTGGAGAAAGCCTGAAATCTCTTTCATACACTCCCAGGCATCGCTATCCTTGTACTTTCGTGCCATATATTCCTGTTTCCATGTATTTTTTATATCTCTACGTACAGCCGCAGAGCATCTAAGCACAGACAAAAGGGCATCTACTTTCTCACTGTTCATAGGAAAGCGATCCCCCCTTTTATATTTCGATATTTCATCCTGGCTGATACCCGACATTCTGGAGATAATTGCCGGCTTCTCTGGCTGTCTATCTAGTAAATCGTTTATCTTTTGCGAAAACTCAGTCATTTTCATCTCCCGTTTATAGAAATAACCCTTGCAGTCAGTTTTACTACTCAAGTTATAACTGCAGTGTTCTTTTAACCATAATATCATACCATTATTTCATACTATAATTCAAGCCAATTTTGACATATGAACTGTTACTGTTTGTCAAGCGGATATTCGCAATCCACTTCGCTACTTGCACTTTTATAAACTGTTACTATTTGCAAAAAGCTAATTTTACTATTTACAAACCAATTTGTATGCATCAATGACCAATATTAACAATTTGACTTCTCTTTTCATTTATGATATACTGTAAGAAATTTTTAAGATTTGTTTTAAAAAGCTAGTATGCCTTGTTACTTTTATATAAGACGGGGGAATTTCAATGATTGTTATTAGTAGAACATTTTCGATCCCGCAATTTTATGATTCTCATGCAATTGCACCCTTAAAGGATCTTGTCTTTCTTGATATCGAGACGACTGGATTGACACCTGCCACTTCTTCTATTTATCTGATTGGTGCAGTCTACCATCAGCAGATGGAATGGCATATCCGACAGTGGTTTTCAGATTCACTCACTTCGGAGCAAGAGATTCTTGAGGACTTTTTTTCTTTTATTCGCAACTATCAGGTTATTGTATCGTTTAACGGTGAAACTTTCGATCTTCCATTTTTAAGAAAATGTGCCGCAGCTTATGGCATTGAGGCAGATATCCTTGATAATATCCGAAGCTTTGATCTGTATCGTCACCTGCGCCCAATAAAGTCCATGCTGCAGCTTGAAAATCTTAAGCTGTCCACACTTGAAGATTATCTTGGCATTGAGCGGCAGGATCACGCGACAGGTCTGGAAATGATCTCTGTATACAAGGATTATCTCGAAACAAAAGATGAGCGTTTATATCAGGTTCTTTTGCTTCACAACGAGGATGACTTGAAGGCTATGCCGCAAATCATGCCATTACTTTCTTATATTGATATTTTTCGCAGTGAATGGACACTCGCCGGATATTCGTTAAGTGCAGCTTCCGCTTCATTGACTGTTGTAGTGGACTGTTCTGTTAAGGTACCTGTGGCTGTAATATGTGAGCTGCCGCTCTGCCGTCTGTCTATACGTGCCAACCAGATTATCGTGGAGATACGTGCTTTCATTGGCGAATTAAAATATTTCTTTGCTAACTACAAAGATTATTACTACCTCCCTGGTGAGGAGCGTGCCGTACATAAAAAGGTAGGTCAGTATGTTGATGCGCAACATCGTGTTCAGGCAACCGCATCTACCTGTTATACCAGGAAAACAAGTACCTTCCTCCCACTCTCTCATGAGGACATGTTTGACATTTATAAAGAGGATTATTCATCAAAACAGCTTTTTACAGAATATATTGATGATCCGGATTTTGTCCTTGCATATACTCACAATGTTTTAGAAAATGCCTTACACAGTGCTTCTCCTGTTCTTTCTGAAGATGCACAGGAGGCTCCGCCAGAGCTGTTCTCATAATTATTTAGGAGCCTATATTCAAAAGACCGCCACGCAGATTTCTCTGTGCGACGGTCTTTTATTTCTATTGCTTTTATTGCTCACCTAGCGAAGGTGATTCTGATCCTATTATAATCAGTCCTGTGCCTCGTCATAGCCAAGAGCCTTAATGCTTAAGCTGATCTTCTTAGCCTCTACATTCAGGTCAACAACCTTAGCTGTGATCTCCTGTCCGATAGACAGAACATCCTGCGGCTTCTCAATGCGCTCTCTGGAAATCTGTGAAACGTGAAGCAGAGCGTCTACGCCTGACTCTAACTCTACGAATGCACCAAAATCGGTCATACGTGCTACCTTACCGGTAACTACGCTGCCAACTGCGAACTTCTCCTCAGCATCCTTCCACGGATTAGCCTCCGGGAACTTCATGCTCAGTGCAATACGATTTCCATCGATAGCCTTTACAAGAACCTTAACCTGATCACCGCTCTTGAATACCTTCTTCGGGTTCTCGATACGGCCCCAGCTCATCTCAGAAATGTGAAGCAGACCATCTGCTCCGCCTAAGTCTACGAATGCACCAAAATCAGTAACATTCTTTACAGTACCTTCAACTGTCTGACCAACCTCAAGTCTTGCGAAGAGCTCTTCCTGCATCTTCTTCTTCTTCTCAACGATAAGTTCCTTGCAGTTACCGATGATTCTGTGCTTCTTCGGGTTGAACTCGGTGATGATAAATTCAACTTCCTGTCCCTTATACTTCTCGAGATTCTTCTCGTAAACATCGGATACAAGGCTTGCCGGGATAAATACTCTGGTCTGATCAACAACAACGCTTAATCCACCGGTAGAGATATCAGTAACAACTGCCTTTAATACTGTCTTGTTCTCGAATGCATCCTCAAGAACCTTGCTGCCTCTCTCAGCCTGCAGCTTACGTACAGACAGCTGAACCTGACCTTCGCCATCGTTCATCTTAACAACCTTTGCCTCTACCTCATCGCCAACCTTTACAAGCTCGCAAAGATTTGCGTTCGGGGTGCTGGTGTACTCGTTACGGCTGATGACAGCATCTGCTTTGTATCCTATATTTAGGACAATCTCGTCTTCCTTTACTGCAATAACCTGGCCGGATACAACAGCGCCCTGGCTAATTGCAACTTCTTTCTGTTCACTTAATAATTGTCCGAATTCGTCTGACATGGTGTAGAACCTCCTCAATGATTATATTCGGGGTTGATGCCCCTCCTGTAACACCCACCCTGTCTGCTGTCAAAAACCAATTAGTGTCTAGGTCCTCAGCGGTTTGTATGTAATGGGTATTATTACATTCCTTTTTGCATATTTCAAACAACTTCTGCGTGTTGGAGCTATGGCTCCCTCCTATGACCAACATACCGTCTACCGAAGCGGCAAGACGTGCTGCTTCCTCCTGACGATCTCTGGTTGCATTGCAGATAGTGTTAACGCAATTTATATTGTACTCTTTTTTTTCAAATTGGTCAACTATATTTTGAAATTTAATATAGTGAAATGTCGTTTGTGCCGCCAAAAATACAGGTTTGGCGGAATCTAGCTCAAGTAAGCCCGCTTCTTCGGCATCCCGAACCACGTGTGCGCTATTAATACTCCATCCAACGATGCCCTGCACCTCAGGATGAACCGGATTTCCGGCAATGACAATCTGGCAGCCCTGCGAAGATTTCTCCTCGACCAGACGATGAATCTTTTTTACAAACGGGCATGTCATATCAATAACTCTCATGCCGAGTGCACGCATCCGTTTTTCTATGTCGCGGCTGACACCGTGTGAGCGAATTATCACGATGCCTTTAGGAAGTGCAGCTAACTCGTCGAGAGTATCAACTACCTGCACACCTTTTTTATTCAAGTCACTGACTACCTCATCGTTATGAATTATCGGCCCGAAGGTATAGATTGGTACATTTCCTTCCTCCTCAAGGCAACGGTAGACTTCATTTACTGCGCGGCGCACACCAAAGCAAAAGCCCGCGCTCTTTGCAAGAATGACTTCCATTATTGTGCCGCCTTTGCGAGTTCAACTACTTTTGCAGCTGCCTCTTCGATAGTCATGTTCGATGTATCCAGATATACTGCGTCATCAGCCTGCTTTAACGGAGCAATTTCTCTGTGTGTATCGCGATAATCACGCTCTTTGATATCGGCAAGCACGACTTCATAAGGTGTGTCACTGCCTTTTGCTGCAAGCTCTAAATGACGTCTTCTTGCACGTTCCTCTGGCGTAGCAGTCAGAAAAATCTTTACATTTGCATTCGGAAGAATGCATGTACCGATGTCTCTTCCGTCCATGATAATATCATTTTCCTGTGCAATTTGTCTTTGCAATGCCAATAAGTGCTCGCGCACTGCCGGCACTGCAGCTACCACAGATGCCATATGGCCGATATGCTCTTTACGGATCTCCTCGGAGACATCTTCTCCATTTAAATATACATGACGTTCTTTGTCAATGTAGCGAATGGAAACTTCTGTTTCTTTGGCTGCCTTGCCGATTGCGCAAACATCGTCTTCCGCTACCTGCTTACGGTACACATACAGACCGATTGCGCGGTACATGGCGCCCGTATCTATATAAATATAGGACAGCTCGCTTGCGGCAAGCTTTGCGATGGTGCTTTTTCCGGCTCCCGCCGGACCATCTATTGCAATATTAAAGCCCATTTTATTCTCTCCTTTTTCTCTCACTTCTTTTACAAGGGGTTCTTGTGAAGTATCTGTCAATTCCATCGTTGGAACGTCTTTACATGCTTCGTAGTTCTTTTACTCGAGATTTAGATAAAGTATTGTCAGGATGACATTTATGATCACATAATACTTTCCCCTGCCAGACTTCCTGTGGACCACGCAAGCTGCAGATTATAGCCACCGGTGAGTGCGTCAATGTCGAGAAGTTCGCCTGCAAAATATAGTCCCGGCACTAGCTTAGACTCCATAGTCTTTGGCTGTACTTCCTGCACCTTGACACCACCCTGCGTGATGATGGCTTCATTATAGCCTCTTACGCTAAGAATGGTCAATGGAAGATTTTTGGTCAATGAAACAAGATGTGCGCGTTCTTCCTTAGTAATGGCATTGACCTCCTTATCCGGATCAATATCTGAAAGAATAACGATCTGCTCAGCCAGACGCGCTGGAAAAAGTCCGTTTAATGCATTTTTAAACTGCTTATTCTGCTCGTTTGCGAAGTCACGAAGAATCCTTGCGTCAAGCTGCTCTTCAGTGAGTGCTGGTTTTAAGTCGATGAATGCTGCAAGCGAACCTTTCTCCAGCTTTTTGACAATTTTGCTACTTGCGCTTAGCACAAGCGGACCGCTGATGCCAAAATGGGTAAAAAGCATCTCGCCAAAGTCTTCATACAATTTTTTCTTGCCATCCTTTACCATAAATGTGACATTCTTGAGTGCTAAACCCTGAAGAGCACGACACCAGTCTTCTTTTGTATTGACTGGCACAAGTGCCGGGTAGCATGGTGTTATGGTATGGCCAAGCTCTTTTGCCATGCGATGTCCGTCTCCTGTAGAGCCTGTGGAGGCATAGGAAAGACCGCCGGTCGCCATCACGATTGCATCGGCACTCATCTTTTTTCCATCAGAAAGTGACACGCCGACTGCCCGTCCATCTTCGGTGAGAATATGTGCGACTTCCTTATTGAAAAGAATCTGCACACCAGCCTTTTTTAACAGATGAGCAAAACAGCTGATAATATCGGAGGATTTGTCTGACTCAGGGAAAACACGCTGACCACGCTCGATTTTAAGTGGGCAGCCGCCTTTTTCAATCATCTCCATCACATCTGTATTGCTGCAATCAGCGAAGGCACTGTACATAAATCGTGGATTTGTCACGACTTGGCTCATGATTGTCTCCATATCGGATGCATTGGTCACATTGCAGCGTCCTTTTCCTGTGATATAGATCTTTTTGCCGAGCTTTTCATTTTTCTCGAGCAGTGTCACCTCATGACCTTTTGCAGCTGCTTTGATAGCAGCCATCATTCCGGCGGCACCACCGCCGATTACGATTACTTTACTCATAAGAAACTTATATAATCCTTTTTATTCTTGCAAAAGGGACCCTTGAGTTACAAGAGTCCCTTTTTCTATAACGATTCAAAGCCATACAAAAGTTACTGTTTGCAAAACGTCCATTATAAAGCTACACGTTTGCACATCCAGAGCTACAATAATGTTCTGAATCGCCTTAATTTACATCAATTAAACCGGATATGCCTTGTTCTTAGTATCAGCAGCAGTCGGGTCTACCTTGGTCTGCTGTGCTTCACGATACTTGAAGAATTCAGTAGCAACCTGCGGGAACAGTGCATAGGTCAGTACATCCTCATCCTGCTGAATATACTGAGCTGCCTCCTTGCGGAAGTTCTCTAACTGTGGCTTGATAAGGTCTGCCGGACGGCAGGTGATCGGCTTCTCGTCTCCGATAGCCTTCTTCTGAACTTCCTTATTAAACGGCTTAACAGTCTGTCCAAACTCACCTCTTAAGATCTTCTTGGACTCCTTGGTCATCATCTTGTATCTCTCACCCTGAAGGACATTGAGAACAGCCTGAGTACCAACGATCTGAGAAGACGGAGTAACCAGCGGTGGCTCACCGAAGTCCTTACGTACTCTCGGAACTTCCTCAAGTACCTGATAGTACTTGTCCTCTGCTCCTGCTTCCTTTAACTGGCTTACCAGGTTGGACAGCATACCGCCCGGTACCTGATACATCAGAGTCTTGATATTTACGCCCATAACCTTCGGGTTGATACGACCTGACTTAAGAGCCTCCTCCTGAATAGGACGGAAGTAGTCAGCGATCTCACCGAGCAGCTTCATATCCAAACCGGTATCGTATGGAGTTCCCTTGAAGGTCTCTACCATAACCTCGGTAGCCGGCTGGCTGGTACCCATAGCCAGAGGGCTCATTGCGGTATCGATGACATCTGCACCGGCCTCAACTGCCTTCATATAAGTCATGGATGCAACACCAGATGTGTAATGAGTATGAATCTGAATCGGCAGCTTGGTAGCGCTCTTTAAAGCGGTAACTAACTCAGTTGCCTTGTACGGAACAAGAAGACCTGCCATATCTTTGATACAGATAGAATCTGCACCCATGGACTCGATCTCTTTTGCAATCTTCTTCCAGTAATCAAGTGTATAAGCATCACCTAAGGTGTAGCACAGAGCGATCTGTGCCTCAGCATTCGGGTTCTCCTTCTTGATTGCCTTGGTTGCATTTACTGCTGTCTTTAAGTTACGCAGATCGTTGAAACAGTCAAAAATACGGATGATATCCATACCATTTGCAACTGACTTCTGTACGAAGTACTCAACTACGTCATCTGCATAATGATTGTAGCCTAAGATGTTCTGTCCACGGAACAGCATCTGCAGCTTTGTATGCTTGAAGCCTGCTCTTAACTTACGCAGTCTCTCCCACGGATCTTCCTTTAAGAAACGAAGGCTGGCATCAAATGTAGCACCGCCCCAACATTCTACGGAATGGTATCCTACCTGATCCATTTTCTCAACGATTGGAAGCATCTGCTCTGTGGTCATTCTGGTTGCCATCAGAGACTGATGTGCATCTCTCAAGACCGTCTCTGTAATCCCAACTGGCTTTTTTACTTGCTCTGCCATTATATTACCTCCAAATTTTATCAATATCAAACATGTTTTATCCTGTCATGCAGAAACCTTCATGCAAGCATAAGATTTCTGCAAAACAGTCTGACGGATGAACTTTATACGCCAAAAATCGCCATGAACGTACCGGCTGCAACGGCCGTACCGATAACACCGGCTACGTTTGGTCCCATTGCATGCATCAGCAGGAAGTTAGTCGGATCTGCTTCTGCACCGACCTTCTGAGATACACGCGCTGCCATAGGTACTGCAGATACACCTGCTGAACCGATAAGCGGATTGATCTTACCCTTAGTGACTTTGCAGAGCAGCTTTCCAAGAAGGACACCGCCTGCAGTACCAAATGCGAATGCGATCATACCAAGTGCTACAATCTTTAAGGTATCCATCTTTAAGAATGCTTCTGCACTGGTAGATGCACCTACAGATGTACCAAGAAGGATAACTACGATATACATAAGTGCGTTGGAAGCGGTCTCAGTCAGCTGCTTAACAACACCACTCTCGCGGAACAGGTTACCAAGCATCAGCATACCGATAAGAGGTGCAGTACTTGGAAGGATCAATACAACTACGATTGTTACGACGATTGGGAACAGGATGCGCTCTAACTTAGATACAGGACGAAGCTGCTCCATCTTGATCTTTCTTTCTTCTTCAGTGGTAAGAAGTCTCATAATCGGCGGCTGGATAATCGGAACAAGTGACATGTAGGAATATGCTGCAACAGCGATAGGTCCCATGTACTGTGTCTGTCCTAACTTACCGCAAAGGAAGATAGATGTAGGACCATCAGCACCACCAATGATGGAGATAGCTGCTGCTGCCTTATCGGAGAATCCCATAAGGATTGCCATAAAGTAAGCAAGGTAAATACCAAGCTGTGCAGCCGCTCCCATCAGGAAGCTGACAGGGTTTGCGATAAGCGGAGCAAAGTCTGTCATCGCACCGACACCCATGAAAATCAGAGACGGCAGAATACTCCACTCGTCCAAGATGTAGAAATAATGCAACAATCCTCCAACGCCATTTGAAGTGTCTTCCGGATTTGCCATGATGTCAGGATACATATTTACCAGCAGCATACCGAATGCAATCGGAACAAGAAGCAGTGGCTCGTATCCCTTCTTGATCGCCAGATATAAGAATACCAGTGCAACAAGGATCATTAACAAGTTGCCCCATGACAAATTGAAGAACGCGGTCTGGTGGATTAGATTGCCTAATGTTTCAATTATATAACTCATTGTCTAATTCCTCCCGTATATTTCCTGCCTATGCAGGATTTACCTACTTATGTAGGAGCTTCATTAGTTCAGTGTAGCAAGTACAGCACCGGACTCAACAGACTGTCCTTCTGTTACATTGATAGAAGCTACGGTTCCGTCCTGAGGTGCTACGATATCGTTCTCCATCTTCATAGCCTCAAGAACAACGATAACCTGACCCTTCTTTACAGCGTCGCCAGCCTTTGCCTTTACGCCAAGGATCTTACCTGGCATTGGAGCGCTAACCTTTACAGCGCCCTGTGCGCCAGCCGGTGCTGCTGCCTTCTTAGCTGCCTTTGGTGCTGCCTTCGGTGCTGCTGCCTTTGGTGCTGCAGCTGCTGCGGATCCGGTTCCTTCTTCAACAGTTACTTCATATACATTGCCGTTTACAGTAATGGTATAATTCTTCATTTTAATCTCCTTCTGCCGCTTGGCGGCTGCATTTTATGCTCTTTTCCAGTTGCTTTTGCCAACTCTCTTAATTGAACGAACTACTAAGCCGTTTGGATCTGTACCTTCACTTGCTGCAATCGCTGCTGCGATAACGGCTACAAGCTCAAGGTCATCTTCTTCCTCTTCTACTGCCTCTTCTACTGCAACTGCAGGCGCCGGAGCCGGTGCAGGCTCAGCTACCTTCTTCTTAGCTGCTGCTCTTTCTTCTGCCTCATGGACAAACTTGAAGCAGTAAATGATTAAACTGATGAAGATCAGCATAATAAATACAACTGCAAGACCCATAACGGTATTCATGGCTGCCTTCGCCATCTTCTCACCGAGTGAATATACACCGTTGAATGCGACTGAATTTACGTTGCCATTCTTATCAAAAGTGATCGTGATTACTGCATCGCGTTTCTCGAAGCTGGCATCTACATCAACAACGTAAAGCTTATTCTGATTCTCATAGCTGACATCAGCAGAGTCTTCTTTAACTTCACTTATTTCACCGAATTCTTCCTTTGCATCTTCCCATGCACTGAAGCCTTCCTCAAGTGCAGTTGCCTCATCGTCGTCAACCGCCTCTGCCTTTAATTCGTCAACTGTTTTCTCACTTACATAGCTGTTAATGAGTTCGACTGCCTCTGTCTTATAGACAGCCATATCCTCACCAGAATTATCAGAAGCACTGGATGAGGAGCATGCAGTCAGCCCGAATGCACACAGCAGCACACTTAATAATACTGCTAACTTTCTTTTCATATCTACCTCTCATTCCACCCCGTACACACATCTTTGATGAGATTCTCATGACACCCTAACAATATTCTCATGATATTACATGATGTCTTTTATATCATTCACCAATGATATGTTCACACGGTACTGTGTTTCTGGATTAAACGGTACCGTGCTTCTTTGCCGGACGGTCCTCTCTCTTTGTGAACAGCATCTCAAATGCAGCTGCTGCGATCTGTCTGGTAGTCTCCGGAGCGATGATGCTGTCAACATATCCTCTCTTTGCTGCAGACTCTGCACTTGCCTGAAGCTGTGCATAAGCTGCTGCCTTTTCGTTGATCAGAGCATTCTTGTCCTTTGCTGCAGCAATTTCGTCAGCATACATAATCTTTGCTGCGCTTACCGGATCCATCATGCCGATGGTAGCCTGCGGCCAAGCATAGGTCATATCTGCACTGTTGTTCATTGCTAAGGATGCTGTTCCATTTGCTGCGCCAACGATTACATTTACCTTAGGAGCAGTCATATCATGGAATGCATAAATCAGCTTTGCAGCTGCCTTTGCGATCTTCTTCTCCTGGCACTTGGTTGCCTTGTAACCTGTAACGTTGGTCAAAGTCAGAACCGGGATAGAGAATGCGTCGCAGAAGTTTACGAACTCTGCTGCCTTCTCAGCACCCTCTGCGCTTAATGAACCATCGAAGGTCTCAGCCTCCTTGCCCTCTTCATCATACAGAGCACTGCGGTTTGCAACTGCACCTACGGTATTTCCGTTTAAGCGGATGAAACCGGTTACCATATCTTTTGCATAATCCTTCTTTACCTCGAAGAAGAAGCTGTTATCAGAGATCATCGGCAGAGTCAGTGCCGGATCTGCAACAGATGCCTCAAGGTCAGAACATGCACGATTTAAATCATCGGTGCACTCGCTATAGGACAGATCATCCTCGTTATTTGCCGGAAGAATGCTTACTAAGGTACGGATGCTCTCTAACAGCTCATCCTCCTGCGCTACTACATCTACCAGACCTGCCTCGCTACTCTGGAATGCTGCTGTTGCTGTATTCTCAGTCTTATTACCCTCTAATGCGTTTGGAGAGTTTACAAACAGCTTTGCGTTCTTTGCCTCCATGAATGTGAAGTCAGTCAGAGCCGGAACTACTGCCATACCGCCGCCGCAGGTTCCGAAAATTGCTGTGATCTGTGGAACTACTCCGGAAGCAAGTGCCTGGCACTCATACAGCTTACCAAATGCCTCTAATGCATCGGTAGCCTCCTCCAGTCTCATTCCGGCACAGTCTACCAGACCGATAACCGGTGCGCCAACCTTCATTGCCAGATTGTAAAGCTTTACAATCTTCTTTGCATGCATCTCTCCGATGGATCCGCCCAGAACACTTGCGTCCTGACTGTAAACATAAACCAGGGCACCTTCAATGGTACCATATCCGGTTAATACTCCATCTGCAGGTGTTTCTTTGTTCTGCAAATTGAAATCGGTATTTCTGGCAGTAACTGATCCGCCGATTTCAACAAAACTGTTGTCATCAAGCAGAGCACTGATACGGCTGCTTGCTGAATTCTGTGATGTTGTACTCATATTCGTCCTCCATTTAATTTTATTTGAATGGTTTTATTATGAATGGTTAAAACCATCTTCTGCCGCTTAACATTGTATCGTTTTTGAGCAAATAATTCAATAAGATTTTGCAATTTTTTAGATTTTTATTTTTGATTTTAGTTGCTTCGTGACAAACATTCCTGCCTATGGTATAATAGAGAGGAATTTATCCGTAGAATCATTTTGGACGAATCCGCTGCTTTATGGCATGATCTGCGGAAAAAAAATGAAGAAAAGAAAGGAAGTATTTGTTATGGAACGTAAAAATGCATGGAAATCATGTGACGAAGCAAAGCTCGCTTTGGTAAATGCACTCTGCGCTGATTATATCAAGTTCATCTCTGACTGCAAAACTGAGCGTGAATGTGTAGAGGAAAGTATTCGCTTAGCTAAGGCTGCTGGATACAAGAATTTAAATGACTGTATCAAAGCCGGCACCCCGTTAAAGGCTGGTGATAAGGTTTATGCAAACAATAAAGGAAAGACCCTTGCTCTGTTTGTGATTGGTACTGAGCCAATGGAAAATGGTATGCATATCCTTGGCGCACATATCGACTCTCCGCGTCTTGATATTAAGCAGAATCCGCTGTATCAGGATGAGGATTTTGCTCTGCTTGACACCCACTACTATGGTGGTATCAAGAAGTATCAGTGGGTAGCTCTTCCGCTTGCTCTGCACGGAGTAGTTGCAAAGAAGGATGGTACTGTTGCTAAGGTTGTCATCGGTGAGGATCCATCTGATCCGGTTCTTGGTATCTCCGATCTTCTGCCGCATCTGGCTGCAGATCAGATGTCTAAGACAGCTGGAAAGATAATTGATGGTGAGAAACTTAATGTAACTATCGGAAGCCGCCCGGCTATGGATGCCGCTGATGACTGCAAGGAACCTGTTAAGGATCTGATCCTTTCTATGCTGAAAGAAAAGTATGGAATTGAGGAAGAGGATTTCCTTTCTGCTGAGCTTGAGGTCGTTCCGGCTGGTCCGGCAAGAGATTATGGCTTAGACCGCAGCATGATCATGGGCTATGGTCATGATGACCGTGTATGCTCCTACACTTCTTTAGCTGCTATGCTTAAGGTAGAGAACCCGGTACATACAAGCTGCTGTCTGCTCGTTGATAAGGAAGAGGTTGGAAGCAATGGTGCTACCGGTATGCATTCCCGTTTCTTCGAGAACATGGTTGCTGAGCTGATTGCACTTACAAGCGCTTCCTATAGTGACCTGGTTCTTCGTCGCTGCTTACAGAATTCCAAGATGCTTTCCTCCGATGTAAGTGCCGGATTTGATCCGAACTATCCAGAGGTAAATGAAAGAAAGAACAGTGCATTCTGTGGCAAAGGCTTTACTTTCAATAAGTACACGGGTGCCAGAGGAAAGAGCGGCTGTAATGATGCAAATGCAGAATACATCGCTTACCTGAGAAAAGTTATGGACGATGCTGGCGTATTCTTCCAGACAAGTGAGCTTGGAAAGGTTGACCAGGGCGGTGGCGGAACCATCGCTTATATCCTTGCAAACCTGAACATGGAAGTTATTGACTGTGGTGTTCCGGTATTGAACATGCATGCACCGTGGGAGGTTGTAAGCAAGATCGATGTTTACGAGACCTGCCGTGGCTACGAGGCATTCCTTCGCGCTGAGAAGTAACGCCCACTTAGGTTAAGTTTTAAATATGTAAAAAAGACCCTTCAAGCAGATTTTTCTGCCTGAAGGGTCTTTTGCTATATTTTTTTATAAAAGTGCAAGTAGCAAAACGGATTGCGAATATCATTGACTATTAGCACTGTAGATAATATTCTTCATCCAATTTCTACAAAACTAAAACTTCCGGATTACCAAGTAGTCGGCAGTCCTCCACCGAACTCATATCCAGCAGCGCGTACAGCATCAATCCACTCTCCTAATATCTGTGTATTCGTCGCCGACTTTGCATGAAGCAAATAAATCGCACCCGGATGAATGCTGTCCATACAAAGCTGTAAGGTCTCTGCCGGATCCTTCTGTGCATCAGTGTTGTAATCCAAATAGTGGAAACTCCAAAATACGCTTCGATAGCCAAGGCTCTCAACCAGACCTAAAGACTGCTCACTTGTAGATCCCTCAGGAAAACGGAACAGCTTCATCTCGTATCCAAATTGCTCCTTGATAATGTTGTGCAGCACCATGATCTCATTTGTCTGCTCTTCAAGAGAAAGCGTTGGCATATTAGGATGAGTACAGGTGTGGTTTCCGATGGTATGACCATCATCAATCATCTGCTGAATATACTCTGGATTGCTGTCATAAAATTCCTTTGTGATAAAGAAAGTTGCTTTTACATTCTTCTCGCGAAGCGTTTGAAGAATCTGCGGGGTATAGCCAGCCTCATAACCCTCATCCATCGTCAGATAGATTACATTCTTTGATGTATCCTCAAGGAAAATTGCATTATATTTGCCATATAGCTTTGTCAGATAATAGCAGCCATTCGGCACATTTAGTGCATCACGGTCAGTATAATCCGAAATTCCACTGAATACATTTGTGCTCAGTGTGCTTAAGTCGCCGCTCCAAAATTCGGTACCTGACGATGCCTGTACCTGCTGGTTTACTGTCTGTGGTTCCTGATCTGAAAGGTACTCACTCGCGATATAGCAAGTCGTTCCGTTATACTCGACCTGACTCCAATCAGCACTGTAACCAATTCGATGTATGGATGCGCCTGCCTCAAGAGACCCCACTTTTGCAGATTCAGTCGTTGCCGCCTCACGGATATTAACCTTCTGCATTGCATATACCTCTTCGTCTCTTTGCTCATAGCCATCTACGGCCTGCGCAGAATCAGCTTGAGATGATGATGCTGATGCAGCAGATGAGGACGCTGACGTCTGAGAACTTTCTTCTGTTGATGCAGAAGATGAAGTGCTCGCGCTTGATTCACCTGGCACTAACGGAACCGGAAGCTTCTCATCCTCGGTCTGTGCCTTTGTCTGCGCTTCAGTCTGTGCCTCAGTCTCACTTTCCTGTGCCTGTTCCTGCGTCTGCGGAAGATTTGCCACATCATTTTCCTTTTTGCCGCAGCCAGATGCAAATATCATGACTGCTGCAAGCAGCATTATACTGCTTTTCATTTTCCAGTTTCTCATATGAATTCCTTTCACCATTCCTGTTCATAAAAACCCTGCGTGTGTATTCCAAGCTCTTCTATTAATACCATAAGATGCTCTTTTTGAGTAAGGTCTGTACACCATGCCAGACCGCAGCCCGCCTCAATATTGCCCGGCAGCGGAACCATACGCCCCGGAAAGCTATGTATTGTCGCCGCCTGCTGCATATGCATGGCATCTGTGGTCGTTGGAAATACCACCATTAGTTTTTTTTCTTTTCTTGCAATACTCATCGTCGCCTGTCTGCTTTCTATTTATCCCGCTGCTTTGGAAGCGTGGAACTTCTTGCCACTTTATGTTCAATTCACGTGAACTACTCCAACTTATAGAAGTCAGAGCTTCCTATCTAAAATGTCTTCGTCTCGTAGTAAAGCGTTGCCACATATTTACAGCCCTTCCATACTGGCTCGTTTCCCGGTCCTTCCATGGAAAGATGCCAATCCAGCCACAGTTCTTCCGCTGCTAGTGCCATATGACACATGGCAATACCCATATCCAACTGTGTCAGTTCCTTCATGCGCTTTGTCTGCACAAAACCATCTTTTTTCATAAAAATATGAATTTTTCCGTCCTCTGGCAGAAAACGCCACGGCTGGAGATTGAGTGCCGACGGCGCAATTCTTGCAGCCTCAATGATTTTTCTGGCATTCTGCGACGCCACTGGCGCCTGATACACAAGATCAGTAATCTTCTTTCGAGCAGCAGGCTTTTTCGGTATCGAGACCGCAGCCTTTCCAAACGCGACAACAATCATAGGCTGATACTGTTCAAGATCCGACTTCTGCTTTGCATCACCTAAATAGCATGTGGCAAAGCCTTTTGCTACCAGATACAAAACCATCTGCTCCATCACATACCCGGCATTTACCACTGCAAACGGATGTGCCTTGGCGGAAAGCACCAGATAATACGGTGCCTCCACCAGAAACTTTCCTTTAAACACATGCTTTTGCGTATTATATGCCTCCACAACGGCGATCCGGTATGCTGCCTGCGGGTGCAGCGGTGCTAGCGTCTGGATAAAACAATTGATCTGCTTCATGATACGTGGATCAATCGCTGTCATCTGAAACTTTCTGACAGAACGGCGTCTGCCTATTGCTTCATATTGTGTCATGTCTCACCAGCCTTTCAGACAAGTGCTTCCAGTTCTTCTACCAGACTACCAAACAGTGCAAGTGCGTCAGCTACAGGTTTTGATGTTGTCATATCAACGCCTGCCATCTTTAACAGATCGATTGGATCCTTGCTGCATCCGCCCTTTAAGAAACTCATATATGCATCGACTGCCGGCTTTCCTTCCTTAAGAATCTTTGCGGACAGTGCAACGGCTGCCGAGTAACCTGTTGCGTATTGATAAACATAGAATGGTGTATAGAAATGAGGAATGCGCATCCACTCATATGCAATCTCATCATCATTCTCCATATCCGGACCAAAATATTTCTGATTCAACTCATTATACATATTGCTGAGTGAGTCTGCTGTCAATGCCTTGCCCTGTGCGCAATACTCATGTGCTGTCTTCTCAAATTCAGCAAACATTGCCTGACGGAACAGCGTACCCTTGAAGCTGTCCAGATATTGATTTAACAGATATTTTCTCTCTTCCTTATCAGTTGTCTTTTCCAGAAGATCATGCATCAAAAGAGATTCATTACAGGTAGATGCCACCTCTGCGACAAAAATTTTATAATCAGAATATGCATAATCCTGCGCACTTCTGGAGTAATAGGAATGAATGGAATGTCCCAGCTCATGAATCAGTGTGAAAACACTATCCAGATTTCCAGTATAGCTCATCAGCACGAATGGCTGTGAATCGTAGCAGCCCCAGGAGTACGCTCCTCCTCTCTTACCCTTATTTGGATAAATATCGATCCAGCGATTTGCAAAGCCCTCACGGATATGGCTAAGATACTCCTCTCCCATCGGCTTTAATGCCTCAAGTACCATCTCCTTCGCGGTTTCAAACTCATAAGTCTTGGTCTGGGCTGCAAAGATTGGAGTATACACATCATACATGTGAAGCTTGTCTACTCCGAGCACTTTCTTACGGACAGCAACATAGCGGTACATCATCGGAAGTGCTTCGTGAACGGCGCTTAACAAATTGTCATAAACACTCTCCGGCACGTTTGAATCTGCCATATACATGGCGCGTGCAGAGGAATACCTTCTGGATTCTGCGTAAAATTTTGCCTGCTTTAAGTTTCCGCTGTAGATCGCTGCAAACGTATTCTTTAAGCTGGCAATCTGTCCGTATAAGTTCTTAAATGCGCACTCTCTTATCTCGCGGTTTGGAGACTCCATATAGGAAATGTAGGTGCTATTTGTTAACGGAAGACGGGTTCCATCTGCCAGCACAACATCCGGATACTTCATATCAGCATCCATCAGCACATTGAAAATATCAGCCGGTGCATCTGCCATGTCACCCGCTGCCGCAAGAAGCTCCTCTTTTTCTGCATCTAAAGTATGCTCCTGTCCGCGAAGCATCTCATCAATTTTTCTTTTATAATAAGCAGTGTGTTCATCTTCTTTTTGTGCTTTTTCGAGTGCTTCCTTGCTGTAGGAAAGAATCTCCGGCTCCATAAATGCGCTGACTGCGTTAAGCTTTACACCAAGAGCACTAGCCTTTGCGGACATAGACTGATAGGTGCTGTCGGTCGTGTCCTGATCGAAACGCATTTTTGCATATACATTAAGCTTGTTTAAGCGGCGCGTCAGTCCATAATATACATCCAGAACAACCGGAATCTGTCGAATGTCAGCCGCAATCGTACCCTTATACTGAGCGAAGCTCTCTGCATCCTTCCCGAGTGCAGCATAGTCTTCCTCCCACAGCTGATCATTTGCATAAATACTTTCCAGGTTCCATGTATCTTTTACATTAATCTCTTTTCTGTCTTTTACTTCCATATTGATTCCCCCTTCATAAATATTTGATTCCATCTGTCATATGATACCGCAAATTGTGTTTTCTTTCAACTTAAGAAATGTTTACAAAATATTTCTTCAACTCCACAAGGCTTGTAAACACTCCATCGCACAGCGCGCGTGTCTCTTCATCCGGCTCACTTAAATCCGGCACCATAAAAACATGACAACCGGCCGCAGCTGCAGAACGTACACCATTTGGCGAATCCTCGATTGCGATACAGTCTTTTGGCGCACGTCCGGCTTTCTTGCATGCCAGTTCATAAATATCAGGAGACGGCTTTCCTTCTTTTACCATGGCGGCACTGATAAGCTCATCAAAATACGGTGCCAGCCCGGCCTGTTCCAGGTAACGCTTTGTGCGCTCGAGATCTGTTGCCGTGGCAATCATGCAGCGTATGTTATGATTTTTCAACCATGCAAGAAACTCTTTTGCACCAGGCTTTACTTCAATGCCGTCGCGCTTTAACATTTCCTCCATGATCTGCTTTCGGC
>CAVCPW010000095.1:0-2717 GCA_963604075.1 Anaerovoracaceae bacterium | reverse complement strand
GCATTATAATCTTGTCTCAGCCGATTTTCACGCTCATTCTGTGTCGCTCGTTCTTTTTCAATTGCAAGCTCCATCTGTAAGAGTGCTTCATCCGCCATTTCCTTTTGGGTCTGCTCCTTTGAAAGATCTTGTTGCATTCTCTCCTTTTGCACTATCTGTTCCTGAAACCTGTCGACCTGCTTCTTTTTTTCTTCATACAAAACTCCCAATTCAAGCTCACTTTGTAGTTGCATTTGACTTTGTGCCTGCATCTGCGAAAGTTGTTTTTCAATGCTTTTTACCAGCTGCACCTGCGCCGCATATGCTTCTTTTTTCTTTTGGAGCTGTTCTGCTGTAAGCTGCTGTTTTTCCCGCACTTTTATAAGTTCTGCTTCTGTGCAATGATATAACTTACTTTGCTGCACTAATTGTTCCTGTCTGGCCAACAGCTGTTCTTTTTCCTGACCAAGCAATTTACAACTATTCTCCAAAATGGTCTCTGCATCTTCGCATGTATTAATAGGTAACAAAATGACTTTTTTGCAAGTTGGAACTGATAGCGAAATATTTTCACGATTCTGCCATTTTGTTACTTCTGCTAGCACTGTCTGTCGCAGTTTCTGAACATGATCATAGCGTGCTTTCGCCACAGCTCCTGCTTGTTCAGCCTTCTTTTGCGCCGCATCTGCCCTTTTTCGCTTTTCGTCCAGCTGTTCACGACTAACTGTCTGCTCTTTCTTTGCCGCCAGTACAGGATGATGAATCGAACCACACACTGGACACGGTTGTCCCTCTGCAAGCTGATCTGCCAAAATTCCTGCCTGTGCACTCAAATAGTCTGTCCATGCCACTTTCCATTCAGACTGTCTGTTTTCATAGACAGTCATGCAGGTTTTACACTGTTCTCGAAGCTGTATATAAGCATACTCTTGCTCTTGTTCTTCTTTTAACTTTTCTTTTAATCTGGTCAATTCTTCAAGCTTATGACTATTCTCCTGTATTTGCGCTTTGTTCTGTTCTAGAAGAATATCACAACTCTTAAGCTTTTCACTAAGCGCCTCCTTTTGACGAATTATTTCTTCAAACCGGGCATACAACTGTTCCTGCTGTGTAATTGCTTTTGTCTGTTCCGTTTTACACTCACAGGCACTCTTGTAATCCAGATAAAGCGTCTGAAGCTGCTCAATCTGCCTTTTCTGCTCAAGCGCCTGAGAATGCTTAACCTCACAATCCTTTACCAATTCCAGCTTCTGTTTTAACTCTTCAATGTGCTGCATTAGCGCTTCTTTTCTTTGCGCCTGCTTTTGCTGCTCATCTTCTTTGGATTGCAATCCTATTTTATCCTGTGCCAATTGTTTTTCTGCCGTTTGAATGGCTTCGCATACCTGCTTGTCCTGATTTAAACGATGTTTCTGAGCATCCAACTCCTTTTGTTTTGGCTGCTGTCTTATCTGTTCTTGCAAAAAATCCTGCGCCTCTGCTATCTTTGGCAAAAGTGCTTCCAACTTTTGTTCTTTTTTGCTTAAATTTTCGCGCGTTTCCTCATAACGCTGGAGCTTCTCTTCACGTACTGCAATAATGCGCTGTCTGTCTAGAATCTGTTCTTCCTTCTGCTTGAGCGTCTGGTATCGTTCCTCTCCTAATGACAAGAATCCTTCAATTAATTCAATCGCCCTAAGCGTCTGACCATCAAATTCATTCTTCTTTAACTTATTCCACTCAACATCATCCATCGAACCATTCGGGCAAACTGCTGTACTTAGCTCTTGACTGATTCCTTTTCGTAAATCTTCATATGCTTCTTTTTGGTTGCTTAATTCCATCTTGAGCGCATCCTGCAGTTGCTGAAACTTTTCTGTATGGAAAATTCTTCTAAAAATTTCTTTTCGAGTCGCCGTATCTGCAAGAAGCAACTTCTGAAAATCACCTTGCGCAATCATGACAATCTGCGTAAACTGACGATAGTCCAATCCCAAAATCTCAGTCACTGCCTTTGTCACATCCTTCGATTTTGACACAACCTGTCTGTCCGACTCTGACAGATACTCAAGCTCAGCTTCTGCACGTTGCAGAGTCATCCCAGCTCCTCGTCCTTTTGGTCGCTGATATTCTGGATTTCGCTTAATACGATACTGCTTTTTCTGATAGCAAAAGACAAGCTCCACATACGTTTTTGTCTCTGGCTTTGCATATTTGCTTCTAAGCATTTGCGGATCACGTACTGCACCACTAGCCTCCCCGTACAATGCAAATGTTATGGCATCAAAAAGACTGGTTTTTCCTGCACCGGTATCTCCTGTAATTAGATACAATCCCTGCGTTCCAAGTTGTTCAAAATCAATTGTTGTCTCACCTGGATATGGTCCGAATGCGCTGATGATCAACCTCTGTGGTCTCATACTATCTCCTCCTTTAATCGTGCAAAAAGTTCCTCTATAAATCGCTGCTGTTCTTCGCTCATCGGTTGGTTGTTCTGTTTTTCGTAAAGCTCTTCAAATAGCTCTTTCTCTGTCTTTTTTTGTATGACCTCCTGCGGTTCGATTGCCTGTTGTGTCCTTGTTCTCTGATTATCATATGTTAAGCTTAGCAGATTCGGATAAATCGTGCGAAGCTTCTGCATTCCATCCGGAATATCTTCCTCATCTGTCAGCGTAATCTGCACATAGTCATCCGTATTGATTCCCTGATAAAATGTACGCGCAGTTACCTCCATATAAGAGCCATGAATTATTCTAATA
>CAVCPW010000094.1:0-3150 GCA_963604075.1 Anaerovoracaceae bacterium | reverse complement strand
AGGTTCAAAATGTCGTTGACGTGACATTTTCAACCATGTCTGACAGTGTGGACACATTTGCACAAAATGCAGCTGACCAGTTCGGCCTTTCAGAGACGATGGCGAAACGCTATGTCGGTACATTTGGAGCTATGGCAACATCTTTTGGCTTTGCCGAGAACGAAGCATACCAGATGTCAACTGCATTGACAGGGTTAGCCGGAGATGTAGCCTCTTTTTACAATATCACACAGGACGAGGCATACACAAAGCTAAAGAGCGTATTCACAGGCGAAACGGAATCACTCAAAGACATTGGAATTGTAATGACTCAGGATGCACTTGATGCATATGCGCTGGCACAGGGAATGAGCGTCACAACCTCTGAAATGACAGAGCAAGAGAAGGTTGCCTTGCGTTACAAGTTTGTCATGAATCAATTGTCGCTGGCTCAGGGAGACTTCGCCAACACAGCGACTAGCTGGGCGAATCAGACGAGGATCTTAAACTTACGTATTCAGTCCATAAAGGCAAGCCTTGGACAAGGCTTTATCAACTTGTTCAACCCAATCATCATTCAGGTCAATGCGCTCTTAAAAAAGATCGATCTTGTTGCGAAGGCATTTAAGAGCTTTACGGCACTGATTACCGGAAATTCCTCGTCCTCAGGAGGTGGAATTACAGAAAATGCGTCAGATGGAGTTTCAAGTCTGGCATCAGCGGCAGACGATGCAGGAAGCGGTCTGTCAGATGCTGCTGATAGTGCCGGAACACTGGCAGACAATACTGGAGCAGTAGGAGATGCCGCTAAACAGGCAGCGAAGGAAATGAACAGCCTGCTTGGATTCGACCAATTAAATAAATTGAGCGAAGTCACATCAAGTACCTCAGGAGGAAGCGGATCAGGAGGAAATGGATCAGGAGGAAATGGATCAGGAGGAAGCGGATCAGGAAACACTGGCGGTCTGATCAGTGGAGGAGATGTCGACTTTGGAACACTTTCAGAAGGGGATACCGTCATAGACGAACTGTCGGATTCCTTTAAAAAACTGTTGGAACTGATTAAGCCAACCACGGACGCAATCAAGAATCTGTACAATGATGGTTTCCAAAAGCTAGAATCATTTACATGGGGAACGATCAAGGACTTCTGGAACAACTTCTTAAAGCCAATGGGCGAGTGGTACCTAAGTGATGATGCAGGCCTTCCAAGATTTTTCAACATCACAAATGATTTGCTGAACGAGATTGACTGGGACAGATTGAGAGGATCGCTTGCAGATTTTTATACATCTTTGCAGAACCTTGCAAAGTTTGTATGGACTGACAAGATGAATTTCTACGAATCCTTCTTGAAGCCGATTGCTACATGGACGATGAGCAGTGCCATACCAACATTAGTCGACGAAGTGACAAAGTTTAACAACAATGTCGACTGGGATTTCTTGAATAGCGCACTTAACAGTTTCTATAGCGTGCTTTCAAAGATGGTCGTAGGCATTGGTCAGGGTGCAATCAACTTTATTCAGTATTTTAAGATAGGAGAAGGTCTTGCGGCAGCAACTAATTTGTTTGGTGCAGCACTTAAGGTATTGGCAGAGGCGGTCGATCTGGTTCCGGAAAGTGTATGGAATGGAGTAGGAGCAGGACTCACAGTACTAGTAGGTGCATTGGCGGCATATAAAGGTATGTCCGCTATAGGAAGCATACTGACTAAGGTGGGGGCGGGACTTACTTCGTTAGGCGCAGCAGCGGTTGCACATCCTTATTTGACAGCAGCGGTAGCAATAGCAGCATTTGGAACAGGTATAGCATCGTTTTTAGGTGATGTCACACAGAATAATACCACGACTGGATACGAAGATTATTTGAATGGCCTGGCAGATTCTATCGACAACATAGGTGAATCAATAGAAAATATTCCAAAGAACGCAGAGGCTGATTACCAATATATTACGGACATTGTAGACAAGTTCATGGAACTGAACCAGAAGAAACTCAATGGAGATGACCTATCAATGAGTGAGGAGACGTTACTTGAAAGCTACTACAACGAAATCGTAGAATATGCACCAGCAATTGCGGATGAAATCGGCGGTATAGAAACTGCTTACACAGGGTCTAAAGATGCTTTGCTAGAACTTATCAATGCACAGAAACTGGAAGGAGAAGCAGCAGGCTATATTGAGGTCTTGAAGCAGGCAAACATAGAACTTGCAAATTCTAACATTGAATTAAAATCAATGCAGAATGACATGTCTAGCTATTTAGCAGGCATTAGTGGACTCACAGAGGAAGAAATAGCAACCATTACAGCCTATGTAACTGGAACAGAAACTGAGACTGCGGCAACGAATGAAGCACTGTCAAAACTGACAGATGAGCAGTGGAACTATGTAGATGCACTTGGACGGCAGATTGAGGACACACAGACCAAGCAAGGTGAACTGAATGATACGATTTCAGCGGCAAATGATTGCCTTGATGAAATATCAGCATCCTACGAGAAAACCGGAAATCAACTTGATACACTAACGCAAAAACAGGATGATGCTTCGCAGAGCATGAGCGATCTAAGTGAAAGCGCAGAGGAAACCTCCACAGCTATCAATGCATCGAATAGCAATATGGCAGCGCAGACGGAAGAGTCATGGACGAATATTGAGGATTCCGTAACAAATGGTAGTGAATCAGCAAGCCAAAACGCCAAAGATGCATTTGCGAGTATTGAGGATTCTGTATCAAGCAGCAGTGAGTCAGCGAGCAAAAAAGCCAAAGATGCATTTGATGATATTGAAAGCGATATAACAGGAACAAATGAAACTGTTGCAGATGATACGGATAGTGCATGGAGCGATGCGAATTCAAGTGTATCGGATTCTCTTGGAAGTATGCTTCTGTCGGCTATTGCAAACATGGCAAGTATGCTTATACAGATGGGCGCAAATGCAACCATCAAAAAGAATACTGTAAATGCATGGAGTGCGATGGATGATACGATCAAGGACGTTCTGAGCGCATGGCCACAGGAAACAAGAACGGCTTTAAATGATATCATATCAGAGACACGCGGATTTGATGGCCGTGTAAAATCTGCTATGGGAGACTTGTATTCAGTCGGCAAAAATGCAGCACAATCGCTGGCAAATGGTTTTAGGTCTGTTCATATTC
>CAVCPW010000093.1:0-12463 GCA_963604075.1 Anaerovoracaceae bacterium | reverse complement strand
AGATTATAATACCACGGAATACAGAAGTCAAGAAACGCCGTGTCAAACGCAATTCATCCCGCCACCTATAGAGGTGGGGGATTTCTTGCTCACGGCGTGTTAAATATCTGGCTTTTCTTTTATAATCATCTCAATCACAGAAGCAACATTGCTAGTAATTTTTCCTTTTATATCATAGATTTAGTTATTGAGATGGCAATGTTTTTTGGTGTGTCACTGAACTATATTCTTCTGGGACGGGAATTACAGACAGATGATCTGAAAAAACAGATTCGCATGATGCTTGCTCAGCTGATGGAGCTTGAACAGAAGTTATAAAAACAAAAAGAGGAAGTGCTGAAAGTTTAATTGCTCTCGGCACTTCCTTTATTTAATCATCTACCCATTCCATATCCTGCTCGACATCCCAGAAAGATTTTCCGTTCCAGATTTTAGCTTCTAAGAATGTACTGGTCAAGCTTTTTTGTAACACTTTGTTCGATAAATACCTATCTGTAACCTAACTTGGCTTTCAGAACAAGAACTTTAAAGTAGCACTCTCGCAACGTAAATGGGCATCGAGACGGATGTGATTTACGAGGCGGAACGTTGAAGCGAGCTGCTCAAAATAACGTATGATAAAAAGGCACGTAGTGGGCATCGCTGAAAAGTGACGCCGACAAACACTCCGGCGAGGGTGCCCTTCACCACCTTTGCGGGCCACACCCAGCATCCTAGCGCCCTTCACTAACTTCGCGGGCTACACCCAGCATCCTAGCGTCCTTCACTAACTTCGCGGGCTACACCCAAAACACTTCCGCCTTCCATAATCTTCCGGGAGGCCACTCCAACACACAAAAACACCCCGGTAGCCAAACACTACCGGGGTGCCAATAAAAGTTAAATCAATTACATAAAAATCACTTAAAACTTCTCTCGCAAAAGATTAAGAGATCCTCTCCTTGATAACCTTCAATCTCGTGAACTCCTCACGCTCTTTCTCCTCAAGTGCATTCGTAATATTCTTTACAAGTGCCTCATAGGTCGGAATCGTGATATTCTTCAGCGCGTTTGCACGCTTCTGGGTTTTTTTGATGTTCGTTGCCAGACGGATCGCAGACGTCTCAATCGTGGACAGCTTAATGGTAAGCTCCTTTACACGATTAAAGGCCTTCTGTGCCTCATCCAGGCTGACTCTGGTGCTGTAGAATGCGTAATTCGGCGTTCCCTCACTGGCCTTTTTATCGTATTCCACAAGCGGAATCTCGGTACCCATGATGCTTCGTGTCTTGATCTTTACGGTATTCTCCACCGGAACGGTCTTCGCAATATCCTGCACCATATGAATACCCATCTCGATATTGGCCTGCTGCAGCGCTTCATATGCCGCACTAAAGGTCGTGTCGATCTCAGTCTGAATGGTGGATGCCTGATCAACCAGCTCCATCATCTCTCGCACCAGGATGTTTCTCTTTTTGTCCATCAGGTCATAACCCTGTCTGGCAAGCGCTAACGAGTTCTTGGCTGCGATCAGATTTCCCTTTGTAGGGAACATATTTATATTCATAGCGCCTTCCTCTCCAAAGCTTATGCCTGCTTCTTATCACTGCCTGCAGCGTTATCATTTGCCACATCAGCATTTACATCAGCAGGAACAATTAGTTTGCTTTTGCACTTGCCTCTGCATTTGCAGCATCTGCATCCTTCTTGTCATAGTAAACATCAAGGATCTTGGTATCAATACGGTCGAGTTCTTCTCTCGGCAGCATACGAAGCAGATCCCAGCCGATCTCAAGCGTCTCAATGATGCTTCGATTCTCATGCTCACCCTGTCCAACAAAGTGACTCTCAAATGCCTTACCAAATGCAAGATACTTCTTATCAAGATCAGAAAGCTCATCCTCACCGATAACGCTTGCCAGATTTCTGGCATCTCCTACCTTTGCGTAGCAGGAGAATAGCTGGTTTGCAACGGACTGATGATCTGCTCTGGTGTAACCCTCACCGATACCATCCTTCATCAAACGGGACAAAGACGGCAGCACGCTGATTGGCGGGTAAATATTGTTTCCGTAAAGACTTCTGTCCAGAACGATCTGTCCCTCGGTGATGTATCCGGTAAGGTCAGGAATCGGGTGAGTGATATCATCATTTGGCATAGTCAAAATCGGAATCTGGGTAACAGAACCATTGATACCGCGCACGATTCCGGCACGCTCATAGATCGTAGCAAGCTCAGAATACAGATAACCCGGATAACCCTTACGGGAAGGAATCTCGCCCTTAGATGAGGAAACCTCACGAAGTGCCTCTGCAAAGGATGTCATATCGGTCAGGATAACCAGGATGTGCATGTGCTGCTCAAATGCTAAATACTCAGCTGCGGTCAGCGCCATACGAGGTGTGATCAAACGTTCAACTACCGGGTCATTTGCCAGGTTTACAAACATGGTAACGTGCTCACTTACACCGCTCTCCTCGAAAGTCTTACGGAAGAACTCAGCAACATCATACTTAACACCCATAGCGGCAAATACGATTGCAAACTTCTCATCTGAGTTGTCACCCAGAGAAGCCTGCTTTACGATCTGTGCGGCTAACTGGTCATGCGGCATACCGTTTCCAGAGAAGATCGGCAGCTTCTGTCCACGAATCAGTGTAGTAAGTCCGTCGATTGCGGAGATACCGGTACGGATATAGTTACGCGGATACTCTCTTGTTACAGGATTTAACGGCAGTCCGTTTACATCACGCTTAATTTCTGCGTTTACCGGGCCCAGTCCGTCAATCGGACGGCCGATACCATCAAAGGTACGTCCTAAGATGTCCGGAGAAAGTGCCAGCTCCATCGTATGACCAGTCAGGCGGGTATGAGTGTTTGTCAGAGACATGTTCTCAGAGCCCTCAAATACCTGAATCATGGCCTTATCCTCATAGCAGGCAACAATACGGCCAAGCTTTTTCTGCTTTCCGTCTACTACAATTTCAACAACTTCATCATATGCGGCATCCTTCATGCCTTCAATGGCAATCAGAGAACCGTTGATCTGACTTAAACCTAAATATTCAATAGCCATAACGGCTCCTCCTTACGCATTTTTCTCAATGACTTCATCGTAGAATGTGTCAATGTCCTTCATATACTGGTCGAACATATCCAGGCGATCATTCGGCACATCATACTTGATATTGACAACGCGGTCAAAAATGTTGCTCTGTTTTAAGACGCTCATTGGATGACCCATCATGACAAGTGATTTTGCCCTGTCATTCAGGTACAAAATAACACGCATCTGCTTTGCCTGCTTCTCAATTGGAACACAGGTATCGTCCTTATGGAATGCGTTCTGCTGTAAATATCCCAGACGAATAACTCTTGCGATTTCCAGTGTAAGCTTCTGATCATCCGGAAGGACATCAGAACCGATCAGCTTTACAATTTCCATAAGCGCACTCTCCTGATTAAGGATTGCCATCAGACGGTTTCTGTTCGCAACGAAATCTTTTCCTGCATTTGCGTTGTACCACGGAGTCAGATCCTGCATATACTCACTGTAGGAAGTCAACCAGTGGATTGCCGGGAAGTGTCTTGCATAAGCAAGGGATTTATCCAGTCCCCAGAAGCAGCGAACGAAACGCTTGGTATTCTGTGTAACAGGCTCAGAGAAATCACTTCCCTGCGGTGATACAGCACCGATGATAGAAACGCTTCCGACGGTTCCGTTTAAGTTTTGCATCATACCGGCACGCTCATAGAACGCGGACAGCTTAGAAGCCAGGTAAGCCGGGAAACCTTCCTCGGCCGGCATCTCCTCCAGACGACCGGACAACTCTCGAAGAGCCTCTGCCCAACGTGATGTGGAATCTGCCATGATGGCTACATGATAGCCCATATCTCTGTAATACTCAGCCAGTGTCAGTCCGGTGTAGATACTTGCCTCACGCGCTGCAACAGGCATGTTAGATGTATTTGCAATTAAAACGGTTCGATCCATCAACGGATTGCCGCTCTTAGGATCGATCAACTCGGAGAACTCCTCAAGGACCTGAGTCATCTCGTTTCCACGCTCACCGCATCCGATGTAGACGATGATATCAGCGTCAGACCACTTTGCAATCTGGTGCTGGGTCATAGTCTTTCCTGTTCCGAATCCGCCAGGGATAGCTGCTGTACCGCCCTTTGCGATTGGGAACAGAGTATCAAGTATACGCTGTCCTGTGATTAACGGCTCAGAAGCGGAATAACGCTTGCTTGTAGGTCTCGGTACACGAATTGGCCACTTCTGCGTCATAGACAGCTCTTTTTTAGTGCCATCATTCTGAATAATTGTAACAATCGTATCATCAATGGTATACTCACCATCCTTGGCAACACTCTCTACCGTACCCTCTGTGTCCGGCGGAAGCATACACTTGTGAACGATCATTGGAGTTTCCTGAACCTCTGCAATGATCGTTCCGCCAAATACGTGCTGTCCAGGCTCTACTGTGATGTGTGCCTTCCACTTTTTCTGGCGATCCAGCGCATCTACGCTCAAACCTCTGGTGATGTACATGCCGCCTGCCTTTGCAATCTCGCTAAGCGGACGCTCGATACCATCGAAGATGTTGTGAAGGATACCAGGTGCCAGTGTTACGGAGATGGCTGCTCCTGTTGAATAAACCTCATCGCCCGGCTTTAGTCCGGTTGTCTCCTCATAGACCTGAATGGTAGTTCTTGAACTGTCAAGACGAATGACCTCTCCTACCAGTTTCTGCGGTCCGACGTAAACCATCTCTCCCATACGGAAAGCGGTTCGTCCCTTAATATATATAACCGGTCCGTTAATACCATAGATAATTCCTTTAACATCAGCGGCCATCATATTCACCTCCGTCAAACTGGAACTCGTTACGAACCTCTGCAACTCTTGAATCCATGGAATTGTCGATGAGGATATTTCTTGCCGGAATAACAGCTCTCATACCGCCTCCGAATGAATACTCACTCATCGTCAAGATGCACTTTGTCTCTTCCTCAAGATCATGCTTCTTAGATGCATCTGCCGGGTCCAGATAAATAATAATGTCATCATTCTTTGCAAATGCCTTTGCATCAATGATTTGTTTCTTAATCACCTCAACATACTCAGGTGTCTTTTTATATTCCTCTACAAGCTCGGCAACCTCTTTAAACAGCTTCTCTTTAAGCTCTGTCTCCTTTTGACTTAAAGCGCGCTTGTTTACAAGATGCTCATGTGCCAGCTTTTGATTTCCTTTTCTCTTTACAGCTTCCACTTCAACCGCCAGATCCTTTTCTTCTTGAGAAAGAATCATAGCTTTTCGCTCCTCAAACTGTGCGTCAAGCGCAGCCTGATATTCCTTCAGCGAGGCATCCATTTCCACTGTAGTTTCCTGAACGGATATATCCATAAAATGGTTTAATTTCTCTTCCAGTGTCAACTAAATCACCTTCCATTCTTCTGTTTAGGCGAGGTCAAAATATCAAAAGCAATTTGTGCAAGCACAATTGCTCTTAAGCTTTGTCCCCTGTGTGATTACAATTTTAATCCTATCGCTTCGTTTACATAGGAAGTAATGAAGTCAGCCTTGCGACCTGTTCCATGGCGGTCAGGAACCTCAATGATCAGCGGCAGCTTGTGATCCAGCTTCACCTTATTGATCAGTTCCGGATAATCTCTTCCGAACTTTTCTGTCAGCAGCAGAATACCGATTTCCTTGTCTTCCAGCGCACGGTCTATTGCTTCCTTTACTTCACCCTGTTCGTGAACAACACAGCCTTCAATTCCGGCCAGGCGCATGCCCACGAGGGTGTCTACATTGTCACTGACCAAATATATTTTCATATTGAACTATGCCTTTCCTGACGTTGTTGCTACTGTTCGCGTTCTTTTTCTACGAAGAGTCCACTCGGTGGAGTGACTTTGTCGACGGGCCCAACTCCGCGGGTCCCCACTACACGCTTTCAACGTAAGTGTATTTTGACAACGGGCCCGCTACAACGTCCCGTCTCGTAAAGCACCTCCACCTCAGGACTCAGCCTAGTATCACGCCCCGCAAACAATATACGTTTTTTACAGCTGACCAAGAATCATGAAGGAAATGATCAGACCGTACAGGCAGACACCCTCTGCCAAACCTACGAAGATTAAGGACTTACCAAGAATGGAAGAATCCTCACTGATTGCTCCTAATGCTGCGCTTGCTGCACTTGCTACGGCGATACCACCACCGATACAGGAAAGACCAGTTACAAGAGCTGCTGCCAGATAACCCATACCTGTGGAAAGGCTGCCTGCTGCACTTGCGGTCTCTGCTGCTGTTTCAGCTGCCTGTGCGTTTCCGCTGAACATGAAGCCGCAAGCGACTAACATGATGCCGAAGAATGCTGCTGCATTTGTGCCAATTGTGAGCTTATAACGCGCTTTATTCTTTGTTCCGCTTAAGAAATATGCAAATGGAACGACGATACTTAATACCAGTGCTGCAAATAATGTGATTTTAACTAACATGATGAAAATCCTCCTCTTATCTTTGCTTTATATTTGCTTTGTAAATGTGTTTTTTATAATACTATCGTTTAACTTTATCGTCTGACCCAATGATTAGTTCAATGGTCAAACTTAACAGTTCAGCTTTATTATTTTCCTCAATCCTATGCCTTACTGCTTTGCGTTATACGGCTCGAACTCTCTTCCGTCTCCCTTGTAGAAACGTGAGAACATCTCGTAGTATTCCAGACGAAGTACCTGAATACCAACGATCAATCCCTCCATACCGCAAACGAAAATATTTCCAAGAATGACAACTAAGATATTCGGTGTGCCACTCTCTGCTCCTGCAAGCATCATAACGACCTGCATCATGGCTGCATGGCTGACAGCGAATGCACCGATACGCACGAACGAGATCGTATTGGAGAAGTAGCTAAGAAGTACCTCTATCAGCTCAAACAGTGCCTGTACAACGATCATAACCGCACCCGTCTCTTCGGCTGGCTTTTTCTTCTCGCAAAGATCGGTCAGCTGCTCCTTAAATGCAATACAGATCAGCGGTATGATAAACAGTACAGCAAGCAATACGCCGCCCGGAAGGCTGTGACCTGTCATCAACATTACGATGGCAAATACAAGCAGTCCGTAAAATACCAGACCGGCAATTCCATTTGTGTCAAAGCACAAATCACCAAGACTGTGATTTTTTGCTGCATTGATAATGTGGATTACCATAGTTAAAAGAATCAGCCCCATACCAAATGCTATGGCTACAATAAACACCGTATTCAATCGGCCAATCATCGGAAGATCAGTCATAGCATCCATTGGACGCAACCATATCGGTTCTATGACATCCTCAAAACCAAAGATACTTCCGAACATGAATCCGAAGAATGTGGAGAACACACCTGCCATGCTGATGATGGCTGCAAGATCCATTTTCTTGAAGTGATACAGTAAAAATCCACCGATAACAAGCACCAGTCCCTGTCCGACATCACCGAACATCCATCCGAAGATGAATGAGTAAGTCAATGCAACGAAGATGGTTGGATCGAACTCATTATAGTTTGGCAGACCATACATACGAATATACATCTCATACGGCTTGAACAGCTTCGGGTTGCGAAGCTTTACAGGCGGCTGTGAGACACGTTTTTTGTTGTCATCGTGCACGATACAGATCACATTCGGATCATCATCAAGCTCTGTCTGAAGCTTCTTTGCATCGCGCTCAGTCATCCAGAAACAAATGATATAGAATTTTTTCTTATCTGCACCGGTAACAGCTGCAAGTCTTCTAATATCAAAGTTTTTAGAGAATTTCTTAAGCTTTGCTACTGCTGCAAAGATCTTATCCTTCTTTGAGGAAAGGATATGATCGATCTCGCCTTGCTTTTCCTTGATCTTCGCATCTAACCCTGCAATATCCTTTGTCAAGCGGGCCAATGCCTCCTGTGGAGTACCCTCATACTTATCCGGGAGACGGAATCGTTCAAAATGAAGTGCCTTATAAACGGCATCAATCTTGGCAGTCTCGTTTTTCGGGCTGAAATAAACGCCCCATACATAATCCTGATCCTTATTGCATTCGTAAAAGATCGTATTGACATTGTCGTACGTGTACTGCATAAGCTTGTCCACGTAATCGACCGGAATTCTTCCGAAACGGTACTTTACGGACTTGAATGCGAGCAGCTTGTGGACATCATATCCGAGATTGTTAAACGGAGTGATCTGATCCACTAACTCCTGAAGAGCTGCCTTATCCTTGTTTAACGTCTCAAGCACCTTCTCTGCTTCCTTGATCTGTGCGTCTGCACTATCGATCAGCGAAACAGCCTCTTTTACATCCATAGAATCGTTCGTCTTGTTCTCCCCGGCACCCATTGCAGACATCAGCGCGGCTGCTTTGTTTAAGGTCTCGCGGTACGGATTGATTTCAATGAACGGTTTAAGTCCTGCCGTCTCGGAAAGCTCTGTCATTGTGCTTTCCAGCTGAAACTCATACTTGGATAAATGCTGTTCTATTGCTCTGTCAATATCATCTTTGGGTCCCGTAATGCTTAAGAATTGCATTTTTTCTATCATGGTTACCCCTCGACTTTCCTAAATAAACTAACTTACTTTTATGCACCTGTCTGCAAACTTATTTTCATTCTTACTTGCAAGACTATTTATAACTTGTAAGTTACAAGCTTGTTTGCAATCACGTGCTCACTCATTCCACTATTTTTTTATTCCTTATTCCGCCACTGCATATTTCATCAGTCTGGACGCCGGGATTCCATAACGGATCCCCTCAATAATGGATGTGATACGTGTAATTTCATGCTCTTTGCGGTACAGCAGCGCATTGAGCGGTGCAACTGAATATGGATTTTTTCTGCCAGCGAGTTCAAAAATATGCTCAACCAGCTCGGTGTACATCTTTTCCACAGAACGAATTTCAGCAAAATCGTCTGCGTATTTCTGGCCGTAGTAGCCGTTCACAATCAGTGTTCTTGCCTCCTCATAGGTAGGTGCCTCTACGATAGCCTTGATGTCATCCGTTTTTAAATGATAATAGCTCGGAACCACCATCGCATACAGCTGAGGTGCTGTCATCCGATAGTTTTTCTTTGCACGCATTAGCCACTGGATATTCAGCAGATCGATACGTCTTCCATAGCTGTCCGCAATGATCTGTCTTTCTTTTCCCTTAAGAAGCTTATCCTTCTGCCTCCAGACATAGCTAAAATAAAACACATCAAGACTGCCCTCATAATCAAACAAACTTGGTGCTTCGGTGCGGCGTATTGCATCGAGCGGGTAGAAGAACGGTGTGTCCTTTACAGCTTCAAGCAACTCATCCACCGTTGTGCTATTCTCAATCACATCCGTGTTCAGATGTGAATGACGCTCAAAAAACGCCCTGCGGTATGCCTGATCATCTGGAATACTCTGACCAGAAATGACCTTTCTAAGACAACCCTTTAAGTATGCTGCCTCGTAGCGCAGAAAATAAAAATCCAAAAAAGCTCTCTGCTCACCTCTGGCAAAGCTGTACAGACGATTATAATCGTTGTAAAGCGATCCCATGAGTGTTGCCTCGATCATTCCTCTGTGGCTGTCATGCTCGTCAAAGTCCCTCAGCAGCGGTTCGTATTCGGGAAACTGCCTCAAATAGGCCACTGCCTCACCAACACTGGCGCAGGACACTAGACGTTCGTAATGCTCCTTCTTCAGGAGCTTTCCTCCCATGGCTCGGGCTTTCGCGCTGATACCGCTGTAAGATAAGATACCAGAAATAGTAATCACCCCATTTCATAAGATTTTTTCAGCACGGTAATTATACAATTAATTATCGCGCTGCAATCTTTGCCATCAACTGTCTGGCGATTGCCGAATGGCTCTCCTCATAAATACGATCCATATGGACGAGCTGCTTCTCAAGCTCTCCTTGCTGAGTTTTAAGTTCTTTCTCGATCTGGGCCTCAAGCACTGCCTGCTGCTTGCTGATCTTCTTCTCAGTCTCGTCATGAACCTGCTTTTCAAAGGCTGCGATTCTGGCATCCTGGTTCTTGGCCATCTGCTTCTTTTTTGCCCCCGCTTCTTCAATGATTGAAGCTGCCGCAGTTTCTACTTCACTTAATCTTTGAATAATCTGATTCATCTGCATGCCTCCTTTTTGCACCCTACATTATAGTATCACGTTCAAAAATTGTCATTGGCGAATAGTTTTAAAAAAATGCAACACACATTGTCTTTTTTTTGTCAATTTTCTCATAGTTTTTTCTATTTTTGTTTGTTTTTATTCAGAGTTTATATTATATGTCTTTGTTTATTTTTGTCTACGTTTGATCGTTTTTGTTCGTTTCTGATTGTTTTTGGTGCGTTGACATTTTGGATTCTATCATATATACTTTTTCTATACTATTCTATACTAATAGAAAGAGGGGTTGGAAATATGAAACATTTTGCTGTTACAATTACCAGAACCTGCGGTGCCGGCGGTACCTCTATCGCTAAGATTCTTTCTGCTCATTACGGAATCGAATATTATGACCGCATGCTGCTTCGCCTGGCTGCCGGAAACAGTGGTATCAATGAGGCCGTCTTTGCCGCTGCTGATGAGGATATGAAAAAGAGTCCTCTGTTTAATGCATTTAAGAAGGTATATAACGGAGAATATATCCTGCCGGAGAAAAGTGAGTACGCGACTAATGATGACTTATTTGCTTACCAGGCAAAGGTTATGAAGGAGCTGATTAAAGACAACTCTTTTATTGTAATCGGAAGAGGCGGAGATTATGTATTAAAGGATTATCCATATCTTGTTCGCGTCTTTGTTCATTCCAAGTATGAGGACTGTCTGGCTCACGAGATGGAGATCATGCAGTGCAGCGAGAAGGATGCCGCTGAGCGCATCACGAAGACAAATAAGTACAGAAGCGAATATTACAAGCATTTCACTGGAAAAGAGTGGTTGGATGCCCGAAATTATGATCTTGTCCTGGATACCAGCCGCTATACCTATCAGCAGTGCGCAGAGATGATCGAGGCGATTGTTGCTGAGCGCATGAAGGACTGAGAGGGGTGCCATGAGATTACGTAATGTTAGAGGTGCTCGCGAGGAAATGTTAGTAAATCCGTTCGTGATTCAGGAACCACAGCAGTACAAGGGACACGTTGCTGCTGAAATCTTCGGCAATGATCACCCGATTTTTATTGAAGTCGGCATGGGTAAGGGGCAGTTTATCACCTCTCTTGCCGCACTTCATCCTGAAATCAACTATATTGGAATCGAGAAGTACTCTTCTGTCTTAATCCGTGCGATAGAAAAGCAGGAGGAGCTTCAGCTTCCAAACTTAAAGTTTCTTCGCTTTGACGCCGAATATCTTCCAGATATTTTCGCACCTGGAGAAATCGCCCATATCTACTTAAACTTCTCCGACCCGTGGCCGAAAGATCGCCATGCAAAACGTCGCCTAACAAGCAGCCGCTTTTTGGCATTGTATGACCAGATCCTTGCTGACGGTGGTATCGTTGAATTTAAGACGGACAATCAACCATTATTTGACTTTAGCCTTGAATCCGTTCAGGAGTCTGGTTGGACACTTCTTATGCAGACACGTGATCTGCATCACAGCAAATTTGCTGAAGGCAATATCATGACGGAGTACGAGGCCAAATTTTCCGCTATGGGAAATCCTATCTACAAACTAGAAGCAGTACACAACAAAAAAGATTGAGTCACTTACACTTTACTTTATAAAAGCACTCCTGCTACATATCCTGTAGCAGGAGTGCTTTTATAACTTGAAACTGTCAAAAATGCATATTCAAAATATTTTTTTAATTTTTTTCAAAAAACTGTTGACAAATCCATTGTACTATGATATTATACTGAATGTCGCATGAGTGACACACAAATAAGCGCTTCTAGCTCAGTTGGTAGAGCACCTGACTCTTAATCAGGGTGTCCAGGGTTCGAGCCCCTGGAGGCGCACGATTTAAGGCATCTGACTTAGTCAGATGCCTTTTTTGTAAATTGAATTAAAAGAGTAACGTCTACCCCATTCATTAAAAATGATATAGCTATACGCTATCCATATCACCAGAGTACGTCGGTTTAGTTGACTAAACTTGCTTTATTTGAGGTTCATCCCCGCTTACGCGGGGAATACAGTTAGCAACTTCATCAAGCTGTCTCCTCGCCGGGATCACCCCCGCTTGCGCGGGGAATACTAACAAAAGAAAAGAGGTGTAAGACATGGATAGGGATCACCCCCGCTTGCGCGGGGAATACGTTGGATTTATAACTATTGATTATAGATATTCAGGATCACCCCCGCTTGCGCGGGGAATACCTGAATCTCTCATAGCAAGCCGACTTGCCGTTGGGATCACCCCCGCTTGCGCGGGGAATACCGGATTTATAAGCAGCAGGAGCCATTAAATGAAGGATCACCCCCGCTTGCGCGGGGAATACCAATTCAACGTCC
>CAVCPW010000092.1:0-5562 GCA_963604075.1 Anaerovoracaceae bacterium | reverse complement strand
GACAAGGCCTGTCTCTATGCCGTTGTTTTTTCCTTCCACATCAACTGCATGTACTAGAAACTCATCGCAGTAATCCGAAAGTTCTTCCAAAAGTGGCAATGCAACCATCTCATTGGTGAACCGCTGCCAGCGGTCTGTCATGATACAATAGCCATTTTCAGTCTTTCGACAACTTACATCGAGTACCAGACGGCTTTTTCCTACCATCTGTGTCAATTCTTTTAAACGGTCATACTGGATGTCACCATCGCGAAATACATAAGACGTGACAATCACATGCGATGCTCCTGCGCGCAAGAAATCAAGTGCATTATCTGGTGTAATGCCACCGCCCACCTGAAGCCCGCCCTCATATGTATGCAATGCTTCGAGTGCCTGCTTTTTTGTCTCCTCATAATAGGGGGAGGACTGCGGATTCAACAGAATCACATGTCCTCCCTTTAGCCCATCCTGCTTATACCGTTTTGCAAACCAGGACGCGTCCCGGTTTGCTACGAAGTTTTCTGCTGCCTGATCGTTCTCATCATGCAAAGAGCTTCCTATGATCTGTTTTACGATACCATTATGGATATCAATACAAGGTCGAAATCTCATATTCTCACCTTATCCTGTCTGGTCTAAAACCTTTTTCAGTCCCTCATCCATTGCGATTTGTTCTGTGAATTCCCCACAGATTTTCCCGTTTCAGATTCAGGTACTCATTGTACGCTTTTTCGAGTATCTGCTTTTCATTCGAGAATTTCAGCAGATGGTACGCCTCATGATACTTGTAATATCCGGAATCTACAAAATACTCTTCCTTCTGCGGTTTGCTGTAGTAACTGTCTGCCATCATCAGATACCAGTGCACTTCTTTTTCTACAATATCCTGCGGTACATGGAATGTATACTCACTTGCGCCGATATACTTGACAATGGATGCTTCGACACCTGTTTCCTCCCGTACCTCACGAAGCGCTGTCTGCCAGTGCTCCTCTCCGGGTTCCACGGTTCCCTTTGGTAATACCCAGCCTTCATACTTACTCTTGTAATTCTTATATAAGACTAAAATTTTACCGCGAAATATCACCACACCGCCACAGCTCGTTGCTTCTATCATTGCAATTCCTCCTGACTATGGTGTGTATCTGCCAGGACCACTCACACGCCCCAGCATCATATGTTACAAGTATACTTGAAAATGCATTCAGTTTCAAGACTTTTCATACAGTTTGAAAAAAATTACTCTTTAGTCAAGCGGATACTCGCAATCCGCTTCGCCACTTGCTTGATTTTGTTAAATTATTATCTGCTAAAATAGTAGTCGAAAATCTGTCCTGCAATCGGTGCTGCCACGCTTCCACCGGCACCACCCTTTTCAATCATAACGCAGACTGCGATTTCACTCACATCATTTGTACCATATCCGCAAAACCATGCATGATAATTCTTTGTGGAATCGTACTGCGCAGAACCGGTTTTTCCAGATACACGAGCATACTGGCTGCCGCCTGCTGCTGCAGTTCCATTTGTAATAACATAAGTCAAAAATTCATCAAGAAGTTCTGCTTCCTCCTTGGTGCATACGGTACGAAGCGCCTTTGGTTTTGTCTGTTCGACAAGATTGCCATCAGCATCTAGGTAGGAATCGACCAGATATGGTGTCATCATCACGCCGTCATTGGCAATTGCAGCATAAATCATCAGATTAAGCAATGGTGTAACCGTCGTGGTTCCTTGTCCAATTGCCAGCTGCATTCTCTGCCATACGCTGTCATCGGAAGCAATGTCAAAGGAGCTTGTCTTATATGGGAAATCGACCTGGCTGCGGTCATTCTGATTGTAGCCAAAATCCTCTGCCAGCTCCTGCCATTTCTTGGAATCAAGTGTCTGCGCAATAGTATCAAATGCACCATTACAGGACATCGCCAAAATTCCGTAGATATCTAACTCGCCATGTGCAACACCGTCGTGACAATTTACCACATATTCACCATTTGTATAAGTTCCAGTGCAGGTATAATGGAAATCCTGCCAGGTATCCGGATTTTCACGAATATACTCAAGTAACGTAATAATCTTGAAGGTTGAACCCGGCGGGTACGTTCCCTGCGTTGCATGGTTCATCAGATTTTGCGTTGTATTCTCATCAGATGTCAGCCAGCTCCACTGTTCCTCGACTGTATTCGGATCAAAGCTCGGAGATGACACCATAGCTAAAATCTTTCCCGTAGATGGCTCCACTACCGTGATTGAACCACTTTTTCCATCAAGCTGACGATAGCAGAAATCCTGCAAACCAGAATCAAGTGTCGTTACCAGGGTGTCGCCTTGCGTCTTGACGCCTAAAAATTCATTTTTAAGCTTTGTCCAGAAATTTACGTGGCTTGTCAAAAGATTTAGCTTCTGAGTATCCTCAAGACCATAGCCGCCCAGCACAGAGTAACCAACCGTGTGTGCATACCAGTTTGTGTACGGATATGCACGAACTTCAGTTCCATCCTCATTTGTCTGCGTCGTTGCCACGACAACACCATCGCTTGTCACGATATCACCTTTTCTGATTAACTGTGCCATATTCTGCTGTCTGGTATTATATTTGCTCGAAAGGACTTCATCCTTTCCTTTGACCTCAAAATATACAAAGTACAACAGCATTGCACCCAACAGTGAAACAAGAAACACCCCCGCCACCTTGATTTCATGCTGGCGGCTTGTTGGTTTCTTTTCTTTCTTTTCTTTCTTTTTAGACTTCGTTCTTTTCTTTTTGCCTGTACTCTCCTGAGGCTGCTTTGCAGGATTACTTGCAGACTTATTCTCCGTTTTTTCTGAATTTACGGTTTTCTTTTCAGACTGCACTGTTTTTTCTGTTTGCTTTTTCAAAGTTTCTGGCTCTTTTGTTTTGCTCTCTTCCTGCTTTATCTCTTCTTTCTCCTTTTTACCCGTCGTTGTTCTATTATTAAAAATGGACTCTTTCTCTGATTCTTTCAAGTCTTTCCACCTCATTCTGACGTTTAATATACAATTCCTGCATGATTCCAAAGATAATAAATGTACTCAGTATTGAACTTCCTCCGTAACTGACAAGTGGAAGCGTCACACCGGTAAGTGGAATAAATTTGATACTGCCTCCGATTGTCAGAAAAACCTGTGTACCATAGATGGCCGTCAATCCAATTCCAATCAGCCTGTAGAACGTAAGGTACAGCTCTGCTGCGACTGCAATAAACATTAACAGGCACGCAATACAGATCAGAATCAGACAAATACCGACTATGCCGCCAAGCTCCTCGCAGACTGCAGTAAAGATACAGTCCATGATAACCTCTGGTGTCTTAGATGGCTGTCCTTTGTAAAGACCTTGTCCAAACCAACCTCCAGTTCCAATACCAAAAAGTGAATTTCCGATCTGATTGCCCTTTCCATAAAAATCCGCAAACGGGTGAAGCCAAGTCTGCACGCGCACACGAACATGTGAAAACAGGAAATAAGCCGCGATACTCGCCACCACACCTGCAATTAAGCCAAGAAACAGATATATTTTTTGCTTTGTGGCAACATATAACATCATCAGATATGACACAAAGAAAATGAGAGCCGCACCCAGGTCTCGCGATGCAACCAGAATAGCACCGTGCAGCGCCGCAATGAATGCTGATAACAACACACGCTTCAAATCGGTACGTTCACGAAGCAAAACTGCAATCAATAGTACAAAGCTGATTTTTACAAACTCGGACGGCTGAAAGCTGAAAAAGCCAATATTGATGTAAAGATTTGCGCCCCTTGTCAACTTTCCGACAACCAAAACAGCGCCCAACATCAAAACTCCGACAATTCCCATGATCATCGCCCAGTTACGCGCCGCTTTCAGCTTTGCAAACATCTTTGGAACGATTAGCGTAAGTATAGAAGATCCAACTACAATAATATACTGCTTGATAGACTGCTTCGAGTTCAGTCGTGTAAGCAAGATAAATCCAATCGTCAAAAACATCAGCATATGACTTAACAGTGCTAAATTTGCCTTTCTATATAAATGACGGTATACAAGAAGATATACGATAAAAAAAAGCAAAATCGCTGCGTAATATCCCACCATTAAAATGCTCTGCTCATTGATTGTAATCACTGCAAATCCAAGTGTCAGAAAGGAAAATGTCAGCAGGTTCATTCCCCAGTAACATCCTCTCATGTTTTCAACACTCTTATATTTGAGTGACCAGAATGCCAGCACAGTATACAAGATCATTACAATGATCATCGAATATTTACATACACTCGTTATTAATGTTGCCATCTGTTCTCCCCTTTCGTTATAATCTGTGCCAAATCTTCTTACAGCCCACACCAAGATACTGACAAAATGGTAAAACCATTCCTGATAAAAACTCTTATTATTTACTCTGCGCCTCTCTTATAATGACCACGCGTTGTATTTTCAAGCTTTGCCAATGTCTTTCCGGTGCACGCAAGCTCTCCATACACCGTAAGCACCTTCTGCATCTGCTTTCGAGTCTCTGTCGTAAAACTCAAACGATAACCACGAAGCGGCAATGTCCGCACGGACGACCATTGATCGGCAAGTGACAATGGCAGACTGTTGTAGATCACATTATAGCACTCTCTGCAAACATTTTTCACTGGAAAACGATTTTTCATTCGATCGACAAGTGTCAATTCAACAGGCTGTTTTTTGCAGCAAACCGTATTCTTGCATATACACTGTGCCGATACCATCATTGGAATACGCCCGTAAACAATCAATTCGCTGTTTTGATCAGCCGAGGCCTCTAATTCCCGACGATTTAACTCAACGGAAAGTGTGCGATATTCACTACCCCATGAAGCAAACTCCTCTGCCGCCTGCGTATTCCAGGTATAAAGGCTGTGATCTGCCGCCACCTTTCCAGGCAGCAGGTATTTTTGTGCAAACAGCCATGCTTCCGGCGTGGATGCAAGAATCCCATCAAAGCCTGCGGCGACAATGATTTCTCTATGTTTCTGATACCACGGCTCATCTTCTTGCCTAAATACCTTGGGAAGATACAGATAGCAAGTCTTATCTGCTTCATGCGCACTGCGTACCAGTTTAGCATAGCCATCCGGCTCACAGATATGACTGTCAATCGTCACCTGATGAATCCAGTTCTGTGTCAAAAGACCGGTAAACTGCTCCATCGTTTCGACAGATGCATGCCAGATCACAGATGCAGAATACTTATTGTCCTGCCTGTCATTTTTGGGGGCAGCTGCACCGTCTATCGCTCTATTTGTTTCGCAATTCAGCACTTCAGATGTTTTCTCATCAAATGCTTCGGTCTCTGCCTCTCTGCGCCATACAGAAAGCAGCTCGTTTTTAATCGCTCCAATAGCATTTCGTCTAAGCTCATTTAACACGCCAACCGGACAGAATGATGCATCATCTGTCTCAATCGTAAGGGACTCCCATGAAAAATCGGTATCGCCAAGCTTTTCCATCTGCTTTTGAATCGATTCCTTCGTAAGTGGACGACTCTTAGCCTCCTGCACCAGACCTGCACTGACAGTAACTTCTTTTTGCTGCACATAGCTCTTCTGATT
>CAVCPW010000091.1:0-5330 GCA_963604075.1 Anaerovoracaceae bacterium | reverse complement strand
GTCTTCACTAATGGCGAAACTTGTATCTCTATGGAAGATGCGGTAAAGAGCTGGAAATCTACTCTTGAAAAAGTATTCCCGTTTGTATCTGGTAAGGCGCAGCCAAAGGTTGACACCGGTATCTACAAGGCAGATTCTATCTATGTGTGCAAGAATAAGGTTGCAAAACCAAAGGTATTTATTCCAGTATTCCCGGGAACTAACTGCGAGTACGACAGTGCAAAGGCATTTGAGCGCGCAGGTGCAGAGGCTATCGTCAAGGTAGTACGCAACCAGACAGCAGAGGAGATTCGTGAGTCTGTTGATATCTTCACAAAGGCAATCCGTGAGTCACAGATCATTATGTTCCCAGGCGGATTCTCAGCAGGTGATGAGCCGGATGGTTCTGCAAAGTTCTTCGCGACTGCATTTAGAAACGAGAAACTTAAGGAAGCAGTCATGGATCTGTTGAATAATAGAGACGGATTGGTACTTGGTATCTGCAATGGTTTCCAGACGCTTGTAAAGCTTGGTCTTGTTCCATATGGTGAGATTATTGACAGTCAGCTGTCTGATTCTCCGACACTGACAACCAACACTATTGGTCGTCACGTTTCCAAGATGGCCTATTTAAAGGTTGTATCCAACAAGTCTCCATGGCTGGCACAGGCAACACTCGGAGGTGTTTACTGCAATCCGGTTTCTCACGGCGAGGGTCGTTTCGTAGCAAATAAGGAGTGGCTTGATAAGCTGTTTGCAAACGGACAGGTTGCAACCCAGTATGTTGATTATAATGGCAATCTGGCACAGGATGAGGAGTGGAATATGAATGGCTCCTATGCAGCAATCGAGGGTATCACCAGCCCTGATGGACGTGTATACGGAAAGATGGCTCATTCTGAGCGTATCGGAGATTCTGTGGCTATCAACATTTACGGTGAGCAGGATCTAAAGCTGTTCGAGTCTGGAGTTCAGTACTTCAAGTAAATGTGATTTTCTATAAGTCATAAATAAATATACGAAAAGAAACGGTCATATCAGAACTGATATGGCCGTTTTCTTATATGTCAATGATATTCGCAATCCGCTTCGCTATTTGTTCATATTATGAATATCGCAACTTTGCAAATTCGATGGTGCCAGATAGTCCGAGTCCGTTGTTGTGCCGCTTGAAAGATCGTTGTCATCGATATGTAAATAAATCTGCTGTACAACCGAATCTCCTGGGCAATATTTGGTTGCACTCTTGCCGGACTCCGTACAAATGCGAAGCGCATAATGGCGACCGCAATAGCTTGTTGGTGCAGTCCCAGGTGCGAAATATTCTGTATAAACGTAAGAATTGCTCGTACTGCTGTTGCATACGCCATCCACGGCAAGCAAACCTGATTTGCTGCAAATCTGCGCTGACTCCAGTTCATCCGTAAACGTAAAGTCTGTATTATCAAGGCCATCATGAATGCGCGCCATAATTTTCTGCCAAATCTGCTTGTGATATTCAGTTCCGCTGGCCAATACCTTCGAGTCATCATAGCCGGACCAGATGCCGCAGGTATAATAAGGCGAATATCCGATAAACCATAAATCACTGCCACTTGTCGTAGTACCCGATTTACCAGCGAGCGTCATGCCATCGACCTGACAGAGTGTTCCGGTCGGTGCGATACCATACTGATAATAATATGATGAATCCGATGAAATCACATCCTCCATTGCACTAGTCAGAAGCGCAGCGGTAGAACTTTTGATGATGCGTGTCTTAGAAGAAGTGTTCTCTAACAGGATATTACCTTGCCGGTCAAGTACCTTTGTGTAATAAATTGGCTCTTGATAGATACCATCATTTGCGATTGAGGCAAATGCAGCAGTTAACTTCTCGTTTGTGACACCGTAAGTCAGGCTGCCAGTTGCAAGAGAGAGTGATTTATCCTGGTCGGTTAGAGAATCCAGACCGAAAAGCTCCAGATAATCATAGGCAGAAGATGTCGATACCAGAGAAGTCAGGCAACGTGCACTCACAACGTTCATAGAATATGTGATTGCTTGACGAATGTTGTTATAGCCAAGATATGGGTTGCCCCACCAGTTTAGAATCTGCTGACTGCCTGAAATGTAAGGTGCATCATAATAAGTGGAGGCCAGCGTTGCACCAAAAGAGTCCAGCGCCGGTGCAAAGGTACTTAATATCATCGAAATGGATCCAGGCTGGCGGTTAGAATGAATTGCACGATCAAAAGTCAGACTGCCAGTTTTTTCACCGCGTCCACCGGAGATTGCAAGAACCTGCCCATTTGATTGATTTATTACGACAACGGATTCCTGTGGTTCAAGAATCGGTGTAATCGTCTCGTTTGTGACAGAGTCTCCAGAAGAAATGACAGAGGCTTTAAATTCACGGATTGAACGGTAGATGTCTTCTTTTGATGAATAAATATTGGTGAAGGTAGCCTGATTTTTATCAGACTGAAAATAGCGCGTTAAGTCTTTTTCTGTGTATACGCTTTCAGAACCATCACTATGGCAGATTGTCAACGTATAATTAAGAGAATATTCTAGCAATTTTTTTCCAGTAGAGGAAATATAATTGTCTTCGTTATTGACCTCTTCATCTACAACAGACTGGATGTCAGGATCCATTGTTGAATATATCTGAAGACCACCGTTATAGAGAAGCTGGTAGGCCTGGGAAGCAGAGTAGCCAAGTTTTGTTTGTAAATCGTCAGAAACCTGATTATAAACAGCATCGGTAAAATAGGAAAAAGTGGAAGTATTTGTATCAGTATTTGAACTGTCAGCCGTTTGAATGCGGCTGTACACATCGTCTGCAAGTGCCTCTTCTTTTTCTTCTTCTGTGATAAATTCCTGCTCATACATCTTTTCAAGAATGATCTCACGTCGTGTCCCATTGTCCTGTGGATGCGTAATTGGATTGTAGCGCGATGGATTAGACGTGATAGCAGCCAAAACGGTACATTCGGATAGTGACAATTCCCCCACATCTTTTCCAAAGTAGCGCTGCGCTGCGGTCTGTACGCCCAGGCAGTTTCCACCAAGATTGATCGTATTTAAATAGTATTCCAGAATCTTTTCCTTACTGCCAAGCTTGTCTTCAAGTTTTCGAGCTAAATAGTACTCTTGAATTTTGCAGCGCAGCTTGTCTACAAAAGTTGTCTCGCAATCGCTCTGCAATATATTATTTTTTATGAGCTGCTGTGTGATCGTGCTGGCTTCATCCAAGAATCGTCCGCTGGTCAGGCTAACGTAGGCAGTGCGCAGAATGCTTTTTAAATCAATACCGTTATGGTCATAAAAACGGCTGTCCTCAATAGCGATGAATGCGTGTACCAGATCATCAGGCAGCTGATCAAAGCTTACGTTTTCGTGGTTGTTTTCCTCTGAGACAAGTGTCTGCATCAGATTTCCGTCTGCATCATAGATTTGTGAGGAATACCCTTGTGGTTGGGTATAAAGTATGTCGAGCGATGGTGCGGTTTCGATGGCATTGCGCACAAAGCCGATGCCGATTGCAGTACCGGCTGCGCTGAAAAACAAAAGGGCAATCAGCATCAGTTTCAGTAGAAAAATCAAATGATGGCGTCTGGCCTGTGTGGAGGTATCTAGAATACCAGACAGTTCCTTATTTATAGTATCACTATTAAAAGTCATAAAAATCCATGCCTTTCCGTCAATTCTTTTTTCAGTATACCAAAAATTGGAGAAAATTGCCAGAAAAAAAGCAAGCCTTTACAGAAAGAACAAAATAGGATAAACTAGCTATAAGAACACATTGTTTAGCACCATGTTCACAGATTTGATAAGGAAGCCCCGCTCCCTTTAGAGGCGGGAGTAATTGACAGCAAGAAATCTTACATGGTTCTGAATAGTTACAAGTAAAGGATAAGGGAATCAGGTGAAGAAAATGGCAGAGGCCTACAAAACAGTTTATATTGGAAATTCAGCGGAAATTGTGGAAAAAAAATCTCGATTTATTGCTAATTTGGAGCATGTGGAGTCAGAGGAGGAGGCACTTGCCTACATCGAGTCCATCCGCAAAAAATATTGGGACGCCAGACATAATTGCTATGCATATTGCATCGGTAAAAAGCAGGAAATAAAGCGCTGCAGCGATGATGGAGAACCGTCTCAGACAGCAGGAAAGCCGATGCTTGATGTGCTGACAGGTGCTGGACTTTGCGATACAGTAGTCGTAGTAACACGTTATTTTGGAGGAACGCTTCTGGGAACGGGTGGTCTTGTGCGTGCATACACGGCGGCATCTAAGGCGGGTGTAGAGGCGAGTGAGGTAATTGAAAAGGTTCCGGCAGTGCAGTTTTTGGTCAGAGTAACGTATAACCAAATTGGAACACTTCTTTATTTACTCGGTCAAAATGGTTATAATCAGTTGGAAAGTGAGTATGCTGAAGATGTGAGTGTGCGCTTTTTAGTGCCGCAAAAAGAACGCGAAGCGATGGAAAAGCAGCTTCTTGAGAGTTTTCAGGGAAGTGCAAAGACTGATGTAGAGGACTATGGCTACTATGCAAAAAATGGAAAAGAACTGCTTCTATTTGAGGATGAAGGATGACCTTTTGTGGTAGCATAAGCATCGTGGGAAGATGAAGAAAGTAATGAAACAATTCATGGAGAAAAAAGAAAGAACAGAAGAAGTCATTTTCATAATTCCGGCAAATGCCAATACTGCGGCGTATGCCAGAAGCGTTGCCAGCATAAGGCTATAAAAGTGGATGCCAATTGAACAGTTGGAAACTGCGAATGATCTGCATGAAGTGCGGACGATGTGTGCGAGAATGTCCACAGAAAGCATTAACGATTAGAAAATGAATGAGAAAGGCTGAGGTCTGTAAGAAAATTTCAGTCTTTTGTTGTACTTTCGAAAGATATACATTGCTTCATGAATGGTATGTTACAGTAGAAAAATGAACCGGCAGAAGAATTAAGTCGAACATTTTGAAATAAAATATAAATTTATCATAAATATTGCCGAGATGTAATTGGTCAAGAGCTGATTGCAGGTCAGGAGAGAAGAGAGATGGATACAGCTTTATTGAACAGCAAGATGAACGAGTATATGTTTCGTCTGAATCAGAAGGTGGGAGCATGGCTTTCTAAGAAGCTGCCAAAGATCACAGATAATTGGTTGCAGGATTTGGTCATTAATAATCTAAGTTCTTTGCAGAAGGATAATGTTATCAGAGAAGAAATTAAGAGTATTGATGGATTGGACCTGTCAGTTCTTTTACGTATTGTGGATCGCAACTGGTTTGCTATTACCAGTCAATTCTATCAAATCTGGCAGAGTACCACGTCCATAGGAGCGATGCACCGCATGGGCG
>CAVCPW010000090.1:0-10685 GCA_963604075.1 Anaerovoracaceae bacterium | reverse complement strand
CTCAACACCCATTACGATATGACCTAGTAGCTGACCATCATCGGTATAATCGTTCTCTGGGAAATCAGACAGCTCCTTTACCTTTCCGATATCATGGAACATCGCTGCTGTTAACAACAAGTCACGATTGATGATTGGATATAAATTGCAGAAGAAATCACAGATCTTTGTGACAGACAATGTATGCTCAAGAAGGCCACCAATAAATCCATGGTGTACAGACTTTGCAGCGGAATGCTGGCAAAAATTCTTTGCAAATTCCTTATCATCAAAAAAGCTGACAAGAAGTGCATGTAAATGTGGCTCCTTTACCTTCTGAATATAACTCTGAAGCTCCTTGAACATCACTGCCGAATCTTTCTGGGAAACCGGGAAATAATCCTTCTGGTCGTACTCGCCTTCTTTTGCCTTGCGAATACGACGGCAATTCAATTGCAAATTTCCATTAAATAAGGTAACGTCACCATCAATCTTGATAAAATCAAGGTTCTCAAAATGCTCAATTGCACCCGACAGCTCCCATACCTTTCCATCCAGCACCCCAGTCTTATCCTGCAACGTCAGGGAATAATAGGTCTTTCCTGCCTTTGTGGTGGCAATGGTCTTATTTTTACAGAAAAAAATCTGCGACAGGCGTTCTCCCTCGCGCAGTTCCTGAATATATTTCATCTCTTCATACCTCTCTCACTTTATGTCACTAATCAAAGCCATTCAAATCTGCCGCTGCGAAATCTGTATTCACACATAATAGCAATCTTATATGGCGAACTGCTCCGACTTATATAAGTCGGGGCTTACTGTTTAAGTAGATATCTAGGGAAAGGAAAACCTCTCCCTTTTACCTTATTATAAACAACTTCGCAACTCTTGTAAATGCTTTTTCTGACTCAAACTTTTTTAAAAAATAATAAATGTGTGGTTTTTCTTTTTTTCATGTAGTATACTAGGATTGCCTGTATGACAGGATCAGCGATTATTTCTTATTTTATGATAGTTTTTATAATAGTTTTATTATGACTGTTAAACTATTATATATCATCATCTAGTCATTATAGTCTATTTGTATTGATTATTATGTTTTACAATTTTTATTAAGGGGAATTATTTTTCGTCAACTACCCACCGCCTAAGGACAGTTGGTTTCCGCCTACGAAAAATGAAAGGATTTAATTTATGAATCAAAAAGCATTAACAACACTTGAATATACAAAAATCATTGCCCAACTTGAAGAGTATGCTTCTACTTCTATGGGTAAAAAGAAGTGCCGTGAACTGGTTCCGATGGACAATCTGGCAGACATAAAGACTGCGCAGGCACAGACGAGCGATGCACTGGCACGTGTCCTTCGCAAGGGCAGCATTTCTTTTTCCGGTGCGAAGGATATACGCGATTCCCTCCTTCGCCTAAAAGTCGGCTCATCCTTGAGTATCATTGAGCTTTTAAATGTAAGCGCACTTCTTCGCGTGACGCTTCGCGCAAGCGACTACGGAAAGCGTGACCATGCACCAGGTGAGGATGACGATGCGCTTGATGCCATGTTTCGCGAACTGGCACCTGTAGTTTCTCTTGCAAAGGAGATTGACCGCTGTATTCTCTCTGAGGAAGAGATATCAGATGACGCAAGTAATGGTCTTCGCTCGGTGCGCCGCGCGATGAAGACTGCTGCTGAGAAAATCCGTACTCAGTTAAACAATCTTGTTGTCAACTCTCGCACCTATTTGCAGGATGGCGTTATTACGATGCGAAACGGCCGTTACTGTGTACCAGTCAAGGCGGAGCACAAGTCCAATGTGCCAGGCATGGTGCATGACCAAAGTTCAAGCGGTTCTACAATTTTTGTCGAGCCATTAAGCGTTGTCAAACTGAACAATGAGCTGCGTGAGCTGGAAATCCGCGAGCAAAAGGAAATCGAAGCAATTCTTGCCGATCTGAGCAATCAGACTTGCGCGCACTTAGACGAGCTGACGCTGGATTTGGAGCTGATCAGTGAGCTAGACTTTATCTTCGCAAAAGCTGCACTCTCTCGCCACTACCGTGGCTGTGAGCCAAGATTAAACAAAGACGGTATTATCCGCCTGAAGAATGCACGCCATCCGCTGCTGGATCCGCACCGTGTTGTGCCGATCACACTGACACTTGGTGAAAGCTTTGATCTGTTAATCGTAACAGGACCGAACACCGGTGGTAAGACAGTTTCGTTAAAGACTGTCGGACTCTTGACATTGATGGGCCTTGCAGGACTGCATGTTCCGGCTGCTGAGGGTACAACCCTTAGCGTGTTTACCGAAGTTTACGCCGACATCGGTGATGAGCAGAGCATTGAGCAAAACTTGAGTACCTTCTCCTCCCACATGACAAACACAGTTCAGTTTTTGGAGAAAGCAGACAAGGATTCGCTCGTGCTGTTTGATGAACTCGGTGCCGGTACAGACCCGGTTGAGGGTGCTGCACTGGCAATGGCAATCTTATCATTCCTTCACAACATGAAGGTGCGCACGATGGCAACTACTCATTATAGCGAATTAAAGCTGTTCGCTCTGTCTACTCCGGGCGTAGAAAATGCCAGCTGTGAATTTGATGTAGAGACACTTCGCCCGACTTATCGCCTGCTTGTAGGCATTCCTGGAAAGAGCAATGCATTTGCCATTTCCAGAAAGCTTGGTCTTCCAGAGTTTATCATTGAAGATGCAAAGCAGCACATCGACAGCCAGGATGAAAGCTTTGAGGATGTCATCTCCAACTTGGAGGCTTCACGTGTCCAGATGGAAAAGGATCAGGCACAGATTGCCACCTATAAAGCAGAGATGGAATCCCTTCGCAAGCAGCTGGAGCAGCAAAAGAATAAGCTGGAACAGCAAAAATCAAAAATTTTACAAGATGCAAACGAAAAAGCCCGCAAGGTACTTCAGGATGCCAAGGATTACGCCGATGAGACAATTCGCATCATTAATAAGAAAACCGATGGCGGTGAGGTAAGTCGTCTTCTTGAGGAGGAGCGCACCAAGCTTCGCACGAAGCTTGATAAAACTGCAGCTAAGACTCAGATCAAGCAGCCAAAAGCCGCTCCGTCCAAGAAACTTGATGCCAAGAAGCTAAAGTTGGGCGATGCCGTCAAGGTGCTTTCTTTGAATCTGCGCGGTATTGTAAGTTCTCTGCCAAACGCACGTGGCGATCTGTATGTACAAATGGGTATCCTTCGCTCTCAGGTCAACATAAACGACCTTGAGCTGATTGACGAGCAGACAATTTCCGGTGATGGTGTTCCCACTATGCACAAGGCAAAGGGAAATGGCAGTGGAAAGATCCGTATGTCCAAGTCTGCGACAGTTTCTCCTGAAATCAATCTGATTGGAAAGACCGTCGATGAGGCGATTCCAGAGCTTGACAAATATCTGGACGATGCCTATCTGGCGCACCTTGAAAAGGTTCGCGTCGTGCATGGCCGTGGTACCGGTGCTTTACGAAATGGTGTTCACCAGCATTTAAAGAAGCTTAAATATGTAAAGTCCTTCCATTTAGGGGAATTTGGTGAGGGCGACAGTGGTGTTACCATTGTTATATTCAAATAATAGGAAAAGAAAGGGGAATAAAGATGACAAATCAGGAAGTAGATATTATTCGTGTCTTAATTGTAAGTCATGATGAGGAGATGATTAAAAAGCTCACCTCATGCCTGAATGAAAATGCATATGAAACAGTAACTGCCTCCAGCCGGACCGATGCACGCAAGAATCTGTTGTCCTTCCAACCGCACATCATGCTGTTGGATCGCCAGATCACTTCGTTAAACAGTCTTGACCTATGCCGTGAGTTCCACAATGCCTGTAATGTACCGATGATAATGCTATCTAACAATGTCAACATCGTTGATACTGTGCTCTCGCTCGAGGTTGGCTGCGATGATTTTATGGAGAAAAATTTTGACTCGCGTGAGCTGATTGCCCGTATGCGTGCAATCGTGCGCCGCACACATTCCAGCATGCCGGATTTCTCCGCTCTGTCCGGCAGACCATCCTCTTCGGACAACGACTCTACTGTCAAATGTATCACATTTCCGGGTCTTGTTATTAACCTGACCAACTACTCGGTAAGCTACCGCGGCGCCACAATTGAGATGCCACCGCGTGAACTGGAGCTTTTATATTTCCTTGCATCTTCACCGAATCAGGTTTTCACAAGAGAACAGTTGCTTGACCACGTATGGGGCTATGAATACATAGGTGATACACGCACAGTTGACGTTCACATCAAGCGACTGCGCGCAAAGCTCCCGGGCAAAAACAGCTGGTCTATCGCCACCGTATGGGGCGTTGGTTATAAATTCCAGACAAAACCTTCGAAGAGTGACGAGTAAAAATGTAATAAAAAACAGCAGAGCAAATGGGTTGACCCGATTGTCTGCTGTTTTTTTATAGCTATTCAATAGATATGATGTACTCAAGACTATTCAGCATGGTACGAAAAAATAGCTAGTTTTTTATTTTTTAATCGTTTGGATGATTCCAATGCAGGCGATGAAGCTCACCGCTTAACTGCATACTAGCAAAATTGTTCTGACGAAGTGCCTCATACAATACGATGGCAACGGAGTTAGACAGATTCAATGAACGAATCTGCGGATTCATCGGAATACGGAAGCACTGATCCTCGTAGTCAAGAAGAATCTCCTCCGGGATTCCTGCACTCTCCTTTCCGAACATCAGATATGCATCTTCATCATAATGAGCGTCACTATATACATGATGTCCTTTTGTTGTAGCCAGATACAGCTTCTTCGATGCGTCCGGATTTTTCTCAAGAAAATCGTTGAAATTCTCATAGACACGCACATCAAGATGCTGCCAGTAATCCAGTCCTGCTCGCTTTAATGCCTTCTCATCGAGTGAAAAGCCAAGCGGTTTGATCAAATGAAGCGTGGTTCCTGTTGCGACGCAGGTTCTTCCAATATTTCCAGTGTTTGCCGGAATCTCCGGCTCCAGTAATACTACATTCATGTCTGTCTTCTGCCTTTCTGTCTGCCTTTTTTGCATTCATTTTTTTATTATTTGTTTTATTTGTTACCTGTGTTTGTTATTTGTATTGCTGCTCGTATTTTTCGTTTTATTTGTATTTGATTACTTTGCAATTTTTTTCATTTCTTTGCCGCACTTTAGGCATATCTTGCTTCATAATCTAAGCTCAAGACCGCTTCGTTTTAATTCATCCTGCGCAGGCTTGTCCAGATAGCGAACCTCGTCATCTCTGCGAATGATACGGGCATGTTCATCTGTTATCTGTCCGATGCTGCAACAAGGGATTCCCGCCTGCGTTAATACTGCGCACACTTTTTCCGGCTGTGTAGACGCGATCAGGCATGCGCCGTCTCCCATCAGCTGATATGGATTGATACCGTAGAATTCGCTAATTTCAACAGACTCCTGACGAATCGGAATCTTTCTCATATCAATATCCAAGCCAATGCCGGCACCGTCTGCAAAATTCCAAAGTGCATTCAACACTCCGCCTTCCTGCACGGGATACATATACGAATCAATCCCCTCCAGTGCTTCCTTTGCCGGACGCAGGCTAAGCTGTGTCAAAAACTTTTGTGCCTGGCGAATAAATCCCTGTGTGTACTGCTTTGTCAGCACCTCCTCACCGGCTGATGCCAATAATCCAATACCTGCCATACCGGCATGACCTGCCATGCACAGCGTACTGCCTGCCAGATTTGCGCTCTGTCCATCGTTCGCATTAACGCTGCCCACTGCGGATATTGTGACGATTCCACGTTGTACAAAACTGCTGACTGTTGCTGTGACAGCTCCGAGCTGTATCTTATCCTGCTGACACAACTCTGCCAGATATGCTGTCAGCTCTGCCATCCGCGCTTCTTCGCTTTCCTCCTGCCACACAAAAGAAACATTTACAAGAAACGTTGCTCCATGCTGTGCAGCAATTGTATTGCATGCCCGATAAAATGCAATCGCCACATCTTCTTTTTTCTGAACCGCCATTACAGCCGAGGCGGCGATTACACTTTTTTTATCCAATTGAACCACAGCACCGTCATAATTTTGTGCAAAGCCCTCTGCCAGCTTCTGAACTTTTTGAATTGGCCTTACAATGCTTCTTTGTTGTGCATTGTAAGAATATCTTCCTGTTCGCATATATTTCCTTTTCGCCTTTCTTCATGCCTTCACATCAAACTCTATACTATTTTTATACTGCTTTTATACTATTTTCAAGTTTTATTGCTGTTACTGTATCCTATGATGTTGATGAATATCATCCACTACAAAATGTAATTCGTGACTTTACTGCTGTTACTGTATCCTATGATATTAAGAGCAAAACTCCTATTGCAGACAAGCTTGCATCAAATCTTTGCATCTTTTGACCCTGATATCATCCTATATTATTCATAGTATGGCCACTCGGCACCATCAAGCGTCGTTACAGAAATATCAACTGTCCATCCTATATACGGAAATACAACGGACTCCCCTTCATTGCCCGGACGCACCGATGCCGTCACATTACAGTCGGATGCCCTATAAATCAATCCACTGGCTTCCTTATATGTATCACGATTTAACTCCGTCTCTTCCACTAACTGCCCATCAACATACACTTGCTTGTAGGATACACACGATACTGCCGGATGCACTTCCACTTCAACCTTATGCTTATAGTTGACACGTACCCCTCCTGTCTGGCACTCCGTATCGTTTACCACAATATTATAAGGTGTAGATGGCCAGGAAACTGAAAGAATCTCAGTGCGAAAGCTCACAGAACGATTCGCTGCACGCTGCTCGACACCCCAGATATTAACATAAACACTATCTTCATAAACATAAGCTTCAATGTAAATCGGATAATTAGAGCTATTTACAAACTTAAAATCAGAATTGTCCTGAGGAGACACCATCGCATCCATACCAGGATTTACATAATTAACCATCATGGAATGATTCTTGCGGTACGACACATCAAGCTCAGCGCGAAGCACAGCATTATAAAGCGTTGTCGTTACTTGACAAACACCACCACCGACCACATTCTCAACCTTACCCTGATTGTATCCCGGTGCCTCCGCATATCCATTCTCTGTGGTAACCGCGCCATACAAATCAAGCGCTGAGATTGTCTCTCCCGGATAGAAGATACGCCCATTCATACTTTCAGCCGCCCGTGAAATATTCTGACGTCTGTTCTCATCGCCAAGACCACTAGTGGAGAAACTGCCAAGCGGAAGTGCACTGAATGCAAAATCAGCACTCGTGTACGTCGCAGGTGTCTCCGTGTATGGAAATGTATAATTAATCGCCTCGGCAGTTGAGTAATCAGTGATCAGTGCTAAAAGTTCATTATAAATCGCCTCGGCATCAAATGCAATGCCATTTACAGCCTCTGTCACAACAAATTGATCCCCCACACGAGATACGCTGGCATTTGAAGTGCTTCGTGTTAACCCTGCTGTATACTGGCTAACGGTATCATGTAGTGTCTGTGCATCAATTGAAAACTGTAGGTCAAGGTCTACCGGATTGACATCGAGATCCTTCTGTTTTTTATACTGCTCTACGATATTGCCGCCCATTGTCAATGTATCCAGTTCATTTACAATATCCGAATTCGTGCAGGAAACGCCAAAAGAATTCGCACTATACTCATATATGCCGCCTAAAATGTTCCACGACATATACCGTGTCTCGCGATCTGTAATGTAATCGCTAATCTCGCTCTTGGCCTCCTCAAGTGTCTTTCCCTCCAGGCTAATGCCTTCATAGCTGACACCTCGCGGGAATACACCAACTGTACTGGTATTAAGCGATAATGTAAATTCCCGAGACTGACTTGTTTCTATCTGACTTGTTTCTGTCTGGTTTGTTTCTGTCTGACTTGTTTCTGTCTGGTTTGTTCCTGTCTGTACAGCCTGCGACTCCGCCTCTGACGCATAGGAAATAACATCCACTGTTTCGATCAAAACAAGCGCCGAAAGCACTGCCTTTCCTGTTATTTTTCCCATTCTTTTTCCTATGGTTTTCAATGATCTCATTTCAAGAAGCTCCTTCTTATGTAAAAACATGCGCCCCTTGGGTAAGCGGCGCATGTATAAATACAAACTGTTTGAATTTCTATAGAATCACCTGAATTTCTTCAATTGTGATTCATTTGTTTATTGCGGATAATATGGCCATGTCTCACCAGACAGTGTGTACGTATCAATTGAAAATGCAATTCCGAGGTTTGGAAGACTTGCCCAAGATGAACCAACTGGAACTGACTTTACTGATGCCTGAACGGTACAGTCGGATGCATGATACAAAGTACCAGAAGATGCTCCATAAACTGAAGTATTCATCTCCTCAACGGATTGCTCTACGCCATCGATATATACGTGTTTATATGACTTTGCTGTAAAACCAGGGTGTGGATCAATTGTCGTTTTCTGTTTATAAGCTACGTTGACATTACCAACCTGACAAACCGTATCGTCTACAATTTGTGTATACAGTGGCTCTGGCCATGTAAAGTCAGTCAGGATTTCACTGGTAAACGAAACTGTTCGGTTTGCCGGACGTTCTTCTACACCCCAGATGTTAACAGTAACGCTGTCTCCGCTCACGTAGGACTCAATGTAAATCGGGTAATTTGAGGAGTTTACAAAGGTGAAATCCAGACCGGACGGATAATCAACAGTCGCATCCAATGCTGGCTCTACATAGCTGACAATCATGGAATGAGACTTTCTATTTCCTACAGTAAGCTCCGCACGAATCACAGCATTGTACAGAGTCGTCGTCGTCTGGCAGATGCCTCCTCCCAAACTTGGAACACTCTTTCCATTTTCATATCCAATACCCATCACATAGCCATTCTCTGCTGTGACATCATGGAACATTTTTAGTGCAGATGCAGTTTCACCTGGATAAATCACATTTCCATTCAGATTGTTGGCTGACACGGTAATATTGGTTGTTCTCGCATCATCACCTAAACGGCTGGTCGTATAGCTTCCCAGCGGAGTAGCTGAGAAATTAAAGCTGGAGCTATCATATGTTGGAGCCGTCTCCGTAAATGGAAAACTGTACTGTAATGAATCCGCATTTGAAAAATCTTCGAGCTTTGCAATTAACTCATTTGCAATCGCATCGGTATCAAAGGAAATTCCAGTCACGCCCTCAGTCACGATAAATTGTCCATTTTCGCGTGTCACTGTTGCATTCTTTGGCTCCTGATAATAATGACTGGTGTATTCTGCAACCGTACTGCGCACAGCATCCTCATCAATTGAAAACTGAAGATCAAGATCAACCGGATTCTGATCGAGGTCTTTCTGCATCTTATACTGCTCTACAAGATTACCGCTCAATGTAATATTCTGCAGCTGATCCACCACATCCGAATTCGTCCATGTGGTTGAAAATGAACTTCCATCATAATCATACTGATATCCAAGTACATCTAACTGCAAGTATCTTGTCAAACGGGCATCGACATATTCATTAATCTCTTCTACTGCCTCATCGTATGTCTTTCCTTCGAGACTGATGCCTTCGTAGCTGACACCGCGTCCAAACACACCAGTTGTCTTCTTGTTAACTGTCAGGTCGTAAGATTTCGTCTGAACTGCTGCTGTCTCATCTGCAAATGCAGATACGACCATAGAAGCGACCATAGCCAATACGATGATCACTGCTACTACACCTGCAAGGATGCGTTTTTTCTTATCGTTTTTGTTTTTGTAGTAAAACATCCGCCTTTTTCCTTTCTATTTCTATTCATGCGTCCAGAGCTTTATTATACAAAATTCTTGTATATTTTGGCAAGACCTTTTCAAACTTTCTTGGTACCAGAATGTCTGAATTACATGAATGACTCCTATTTTCCCTATCATATCATATTTACTGGAAAAATCCTATTTCAAATTTCTTACGTTTTGGTAAACAAAACTCATTATTATGCTCATTTCTGGATATGCCTTTCGATTGTACCCAAACTTAGGACAATATTTACCTTTACTTTTTTTAAACTCTATGATATCGTAAGGGTAAATTCCGCCAGACGCTTTAAAATACGTCTCAAATTTGAATTGAAAACTTGATTGAAAAAGAAAGGTTTTAAAATTTTTATGACAAAACAGGAAGCTATTACCTTATTAACAGAAAAGGATCAGCTGCAGTTGCTCTCTTTTTATGACACGCTGACCCCAGCGCAGCAGGAAGGTCTGCTCTCACAGATCGAGAACATCGACTGGTCATTACTTGACGTTTTAAAGTCCCATGAAACAGTAAACGCACGTGGCACTTTTGCACCACTGTCGGCTATGGAACTGTCACAAATCAACGCAAACCGCGTTCATCTTGAAGAGGTTGGTTTACAGGCCATACGTGAAGGAAAGGTAGCCGCAGTCTTATTAGCTGGTGGTCAGGGAACCCGTCTTGGATTTGATAAGCCAAAGGGCATGTATAACATAGGTGTAACAAAAGAACTTTACATCTTCGAGTGCCTGATCAACAACCTGATGAAAGTCGTTAAAAAGGCTGGTGCATGGGTTCCATTTTACATCATGACCAGTGACAAGAATTACGACGATACTACTGCATTCTTAAGGGAGAAGAATTATTTTGGCTACAACGCTGAGTACATTCATTTCTTTAAGCAGGAGATGGCACCAAGTGTGGACTACAACGGA
>CAVCPW010000089.1:0-3768 GCA_963604075.1 Anaerovoracaceae bacterium | reverse complement strand
CACTTTGAATGTGCGCGTTTCCGATGAGGAGATGGCAAGAAGAAGAGCTGCATGGACACCGAGAGAGCCAAAGGTAACTACAGGTTATCTGGCACGTTACGCAGCCCTCGTTACAGATGCAAGCAAGGGCGCTGTTTTACAGGTTCCGGGAACCAACAAATAAGACAGAGGCGAAGAATTATAGAGCTGATATAACTGATGAAGAATTGACCGGTAGTCGGCAATTCTTCATCAGAAAGATAAAGCTAGACAAATAGGGGTTAAAGAAAGTTAGATAAACATAAGGAAGGGAAACGTAAATATGGAGTTAACAGGATCAGAAATTATAATACAATGTTTAAGAGAACAGGGCGTAGATACCGTGTTCGGCTATCCGGGCGGCTGCATTCTTAACGTATACGATGCTCTTTACAAGCATTCGGATGAGATTACACATATTTTAACCTCCCATGAGCAGGGGGCGTCTCATGCAGCAGACGGCTATGCAAGGGCAACCGGAAAGGTAGGCGTGTGCATGGCTACCTCCGGTCCTGGTGCGACAAATCTTGTTACAGGAATTGCAACAGCATACATGGATTCTATTCCGATCATTGCAATCACATGTAATGTTGCGGTTTCATCTCTCGGAAGAGATTCATTCCAAGAGATTGATATCGCTGGTGTGACCATGCCAATCACAAAGCACAATTTCATCGTAAAAGATGTAAATAAGCTGGCTGACACCATTCGCCGTGCTTTCAAGATTGCAAAGGAAGGTCGTCCTGGCCCGGTCCTGGTCGATGTCACAAAGGATGTTACTGCAAACAAGGCTGATTATGTGCGCAAGGAGCCAGAGCAAATCAGACGTGTCACTAATACCATCAAGAAAGAAGATATCGATGAGGCAATTAAGCTGATTGAGAATGCAAAGAAACCGTATATCTTCGTTGGTGGTGGTGCAATCGCATCCGGCGCATCCGCAGAGTTAAATGAGTTTGTTCATAAGATCGACGCACCAGTTACCGATACTTTAATGGGTAAGGGTGCATTTGACGGTACTGATCCGCTTTATACCGGTATGCTTGGTATGCATGGAACAAAGGCTTCAAACAACGGCGTAAGCAAATGTGATCTGCTTGTTGTTGTCGGTGCGCGCTTCAGTGATCGTGTTTATGGAAATGCAAAGAAATTTGCATCCAATGCAAAGATTCTTCAGTTTGATGTTGATCCGGCTGAGATTAATAAGAATATCAAGACAGATGCCAGTGTAATCGGCGACGTTAAGGTTATCTTAGAGGAGTTAAATGCAAAGCTTTCACAGATGAACCATACGGAATGGATTAAAGAGGTGAAGGATTTCGAAGAATCACATCCGATGACATATCACAAGGGTGTGCTGACCGGACCATACCTTATAGAGAAGATCTATGAGGTGACAAACGGTGAGGCAATTATTGCGACAGAAGTAGGACAGCATCAGATGTGGGCAGCTCAGTACTATAAGTACAAAAAGCCAAGACAGCTTCTGACATCCGGAGGATTAGGAACCATGGGCTATGGCCTTGGCGCAGCAATCGGTGCAAAGATGGCACGCAAGGATAAGCTTGTATTCAATATCGCAGGAGATGGTTGCTTCCGTATGAACATGAATGAGATTGCAACTGCAACTCGATATAACATCCCTATAATCGAGGTTGTTGTAAACAATCGTGTACTTGGTATGGTACGTCAGTGGCAGGATCTGTTCTACGGACAGAGATATTCCCAGACTATATTAAATGATCGTGTTGACTTTGAAAAGGTGGCAGAAGGACTTGGTGCAAAGGGTTACACTGTAAGAACCTGTGAGGAGTTTGATGCCGCACTCAAGGAAGCAATTGAGCTGAATATTCCAGTTGTTATCGATGCACAGATTGACAGGGACGATAAGGTATTCCCGATGGTAGCACCTGGTGCACCAATCAGCGAGTGCTTCTCAGAAGAAGACGTTGCTGAGAAGTTTGGAAGATAAGAAGCAAAATTCCAGAGAAATGTTATAGAAACATTAGAAAAATACTAAAAACACTAGAGAATCTAGATTGTAGAGACACTGTATGGAGACATGCAGTGTCTTTTTTTACAAAATCAAGTAGCGAAGCGGATTGCGAATATCCGCTTGACAACCGATACGAAGTTACGAAATATTAATGATAAAGAACAAATGAATACGGAATGAAATGTTTGAAATTTAGGATATCGGATTGATTGAAACATAGTTTTGTGGCATAATAATATCAATTTATGAAACACGAATTTAGGTATTAGGGGGTAGAATGATACAAAAAATATGAAAACAATACGAGTAGCAGCAGCTGTAATTCACCGGAATGGAAAGATATTTGCCACGCAGCGTGGCTACGGTGAGTGGAAAGATTGGTGGGAATTTCCAGGTGGAAAGATAGAAATCGGGGAAACACCAGAGGAAGCATTAAGAAGAGAAATACAGGAAGAACTTGATACTGATATATCGGTGAAAGAATATATTGGCACGATTGAATACGATTATCCGAATTTCCATTTGTCAATGGATTGCTTTTGGTGCGAAATTGTGAGCGGCAAACTTGAACTGAAAGAACACGAAGCGGCGAAGTGGTTGACAAAGGAGTCTCTTGACAGTGTGGACTGGCTTCCAGCAGATCAGGCATTGATAGAGAAAATCAAGTTGAAACAGAATACTATTTACTCTACTGAAAAATAATGGATTTGTAAGGGATGGAGCAAATAAAGATGGCAGATGATATAATTGTATTTCCAAAGTTTGATAAATTAAAAAATGAAATTGAAAAACTGCGTATCGAGCTTTCAATGCTTTTATTAGAACGCGACGAACTTCAATTTGTGATTTGCAGGAATATAGAAGCAAAATATACGTTAGAATTGGGAAGTATTGAATATCGGGCTTATGAAGCGCAGTGTACAGCATTGCGTTTGAAACGAAAAATCGAACTGATTCAAGCAAAAAGAAATCGGCAGGAGCAGATCAATCTTGTGGCAATAGAACAAGTACTTGATCAGGAATTTGCCTCGTATAAAAAGCAACTTGATGAGCGGATCAGCAAGATGAATGAGGCATTGCACTGGAAGGAATCTGATGCTTTATCGGAATCAGATAGCAGGGAATTGAAAATGCTGTATCGCAAGTTGGTTAAAATTTTACATTCTGATATGAATCCGGAGAGAACAGATGCTCAGGGAGAATTGTTTGAACATGCAGTAACAGCTTACAAAAATGGAGATCTGGCAACTTTAAGGATGATTGATGCAATGGTGGGAAGTGAAACTCTTGCAAAACAGTCGGAAGATACAATTGAGCAGCTTAATGAAGAAAAAAGACGTTTGCAAAGCTTGTTGAAAGAAATACGGGAAAGCATTGAGCAAATAAAGACAAAATATCCGTATACAATGAAAGAAATATTGGAGGATGAGGAGAAAACAAGGCAATTACGTCAACAATATGAAGAAATTTTAGGCCAATATGAAGAACGTATTTTATTTTATAGAATAAAAATTGAGAAAATGGTGGGAAGAACGCATGAATAACTTGATTGAATTAGGGGGATTGCTTGCGTTATTCCACGAAAAGAACGGAGAATCTTTGATTTCAAAGCCATTTGAGAGAGATATTTTCCTTTTAGATACTCACGTTGCAGGAACAACTCATATTGAGGGAATTGATGAACTGGAGCCTTACTTAAAAAATGGCGACAGATTAAATCTTTTTCGAGAGCCAGATAATCCGTATGATGAGTT
>CAVCPW010000088.1:0-16316 GCA_963604075.1 Anaerovoracaceae bacterium | reverse complement strand
TCTGAATTTCACTTTTCTGAATTTCGCCTTTTCTTAATTCGCTATCCTTTTTTGCAAGAACACGTTCCTCAAGATCCACGCCATTTTTCCCAAAGAAATCATCCTCTGTCTCAAGAAGCATAATACGGCAAAAGCAGTCTACATCCCTCCGTGTCAAAACACCGCCCGAATATTGCAATACCTCTGTCACATTTACACCATTTGCTATCTGATAAAGCGCGTGTTCACGAATCTGCTGCAAGCTCTTTTTTCGCATTACTTTCTCTGCCCTTTCTGACTCAAGCTCACGCACTGCCCTCGTAATCGTCTCCTTAAATTCATTTGGATCAATCGGCTTTAAAATATAATCAGAAACACCGAGACGCACTGCCTTTCTGGCATAGTCAAATTCGCTGCATCCAGAGAAAATTACACATTTCATATCCTCACAGCTATCAATCTGCTGACATTCCTCAATCAAACGAATGCCATCCATAAATGGCATCTTTACATCTGTGAGTAAAATATCAATCTTATGTTCCTTTAGATAATCGAGTGCCTCACTGCCATTTGCAGCCTCTGCGATCTCACATGACAGCTGCATATGTCGAAGCAGCATCTTAATACCATTTCGTTCAATTCGCTCATCATCTACAACTAATATCTGATACATTTTTTCGTATCCTTTCCGTCTTCATAATACCCAGAATCGCTATCTCATTTCCGGTTTTTCTAACCTTATTTTACCCTAACAAGAGGTTAAAATCAACGACAAAAATGGGCAGCGTGCCTGCTGCCCATTTGTTGTCCATCTATGTTATTTTACGAAACGCCACTCGTTGAAGTGTCTGCTGCGCAGTCATGGGACGTTGTAGCTGGCCTATTGTCAAAATACGCTTAAGTCATCCCAACTTCCAAATTTCCTCATTATACTGCTCAATAGTACGATCGGATGAGAAAAATCCTGCCTTTGCAATATTGACAAGCATCTTTTTTGCCCAGCCCTTGCGGTCTACATAGTCGTTTAATACCTGTTCCTTGCGTGCAATGTATTCCTTTAAATCAAGAAGAGTCATAAACCAATCTTTCGAGATCAGCTCGTGATGAAGCTGCTTTAATATTTCCTCGTTGCCTACCTCAATCATTGACTCGCTTATAAGAAAATCGACTGCTGTATGGATATCTTCATCCTCTGTATAGTAATCCTTTGCGCAATAATCAGCCTGCTCATAATGTGCAATAACCTGCTCGCTACTCTCACCGAAGAAATAAATATTATCCTCGCCGACCAGCTCTCCAATCTCAACATTTGCACCGTCTCTTGTTCCCAGTGTAATTGCGCCATTCAGCATAAATTTCATGTTTCCGGTACCAGATGCTTCCTTAGATGCCAATGAAATCTGCTCTGAAATATCACATGCCGGAATAATTTTTGATGCCTTCGTGACATTATAATTTTCTACCATCACTACACGCAGATACGGGCTGACAGTCGGATCCTTTTCAATTACCTGCTGCAGACACAAAATCGCATGAATGATATCTTTTGCGATGATATAAGCAGGTGCCGCCTTTGCGCCAAACAGTACGGTGATCGGTGTTTGCGGAAGCTTTCCAGCCTTGATTTCCAGATACTTGTGGATTGCCCAGAGCAAGTTCATCTGCTGACGTTTGTACTCATGAAGACGCTTTACCTGAATATCAAAGATTGAATTTTCATCAATGATGACACCCTGTGTGCGCTTTAAATAATCAACAAGCTGATGCTTCTTCTCCTGCTTGATGGCAAGCAAACGCTCTAATACTGCGTCGTCATCTGCATATGCAAGCAGCTTTTCCAGCTCACACGCATCCTTCTTAAATCCGCTTCCAATCCACTCCTCAAGCTGTGCTGTCAGCTCCTCGTTGCAGGAAAGCAGCCAACGGCGGAAAGTGATTCCGTTTGTTTTGTTATTAAACTTCTCCGGATAAATCTTATAAAACGCATTTAATTCAGAATTCTTTAAAATCTCTGTATGCAGATATGCCACACCATTTACGCTATGGCCATAATGGATATCCATATGTGCCATATGGACGCGGTCATTCTCATCAATGATTGCCACCTTCGGATCAGAATAGGCTGCCTTTGCGCGCTGGTCAAGCTCCTTAATGATTGGAACTAACTGTGGAACAACCTTTTCCAGGTAAGCAAGCGGCCACTTTTCCAGTGCCTCTGCCAGAATCGTGTGGTTTGTGTATGCACATACCTTTGTTACAAGTGCTACAGCCTCATCCATCGTAATGCCGCGCTTAAGAAGCAGACGAATCAGTTCCGGAATAACCATTGACGGATGCGTATCGTTTATCTGGATTGCTGCATACTCATCTAAGTCAGTCAGCTTACAGCCGCGCGCCATACACTCATCTAAAATCAGCTGTGCCGCATTGCTGACCATGAAATACTGCTGATAGATACGAAGCAGATTTCCTTCCTCATCGCTGTCATCCGGATATAAAAACAATGTTAAATTCTTTGCGATATCAGTCTTGTCAAAGTTGATTGTTCCATCCTTGATCAAGCTCTCATCGACAGTCTCAATATCAAATAGATGAAGCTTGTTTGTGCGACCTTCATAACCGGTCACTTCGATATCGTACATGCGGGATGTCACAGACAGATTACCAAATGCTACCGGGTAGCTCACCTCTGTCTTTGTCAACCAGCTCTCGCTTTCAATCCACGGATTTGGCGTCTCCTTTTGGAAATTATGTTCAAAGACCTGCTTAAACAGACCCATATGATAATTCAGACCAACACCATCACCATTCAAGTTCAATGTTGCCATGGAATCTAAGAAACATGCCGCCAGACGGCCAAGTCCGCCATTTCCAAGAGATGGCTCCGGCTCAATTTCCTCAATCTCGCCGATGTCCTTTCCTGCTTTTGCCAGCTCCTGCTTCACGTCCTGATACAATCCTAAGTTGATCAGGTTGTTTGAAAGCAGCTTTCCAATCAGAAATTCAGCTGAAATGTAGTAGACCTTCTTCTTTCCTGCTTTGCTCTCTTTCTTCGCTGCATAGTCCTTTGTCATTTCAAGTAATGTGTAATAAATCTCTTCGTTTGTACAGTCAGCTAATGACTTATTATATTTCTTTTCGCAGATTTCAGATATCATAATTGATTAAACTCCTTTCGTGAGCCAATATGTTTCAATTCACATCACCAAGCAACATTGCCTGACTTAGCGGCAAGACGAGTTGCTTCGTAAATACCAAAGCCATGTGAACCATTGAATGCATTTTAATGCTTTTTTTAATGTTTTTCTTGCATTATGCCGCCTTTTTATGGTACTATTCTATCATTATCATTTTTATCAAAACAAACCACAGCATTCCAAAACGGAATAAAACGAGACAAAATGACCCAACAGGAGACAGCTACTCATGCAGATACCAGAATACGAAAATTATCATGAAACGAAATCTCACAGCGCACCAGATTTTCCATACAATACTTACATTTGTTCTATTCCGCTTGACTTTGAGAAGGTGCCGCTGCACTGGCATGATGAAGTGGAAATTATCTATATTAAAAAGGGCCGTGGGCGCGTTACCCTAGATTTTACCTCCTTTTATGTAGAAGCAGGCGATATCATTGTGGTCAGTCCCGGACAGCTCCATGCCATCGGTCCTGCTGAGCATTCAATGGAATATGAAAATATCATTTTTTCACTTGATTTGCTGCGAACTGGCAGCCTGGATGCCTTAAATCAGGAATTTTTTGAGCCTTTTTTATCTGGTGCAATCGGTTTTGAGCATCTGATCTGCCGTGACCATAAGGATTACCCTGCTCTCTCCTCGTGTTTAAACCGCGCAGATACGATCTGCCGCAGCTTCCCGAAGGGCTACCGTCTTGCGATAAAAGGTTATCTTTTTGAATTCTTCTATACCATATTCACAAATTCTACAGATATTCCTGCCACCAAAAGCGATCCGCGTCTGGAACGTTTAAAAAATGTGCTTAAATATATTGAAACACATTACTCATCTGCGATCTCAATTGACGAGATTGCTGCCGTGACAGGCTTTTCTGCATCGCACTTTATGCGCTTTTTCAAGGCAGCCATGGGAACTTCTTTCATTGCATATCTGTCCGCCTACCGCCTGTCAATGGCAACTCGTTTGCTTGCTTCCACAAACGACAGTATATTAGATATTGCGCTTTCCTGCGGCTACGAAAACCTTTCCTATTTTAACCGCTCATTTAAAAAACGATACAAAAAGACCCCCAGCGAATACCGCCGAGGGTCGAAGCAAGGCTAACTATTTATCAGTTTGACTTTCTACTATTCTTTATGGCCTTACATAATATACTTATCCATCAGTTATTCACTGATTTTATTTCCTGTATATAACTGATAGTATTTGCCCTTCTGAGCAATCAGATCATCGTGTGTTCCTCTCTCGATGATACGTCCCTGCTCTAAGACCATGATGCAATCGCTGTTTCTAACGGTTGACAGACGATGTGCAATAACAAATGTAGTTCTTCCGTGCATCAGCTTATCCATACCATCCTGAACGATCTTCTCGGTTCTGGTATCGATGGAACTGGTGGCCTCATCAAGGATCAACACCGGCGGATCTGCAACTGCAGCGCGTGCAATGGCAAGAAGCTGGCGCTCGCCCTGACTTAGGTTTGCACCGTCTCCGGTAAGCATAGTATCATATCCCTGCGGAAGTCTACGGATAAATCCGTCTGCGTTTGCCAGTTTTGCTGCTGCATACACTTCCTCATCGGTCGCATCAAGCTTTCCGTAACGGATATTTTCCATAACTGTTCCTGTAAACAGATGTGTATCCTGAAGAACGATTCCGAGAGAATGACGCAAATCATCTTTCTTAATCTTTCCAATGTTGATACCATCATAACGTATCTTTCCACTCTGAATGTCATAAAAACGATTTATCAAATTTGTGATAGTCGTCTTTCCTGCACCTGTAGATCCGACAAATGCAATCTTCTGACCCGGCTGTGCATACAGACTGACATCATGCAGAACCATCTTATCGTCGTTGTAGCCGAAGTCTACATGTTCAAAGACAACATCACCCTTTAACTGTCTGTAATCGGTAGTACCTTCTGCCTTATGATAATGCTTCCATGCCCAGGTTCCTGTTCTCTTCTTAGATTCTGTGATAGTACCGTCAGCATTTACTACAGCATCTGTCAAAGTAACATAGCCGTCATCAAGCTCCGGCTTTTCATCGATCAGATTGAAGATACGGTTGCCTCCTGCAAGAGCCATTACGATACTGTTCAACTGATTACTAATCTGGTTGATTGGCTGCTGGAAGCTCTTATTCAATGTTAAGAAGCTAGCCAGACTTCCTAATGTAAATCCTCCGATACCATTAATAGCTACAATACCGCCTACGATAGCAATAACTACATAACTTAAGTTTCCAAGCTGTACATTGATAGGTCCTAAAATATTTGCAAAACGGTTCGCATTGTAAGCACTTGAGAACAGTTCATCATTTAACTTATCGAAACGTTCTACACTCTCCTCCTCGTGGCAGAATACTTTTACAACTTTCTGACCATCCATCATTTCCTCGATGTAACCATTCAGTATACCGATATTTTTCTGCTGCGCGACGAAGAATTTACCACTCTTGGAAGCTGCCTGCTTACTGCACCATATTACAATAGCCACCATTACAAGTGATACAAGTGTCAGCGGCACGCTCAAAATAACCATGTAAATAAATACATTTACGATGCTGATAAGGCTGTTGATAAACTGCGGGATACTCTGGCTGATCATCTGACGAAGTGTATCTACATCGTTTGTGTACATAGACATGATATCGCCATGCTTATGTGTATCAAAATACTTGATTGGAAGTGACTCCATGTGGCTGAACATATCATTACGGATGTTTCGCATAGTTCCCTGCGTTACATAAACCATAATTTTAGTATTACCAAATGTAGCTGCAATACCGAGCGCGTATAAAATACCCATTCGCACAATTGCACTTGCAAGCTGTGAGTAATCCGGATTTTCCTGCTCCATCAAAGGCATGATATAACTGTCGATCAGTGTCTTTGTAAACATAGTTCCCTGCGTATTTGCATATACACTGACAAAAATACAGATCAGCACAAATATACACTGCAGCGGATATCGCTTCAAAACATATGACATAATACGGCAAAATACTTTACCCGGATTTTCGACCTTTTCCTTTGGTCCCATATTCCTTTTCTGTCCTGGTCCCGGCATTACTGCTCACCGCCTTTCTCATCAAAATCACCGCTGCCCTTCATTTGTGATTCATATACTTCACGATAGATATCACTTCTTACAAGCAGTTCTTCATGTGTTCCAACATCACTTACCTTACCGTCATCCATTACAATAATGCGGTCTGCATTCTGTACACTGGATATACGCTGAGCAATAATGATCTTAGTTGTATTCGGAATCTCAGTAGCGAATGCCTGACGTATCTTCGCATCAGTAGCTGTATCTACTGCACTCGTAGAATCATCGAGGATCAATACCTTCGGCTTCTTAAGCAAAGCTCTTGCGATACAAAGACGCTGCTTCTGACCACCGGATACGTTATTTCCGCCCTGTTCAATGTAAGTGTTATATTTTTCCGGAAAACGTTCGATAAATTCATCTGCACACGCAAGCTTACATGCATGGATACACTCTTCGTCGGATGCTTCCTTGTCACCCCAGCGAAGATTCTCTAAAATCGTACCTGAGAACAGGACATTTTTCTGCAAAACTACGCTGACCTGGTTACGAAGTGCCTCCATATCGTACTGACGCACATCAAGACCGCCAACTTTAACACTTCCCTCCTGCACATCGTACAGACGGCTAATCAGATTAACTAAACTGGACTTTGCAGAACCTGTTCCTCCGATAAGACCGATTGTTTCACCAGACTTGATGGACAGATTAATATCTGACAAAATAGGCTTTTCACTGCCTTCACTGTAGCGGAATGTAACATGATCAAACTCGATGCTGCCATCCTTTACTATTTCTACAGGATTCTCAGGATTCTTCAGGTTCGGCTTTTCATTTAATACTTCACATACACGCTCTGCACTGGCAATACTCATGGTAATCATAACAAAGACCATGGACAGCATCATAAGGCTCATCAGGATACTCATGCAATAAGTCAAAAGACTCATCAGCTTACCTGTAGTAAGTGCGACGCTTCCTGTTCCGATAATCATCTTTGCACCTACCCAGCTGATTGCCAGAATACATCCGTATACAGCTACCATCATAACAGGTGAGTTCCATGCTACTACACCCTCTGCCTTTACAAAAATCTTGTAAATATTCTCGCTAGCTTTTACAAACTTATTCTTCTCATAATCCTCTCGTACGTATGCCTTTACTACGCGGATTGCAGATACATTTTCCTGAACGCTGGCATTTAATGCATCATATTTAGGGAATGCTTCTGAAAAACACTTTCTTGCTGTATTTACAATAAAGAATAAAATTACTCCAAGAACAATGATTACTCCAAGATAGATAAATGAAATTTTTACATTTGTAATGAATGCCATTGCCATTGCACAAATCAAACTGGCCGGAGCTCTCATACACATACGAAGTATCATCTGATACGCGTTCTGAAGGTTTGTAACATCTGTAGTCAATCTTGTAACAAGACTGGCTGTAGAAAACTTATCAATGTTTGAAAATGAAAAGGTCTGAATATTGTCATACATTCCCTTTCTAATGTTGCGGGCAAAACCTGCTGATGCTTTTGCACCATAGATACCGCCCATGATACCTGCGAACAGACCAATTGCTGCGATTACAAGCATGCCGGCTCCTACCAGACATATATGCTTAATATCGCTCTTGTACACACCGTCGTCGATAATGGAAGCCATCAGATATGGAATTAACATCTCCATCAATACTTCCAGGATCATATAACACGGTGTTGCAATCGATGCACGTTTAAATTCTTTTACATATGCACCCAGTGTTTTTATCACGGTTATTCTCCTCCTTACCTGTCATGTGTTCTACATTTTGCCGGATCTTTTTAAACACGCCTAAGCAGATCCGTCTTTCTTCATCTGTGATACCATCTTCCATCGCATCATGTGCTGAATCTATCGCTGCGATCGTATCCAGATGGACACTTTTTCCCAACTCTGTCAACTCCAACCGTTTGAGCCTCGCATCATGCTCGTCAGTAGTCCTGGTCAGGTATCCTTTCTTCTCCATTAGCTGCAGAATGTTTGTCACTGTCGAACGACCGACACCGAAATGTGTCTCGATATCCTTCTGGTAGACGGGACCCTCTGAATTATACACAAATCCCAATATCCATCCGTGCATATTCGTGATCTCATCAAATCCTGCTGCTGCAAGGCTGGTATGAATGCCTCTTTCCACGATATGGTTTACCCGTTTTAGGCTAAAACATATCGAGTCCTCTTTTCTCATGCAGACCTCTCTTTCTTTTGGATTTGTAAGGTGTCATATGTCATTTTTAATGATTTTGACAGCCTCGTGTATTTGTTTGATTTCAAACTGTTTCATACAGAACTATTATACATCTCGCTTTTATTTTGTCAACATGAAATTTTTTCCCATGATGAATCACTGAAGTTTTATTGAATTTTTTCCCTGTTTGTGATATCCTTATATAGAGATTGTAGTATTCACAGCCGGCGTTTTACATGTTTTGGGACAGTTGTAAAAATATAACCACTAGAAAATCACATTCGCAAAATTGCATTTTACATGGCTTTGAATCGTTACAAAAAGATGTTTATACAGGAGGTTTGCATATGCAAATACATGAATCTGCCGAAAACTATCTGGAGACAATCCTGATGCTTAGCAAGAAGCTTCCGGTTGTACGCTCCGTTGATATTGCAAATGAACTTGATTTTAAAAAGTCCAGCGTCAGCATCGCTATGAAAAATCTAAGAGAAGGCGGAAAGATTACCGTGACTCAGGCAGGATATATTTATCTTACAGACAGCGGACGTGAAATTGCCGAGATGATTTATGAGCGCCACCAGTGGCTAAGCAACTGGCTGACAAGTCTCGGTGTGGACAGCACGATTGCAGCTGAAGATGCGTGCAAGATGGAGCATGTCATCAGCAAAGAAAGCTTTGAGGCTTTAAAAAAACACTTCGGTCAGTTCTAATTTAAAATGATGGTTATCTTACTATGATAAAAAAATTTCTTCGTATTTTTTTTCCATGTTTTGGTATTCTGATCAGTTTGGTGACACTTGGCGGTTGCGCAAATCATCCGCCGATCACCTTTTCTTCTATATTAAATATCCAGGCAGATGAATCCGGAAACCGCACAATGACGGTCACTGCAAATAAAAAGACATTACAAAAGCTTTTTCATAATAACAATTTTTCCTTTCAAAGCTTCGTCACAGCAAATTGTCCAAAAAGCCTTGAATGGAATTATGTGGAGACTGCTTCCGCATATGAGCTGACATTTGTTTTGTCCTTTGATTCACTGGATGAATATCAAGAAAAAATCGATTTGCTGACTGGCATTGAAGATTTCTCTACAATTCTTCGACCACAAGTTGGCGTGAAAACTGGATTTACTTTATCTGAACCAGATGATGTGATGGCTGTTTTTACATGGTTTACAACTGCTTTGCAGGAGCGAACGGAATTAAATGACACTGATCTTTCCGTTTATCTTTCACAGCAGACAAATGAACTTGTCTACAACGGACGCAGTTATTCAAGTAAAGACGGAACTCTTACCTGTGACGCGGAGACTATTCTAGACGCAAAACAAATAGATATTCTGACTTCACTCTCACTCGCTGAGTGGACGCGCACAATTTATATTATTTTCCCGGATGAGATAGAAAGCAATGCGTCAAATGTAAAAAGTTATCTAGGCACTATCGTTCCTGAGGGAGTGGATGCCGTCTGGAGTACTGACACCACATGGGAGCTGACATTTCACGCAGACAGTTTTACTGATTTGTGTATACTAACCAGCCAGCTGTTTCAGTCTTCAAGTACTTCTTCTGCCACTGAGTCCATCATCGCAGAAAATTCCATGCGCATCATTCATTCCTACTCAGATCCATTTCAGTTTTCATTTTTCGTGCCAGATTCCGGTACTGTACACACACGCTATTTTTACAGCACTGACACGGCTTCTACGCTTGCAGTATTCGATGAAAATCGAAACGAGCAAGAACTTCCCTCTACCCGTAATGGGTACGATGGATATATTTGTCTGTTTGATGATATTGTTGACGGTAGCTGCACCTACAACTACGATGCAGCCTTCCAGTATCAGCCGCTACAAATTGCCGTCTCTACGCATGTTAAATCGCTTCAGCTTTTGACACGCACAATTACGCTCTCGCTCGGAGAAGTTCCAAAGATTCATCAGCAGCTGATTACCGACACAATAGCTCTCGATGCCAAACACTTTGGCACAATCTCTTCCAAGACAGATGACGAAAATCACCTGACCATATCTTTCACCCAGACTGGTACTCCATCTTATCTTGCAAAGGGCTTTGAAGCTGTATTTGGTGGAAATGAAACGCTTGACTATTGCTCACAGACAACGGCACTGTTTCAGTCACAGCATACATACCGCTTCACGGAAAATCTGGATTTTTCCAATTTCCTTATACAACCTTATACAACTCTTATCACACTAAACGTGCAATTACCGGACGGCACTTCGATCCTCTCTGATTCACTTGAAAGCAGTCTTTCAAATGAATCCACTGTTTCTGGTGCAACCTACTCTGCAAAAACAACAACTGAATCGCTGACAGTTACAATGACACTTTCCCAGCCGAATGCCGCATACTATTTGTGTATTCTATCGCTATTTATTTTCGTGAGTGAATTTATTTTTTCCGTATATAAAAGGCTCAGCCACCGCTAATGCGGTGCTGAGCCTTTCTTTTCTCATTTTTAATTTGTTCTCTAACGCTTGTAGTGTTTCGCACTGCCTTTTGCCATTTTTTAATAAGCCTGGACCCGTTATACTGCTTATTTTGCAGCAGCGAGTGCGTCCATTCCCAGCTTTGCACAGCCAAGGATTCCCTGATTGTCATTCAGGCTCGGAAGCACAATATAGTTCTCAATATCAGCCAACTCGTCTGTATCAATATACTTATTTACCATGCGAAGTGTTTCCTTGCGGATCAGATCCATTACATGAGTCTGATGCATGACACCACCGCCGAGTACAATACGCTCAGGTGAGAGCAACATAATCATGTCAACAAGTCCCTGTGCCACATAGTAAGCCTCTAATTCCCAGACTTCATTCTTGTCAGACAATTCATAAGCCTTCTTGCCCCAGCGTTCTTCAATCGCCGGACCACTTGCCATACCCTCTAGGCATCTGCCGTGGTATGGGCATTTTCCCTTGTAGGTATCATTCGGATGCGGTGCTACTAAGATATGGCCGCCTTCCGGATGCTGCATACCATGAAGCATCTTTCCATCTACAATCACACCTGCACCGATTCCGGTCCCAACAGTGATGTAGATGCTATTCTTTAAGCCCTTGGTGATTCCCCAGGTAGCCTCGCCTAGTGCTGCTGCATTTACATCGGTATCAAATCCAACCGGGACCTGCAATGCCTTCTTAAATTCATCAAGTACTGGATACCATCTCCATGCAAGCTTAGGTGTATTACCTACACAGCCGTACTTTGGAGAGTTCTCATTTAAAATAACCGGACCGAAAAAGCCGATTCCAAGTGCCTCAACCTGCTGTTCCTTGAAATATGCGATCATCTTTGGCATAGTGATCTTTGGTGTCTCAGTTGGAATGGACACGCGATCTAATACCTCGCCGTTTTCGTTGCAGACAGCGAGCACCATCTTTGTGCCGCCGCCCTCTAATGCGCCTATTCTCATTTTGTTTTCCTCTATTCTCCCCTGCTTTCTCTTTTCCAGAAGAGCTTCACTTTTTTCAGTTTAAGTTAAATGTTTGCATCTTATTTCTCGGTGATGTAGGAGTAAATCATCATCAGATTCTTACCCTCTACCTTCATCTTTCCATAGCCTGCCGGAACGATCAAGTGAGTACCCTTCTTTACCGGAATACCGTCAAAGGTTCCCTCTCCGTCCAGAACACTGATATCAACAAATGGCTGATCCCAGTCAAACTCAGCACTGCCATTTACAGTTGCCTTACATACAGTGTAGCATGGGCAGCTAACCATTTTCTCAGCCTCTGCACCTGCAACATCGAGCTTTTCATGCTCTGCGTTTGACGGCTCAAATGGAGCCTTAATTACATCGATACTCTGCTGTACATGAAGTGCTCTCGGCTTGCCGTCCTGAAGACGATCATAATCATATACACGATAAGTAATATCACTATTCTGCTGAGTCTCAAGAATCAATGTGCCGCCCTTGATTGCGTGAACACAGCCAGGATTAATCTGGAAGAAATCACCCTTCTTTACCGGAATCTCGCGGATAAACTCTTTCCAACGCTTACCGCGAATCATCTCCTCTACTTCCTCGTGATTTTTTGCATGGTGTCCAATAACTATGGTGCCGCCTTCCTTTGCATCCAGAATGTACCAGCACTCCATCTTTCCAAGAGATCCATTCTCATGCTCTGCTGCGTATGCGTCATCCGGATGGACCTGAATGCTCAAATCTGCCTTTGCGTCAATAATCTTTATCAAAAGAGGAAATCGGTCCCCCTGCACATTTCCAAATAATTCTCTGTGATTCTCCCACAGCCAGCTCAGTGTCTTGCCCTTGTACTCAGTGTTAGCAAGTGTACAGTCTCCATGTGGATGTGCGCTGATTGCCCAACACTCTCCGGTATTGTCTCCAGGAATATCATAACCAAAATCGTCTTTTAAACGGCTTCCGCCCCAGATCATCTGCTTAAATACTGGCTCAAGCACTAAAAGTTCCATATTAGTTCCTCCTTATATGATACGGAATATCACTATCTATAGTGACATCTCTCATATGTTCAGTATAACGAATTCATTGAGAAGTTACAAGTGCTATTTTCGGCTGATTGCTGTGACCGCTAGGATTCCACCCTTGACCATGCGAATAAAACAGAGTATAGTTAAGAACGATATTACCGACCGGCACGGTCTTACAGGAGGGACGCGAAAACATGGCTAAGCTTGTATTTCACTATGGAGCAATGGGCTCCTCGAAAACTGCAAATGCACTGATGGTTGCATATAATTATGAAGAAAGAGGACAGCACGCACTGATTTTAAAGCCTGCAACCGACACCCGTGACGGTGTTCATACTGTCTACTCTCGTATCGGTCTTTCTAACACCTGCCGCCTGATCAATGAGTTTTTAGATGAATATGTAAAAAATCCAGACTGTGTACGTAAGTACAACGCTATCATCGTTGATGAAGCCCAGTTTGCCAATCCCGAACAGATTGATCTGTTTTCCGATATTGTGGACACTTATCAGATTCCGGTTTTATGCTACGGACTGCGCGCTGATTTCCAGAATAAATTCTTCCCTGGCAGCCGTCGCCTGATGGAGATTGCTGATGAAATTAAAGAAATTAAGACAATTTGCTGGTGCGGCAAAAAGGCTACCTGCAATGCCCGCTACGACGATCATGGAATCATAAAAGAAGGCGCTCAGGTCGTTCTCGGTGCCAACGACAAATATATTGCTCTATGCAGAAAGCACTTTAAGGAGGGTAATCTCGGAAGATGAGCATGATCTATCGTCAGGCAAAGGATCCCAATTCCTATCAAACCATCTTTTATAAGCAAATTGGCTTGAAACAAAAATACAGCACATCGCCTGAAAATGACTGGTCAGACGAGACAGTTGGCTCGATATATACCTATGGTACAATGGACGCAATTCAATTTGGAATCGGCGATTACACAATTCCAGAGGATTTTCTAGTGGAATTTCAATATGATACGGAATATCTTCATGCCGGGATTATCTACGAAGGCATCACATACTCTCTTGTAGAAAACCGTATGCAGCAGTCTGCGACGCCATCACCTTTCCTTGCCATTGAACAGGCAAGCGGCGGCATCAACTGCTGGCGGCATGGCCAGCATTTTAAGGGAGTGGAAATCTCTATTGAAATGGAGTATTTGAAAAATACTATTTTCCCCTATCTGGGTGCTTCTGATGATTCATTTGATTTTCTTGTCAAAAATGTTCGCCACGTCAACCTTCCAAAGGAATTAATGGATCTGATTTTACAGATTCAGCAGCTCTTAGAATCGCGTGCCATGACACCAGAACTTTTACTGGCTATTGGCACCACATTTACTGCCTTTCTGATCCGTCCAGATTACAAACACTTTTTCTTCACGGGTGCCGACGTAATGTCAGAACGCATCTTTGTTGGAAAACGTCCCATCCATATCCGCCCTGACGATTATAGAAAAATTGTTGCAGCTCATGATTTTCTTAGCAAGGAAGCTGATTCCTTTGTCACAATCTACGCACTCAGCCAGACACTTGGTATCGGTGAGCAAAAGCTGAAAGCCGGTTTTCAGCAGCTATATCAACAAACCATCTGGGATTACGCTAATCAGGTGCGTATGACAAAAGCGGCCTCTTTATTAAGAAATACTGATAAAACTGTTGACGAAATTGCAAAGCTGACCGGTTATCAGAGTCCCGCTGCGTTCCGAACAATGTTCAAAAAATGGAGCCAAACCACCCCTGGGAAGTTTCGCTCCTACTTTTCAGGCACAGAATGAGTTTTCGTTTTGTGCCTGTTTATGATGACGACCCTCAGGCACAATCAAAGGCGTGCCTGATACCGGATCCTGTATAATCTGACAATCCAGACCATAAATTTCCTTCATCAGCTCTCTTGAAATTACATCAGACGGGCGCCCCCGTGCGATCAATTTTCCCTTGCTCATAGCAAAAATATGATCGGCATAGCGCGCGGATAAATTAATATCGTGCAACACCATCAAAATTGTCGTACCCCGTTTCTGGTTCAATTCCATTAAAAGATCCAATATCTCAACCTGATATGCAATATCCAGGTAGGTCGTTGGTTCATCAAGCAGCAAAATGTCAGTCTGCTGCGCGAGTGCAAGCGCGATCCAAACACGCTGACGCTGTCCTCCTGAAAGTTCGTCCACACAACGATCTGCAAGTTCGGTAATTCCCATCATTTCGAGTGCTTCCTCTACCGCCGCAAAATCTTCTTTTTGAAGACCGCCTAACATCTTTCGATATGGGAATCGCCCTCTCGCTACAAGATCGGTCACTTTAATGCCCTCTGGAACAACAGGTGACTGCGGCAAAAGGCCAAGAGTCTGCGCCATCTGCTTTGATGGAATGGAAAAAATGCTCTTTCCATCCAAAAGAATACTTCCCTGCTCCGGCTTTAGCAGCTTCGCAAATGTCTTTAGCAATGTGGATTTTCCGCATCCATTTGCACCGAGAATTACACTGATCTTATTTTGTGGAATTGTTATGCTCACATCGGAGACAATTGTTTTTCCATCGTAGCCGGCTGACAAAGCTTCTGTTGTAAGTTTATTTTTCTCCATAGCTATTTTCCTCATCTTATTGTAACCCAAACTGTCCTGAAGTCAATGATATTCGCAATCCGCTTCGCTACTTGCTCATATAAAAGCATCACGAAACAGATTATTGCAGCACGCATTCAAAATATACTACACTGTCTCACTCTTTTTGTTCATGCGAAGCAACAGATAAATCAAATATGGCGCACCCAAAATTCCCGTCACCACACCAACCGGATATCGCGATGGCAGCGCAAACTGACCGATCAGATCCGATGCCAGCACAAGAACACTTCCGACAAGTGCAGACTGCAGCATATTAGTTCGTCCTCCTCCGCAAAGACGTGCTGCAATCGGCCCTGCCAGAAATGCGACCGATGCTATCGGTCCTGTAACAGATGTGGCAAATGCTACAAGAAGAAGTGAAAGAAGAATCAATGCTAGACGAACCATCTTTGATTTTACGCCAAGCGTGATAGCATGACTTTCACCCATCTGAAGCATTTCAAGCTGCTTATCCAGCAAAAAGATTGCACCTGCAGCAACAAGTACAACTACCGCAAGACGTGGTACATTTTCCAGCTTGACACCATTTAAGCTGCCGGAAAGCCAGCGAAGTGCATTTGACACATCATACTCAGATGCCTTTAGAAGCAACCATGAAACAATTGCATTCAAAAATGCCTGCATGCCGATTCCTGTTAAAATCAGACGGGCATTTGAAAAGCCTCCACCCTGCGACAAAAAATAAATCAGGCTGGAAACAAGAAGGCCAGATGCCACTGCCATAAG
>CAVCPW010000087.1:0-4108 GCA_963604075.1 Anaerovoracaceae bacterium | reverse complement strand
CAATAAATTGAACAAAACGGAAGTCGTGTACGTTATGGCGAATAATCCAATCAATATAAGTCATAAAATAATGGGCAGTAAGGAGATACCCCATTGCATTCATGTGACCACAGAAATATTTGCTGCGAAATGCTTCATCATATTTTGGAGCTTCATGGTACAGATCAATTACATAACAGTTTTTCAGATAATCGGCAATTTCGTAAAGAGCCTTTGTGTGTGCTTCATCTTTCCAATTTCCGGTACCTTCATTTGGCATTGTTACCAGGAAGAACTTGGTGTGAGGCTGCATCTTCTGAATACGCTGAATAATCTTTGCATACCAACCAACAAAAGTACTTGCATTTTTATTGTAATCCTCAAGGCAAATATCAGTCTTTGCTGAGCCAACATTTCCTCCATAGAGATCATTTAAATTATTCTTACCTTTCAGATCGTTGACACCAAGTGCGATGATGTAGCCCTGCTTTAAATTAAATGGATCAAATAAATGTGCAATATCAGCATTTGCCCCATCCTGCTTGTCAGCTTCTTGATACATATGAAAAGCAGTCATGCCACCACGAGAGAAGTTTGTCATTGAAACGCCAGAGATGCGCTCCATTTGTTTTCCCCAAGAATATTCATAAAAATCCCAATAGCCTTTCTGGCCATTGTCCCAATATTCAAATTCACCGCTTGCAAGGCTGTCTCCAATGCATCCGATTGTGCGAAAGATATTCATCATACCACCATCGCGAATTATATTTTGCAGTGGACGATCTTCAAAATTTTCATATGCATTCATAATTAAACCTCCAATTACATTTACCTTTTGTATCTACACTTTTATTATAGACAAAAGCTTTTTTATGTCAAATACAAACTTTATTTTGCATTAAATGCTTTTAACAGCTCACTTTGCAATGCTTCAATTTTTTTATCCTTTTCCATACGCAATTCATTGAGTTCTTTTTGATGTGCCTCTGACAATTCCAAGCGAAGCGATAACAAAGCAGTTTGGGCTTCCTGAAGAGCAGTCTGATCAGAGAGCTGGCGAGACTGCTCTTCAAATAGTTGCTTTTGAAGCTGCGCAATTTCAGCGTCCTTCTCTTTGCGAATTTCATCTTCTGCCTGACAAATAGATTCTTTTTTTGATAGCTCGGCTTCATAAGCAATCTTTTCTTTTTCAGAAACAACCTGGCGTAGTTCATCCTCAAGTGTCTGTTGAGCTTTGATGGCCGCAGCTTTTTCTTCTTTTAATTGCTTTTCAAGCATCTGACAATGTTGTGTCATCTGCTTGTATTGCTCTTTTTCTTTTTCAGCCTGCTTTACTTGAGAGCATAGTACATCATTCATTGCCTGTTTTGCATTTGCTTGTTCTTCAGCAGCTGCTAATGATTTTTCTAGGCGTTCTATCGTAATTGCCAATTCTTTATTTTTTTCCTCGATCGCAGCTACTTCTTTTTGGGCTTCAGCTTTTTCACGATTAATTTCATCTGTCATACAATCACGCTGTTGTCGAAGTTCTTTTATTGTCTGTGCATTTGTCTCTAATTGATTTTGAAACTCACCACGAATTCGATCATCAGATGAAGAGACAGCGCGAAGTGCTTCTAAATAAAGACGAACGAGCGTATTTGTATATTGCTCAAAGGTCTCCACATTTTTTGCCTGATCGGTTACTGTCATAGATGTTTTTTCCATCTCCAACGAATATGCATCCATAAGTGTATTAAATACACGATCCTTATTTCCTCCAATTGAGACTGACAGCGCCTCTAAGCGCTCCTTTGTTTCATCTGAGATACGGAATGATTTGATTTCTGCCATGACAACTTCTTTCCTCCTGTTTTCTGATTTCTTGTACATACATTTTTACATTATGCATTACAACATGTACCATAAATATATTGTAATACATAATGTTTACCTTGTAAAGTATAAGTTTACATATGGGTAAACAAATAGTTCGTATAATAGATATTATACGAACTTATATAAGCAAAAATAGCTTGATTTGTGGTTAAAAACACGGTATAATATCCTAACAGAAGAATATACGAACCATATATGTTTGTTTAACGAACTTTTAGACAGTCTTAAATAGGAGATGTAATACAAAATGGCAAATAAGAAATCACATGCGCTTACCAAAGAGCAATACGAAAATTTAATTGAAATAATGAGAAAAGGTGGAAAGACGTTCCGGGCAAATAACCGAATTGCAACCGCTCTTGTATTGGAAGCAAACCTTGGTCTTCGAATAGGTGATATTCTAAAGCTTCGGTTACAGGATATTGTGTTGGATGGTACACGATATCATTTGAATATTACAGAAGAAAAAACGCAAAAAAAACGCGTATTTACAGTACCACAGCCAATTTATCAATATTTGCGAGTATACTGTATTGATCACGAAATTAAATCAGATGAGATAATCTTTCCAATTACAGAGCGAGCTGTTCAAAAGTATCTGGCGAAAGCAGCCGGTGAACTTGGATATACAAATATTGGAACACATAGTTTTCGTAAATTTTTTGCAACGGAAATTTATATAAATAATAATTATAATATTATTTTGGTACAACAGCTTTTGCAGCATAGTTCCTCTGTTATTACACAGCGTTACATCGGAATTTCAAGTAAGGAATTAGAGGATGCACTTGCAGGACATATTGATCTTCGATAAAAAATTCTGTACAATAACGCTAGAAAAAACATAAAGAATCCAACAAGTCAGTAGTTGCCGTTGCGCGTATCAATCAAATTCAAGTGCCAGAATATGCAAATGCAAATTGGAAATTGGAAATGGAAAGCGAAAGACAGTCACATAATGGTACTTCATACGCTTGTTGTAGATCCATTATGTGCAAGATATGGATATGGAAATGCTTTCGTGAAGTTTTATGAAGAGTATGCAAAAGAAAAAGGTTGCATTGTTCTGTGTCAATTTAATGGCATCCCCGATGTTCAGTTAGTGTGCTTGGAAAAGAGATGTAACTAAACTGCCACCGGTATGGATTCTAAATACAGGTAATTTTGTGAAATGACTGGTGTTGTGTGTGGATGTTTTTGACATGGAGCCACAGCTTCCGATATATTATTGTCTGTTCCATGCCAAAAACACATTATTAACACCACATCAAGTTTTCATTTCAGAGGAATCTATTTGATAACGTATATGTGTTCTTTGAAGGAAAATCTCAAAATATTTGTCAACTTTAATTCGTGTTTGTTACCGGAGCCGTCTGAAGTTAATGGGCAGCTTTATCACGCTTCCTATTCAGGTAAATATCCAGTTTTTCCTTCATATTCTCAGGAATTTCCCTAGAAACCGGACAATGCTTTGCACATGCCATATGCTCAGTGAATGCAATGATAAACGCGATATCCTTTGCCATATTTTCTGCCTTCATAACATCCATTGTGTCATAGCGGTTATGAATTGTTGCGGTATTGCCGGATGCAAGACGTGCAAAGGAAACAGCCGGAACACCATTATCCGCAAACGGAGTGGAATCACTTGAGTAAACGCCCTGTCTAGCGGTCATTCCAAAGCCCATTTCAGAGGAAAGGTACTCAATATAATGAACCAGCTTTTCTTCACTGGTACAACATGCGATAAACTTGCCCATGATGCAGCCAATCATATCCAGATTGATATTTAAGACAGTCTTTTTTAAATCTTCCTCATGTGCAGCTACATATGCCTTGGAGCCAAGGAGACCTCTTTCCTCGCTGCCGCACCATACAAAGCGCAAGCTGTAGCGATGTGGGTGATGTCTGAAATAATCTGCAATTCCAAGCAGGCCAACACTGCCGGACATATTGTCGTAGACACCCTGAGACAGTGGAGTAGAGTCATAGTGTGCACTTAAAACGATCATTTCATCAATTTCGCCTGGAAGATCAAGAATAACATTGTGGGAATCACCCATCCACTCATCCTGATTTAGAACAATCTTTGCGTTTTTGATATCCTGATTTACAAGTTTAATGGCCGATTTTGCATTGATATTCACACATGGAATCTTCTTGCCTTCACTTCCTTCACGCACAAAGCTTCGAAGCTCGCGAAGATCGATATCCTCATCTGCAAAATTGGCATTGCCATCATATGTAATAA
>CAVCPW010000086.1:0-12204 GCA_963604075.1 Anaerovoracaceae bacterium | reverse complement strand
GAGCATCTGCCTTACAAGCAGAGGGTCATAGGTTCGAGCCCTATAGGCCCCATTTAAATGGATGGATTCCCGAGTGGCCAAAGGGGACAGACTGTAAATCTGCTGCAACTTGCTTCGGTGGTTCGAATCCACCTCCATCCATTGGTTTTCGGAAGAAAACGCATTCTATATTATCGCGGGGTGGAGCAGTCTGGAAGCTCGTCGGGCTCATAACCCGAAGGTCGTTGGTTCAAATCCAGCCCCCGCAACTTTAAATAATCAACGGAAGACGTTGGTTATTTTTTTTTACAAAAAATGCCCTTTTGATGTATAATAGAAAACAATAATGGCTGCGGATAACAGCGGCTGCAGAAAGGAAGGAAGCAGATGAACAAGAAGGCGGTCATAGCTATGAGCGGCGGTGTAGACAGTTCCGTTGCGGCATATTTGATGAAGGAAAAAGGATATGAGTGTATTGGAATTACAATCAAGACCTTTAATGAAACAGGTGATGGGATTAAACGTGAAAATACCTGTTGTTCCCTTGACGATGTGAGCGATGCAAGAAGCGTGGCCTATACGCTTGGCATTCGCCATTTCCTCTATAATTTTACAGGCCAGTTTGAGGAGCATGTTATGAAGCGTTTTGTATGTGCTTATGAGAATGGATGCACGCCAAATCCATGTATTGATTGCAATCGTTATATTAAATTTCAGGAGCTGTATGAGCGCGCAAAACTGATGGGCTATGATACCGTAGTAACAGGGCATTATGCGCGTGTCGAATATGATAAGGCAACAGGACGCTACCTGTTAAAGAAAGGTCTTGATGCTAACAAGGATCAAAGTTATGTTCTGTACAGCTTAACCCAGGAGCAGCTGATGCACACGCAGTTTCCATTAGGGGCGTTTCCTAAGCCTAAGGTAAGGGAAATTGCTGAGGAGCAAGGCTTAATTAATGCACACAAGCATGACAGTCAGGATATTTGCTTTGTTACAACTGGTAGTTATACCGATTTTATCCGTCAATATACAGGCAAGGAGTATCCGGAGGGCGATTTTGTGGATCGAAATGGCAATGTTCTTGGTCGTCACAAGGGAATTATTCATTATACGATCGGACAGCGAAAAGGTCTTGGCCTGGCACTGACAAAGCCGATGTACGTTTATGGAATTGACAAAGAGAAAAATCAGGTAATCCTCACAGATGAGGCTGATCTTTTTTCAAGTGAGTTGATTGCGGATGATTTGAATTTGATTTCTGTTTCGAAAATTGAGGGGAAAATGCGAGTGAAGGCGAAGGTGCGCTATCGCCATGCCGAGCAGCCGGCAATTGTGGAGCAGCTTGATGACAATCGTATTCACGTCGTATTTGATGAACCGCAGCGAGCAATCACAAGGGGGCAGGCTGTTGTGCTGTACGACGGTGATGTTGTGGTTGGTGGTGCAACCATTTGCGATACAGTCCATATGAGCCGTTAGGCTCATATGAATTTGACAGGAGGATACATCGGTCAGATCTATGAGCTGACAAATTGTATAAAAGATGTCGTAGTGTCAAAAGAGGAAAAAAACAGAATACAATGACATATAGGAGGAATCAGCATGAAGATACTGGTGACAGTTCCATTTCGAAAGCAACATAAGGCGATGTTAAAGGAAGCCGTTCCGGATGCGCAATTCTTTTTTCAGGAAAGCTATTTGTCAGAGCCAGGTGGAAAAAAGGATGAAGAGCGATACAAAGCGCTGCTAAAAGAGGCAGAGATTGTGATTGGAAATCCAACGATTGAGGAGGTTGCTTCGGCACCTTCGCTCAAATTTGTTCAGTCGTCAAATGCTGGCGTGGAAAAGTATACGCAGATTCCGGGTTTTCCAAGAAATGTGCTGTTGTGCAGCATGTCAGGTGCATTCGGAGGCATTATTTCTGAGTATGTGGTAGGTGCAGTTTTAATGATGTATCGCAATTTTCCTCGCTACATTGAACATCAGCAAAAACGTTTGTGGCAGGATGTGGGAAGCGAGCAGGCACTTATGGGAAAGACAGCACTTATTCTTGGCACAGGAGATATCGGAACAAATGTGGCAAAGCGTTTGAAGGCATTTGATGTGTATACAATTGGCATACGTCGAACGTTGTCCAAAGCATCGGAATGGTTTGATGAAGTGTGGACTATCGATTCATTAGACGAGCAACTATTACGGGCGGATCTTGTGATTGGATGCCTTCCTAAGACACAACAGACAACGCATCTGCTCACAGAAGATCGACTTAGCAAAATAAAACAAAGTGGACTTATAGTCAATGTCGGACGGGGAAGCCTGATTGTGCAGCCTGATCTGATCAAGCTACTTGAGGAAGGACATCTGTCTGGAGCAGTACTTGATGTGACCGATCCAGAGCCGCTGCAAAAGGATAATCCGTTGTGGGGCATGAAAAATGTGTTGATAACGCCTCATGTATCGGGGATAAGTTTTGGTCATGATCCACAGGTAGAGGATAACATAGCAAAAATATGTGTACATAACCTGAAAGCGTATTTGAACCATACTGAAATGTGGAATGTTGTGGATTTTGAAAGCGGCTACCGGAAAGAATAGAGAAAATTACGCGGAAAAATTTTGTCGAAACAGTGAATTTTGAAAAGCACAGGAAAAGCGGAGTCAGCAGGAGAGAAAAATGCAGGAGCAATCAATTTATGAAAAACTAGAAGCCTACACAAAAAGCGATGCGTATCCGTTCCACATGCCGGGTCATAAGCGGCGTGTGGACTGGATGACGAATGTGTATGACATTGATATTACTGAGATTGACGGATTTGACGATCTGCACCATGCCGAAGGCATGATAAAAGAGGGAATGGATCGCATGGCTCATGCAGTCGGGGCGAAGCAGTCCTATTATATAGTGAATGGTTCAACGTGTGGTATACTGGCTGCAGTGTATGGTGCCTGCCAGCAGGGAGCAACCGTCGCGGTTGCGAGAAACACGCATAAGAGTGTTGCACATGCCATTTTGCTCAGAGGATTGAAACCAACCTATATTTATCCACAAAATGTGGATAACTTGTGTATAAGTGGTCAAGTTATCCACAGCGATGTAAAAAAAGCCTACGAACAATCCCCAGATATCGCTGCAGTCATCCTCACATCACCGACATATGAGGGAATTGCATCTGATATTCAGGCAATTGCAGATGTGGTACATGCGCATAACGGCATTTTGATTGTAGATGAGGCACACGGTGCACATCTTCCATATGCACAAAACATACAGATATCAAATGAACCACAGGAGCAAGATTCATTAACTGTCAGGGAATGTAATGGAATAGCAGGCTCAGTTATGGAAATTCGTCTCCCTTACAGTGCAATCCATGAAGGTGCAGACATTGTCATTCAAAGCCTACATAAAACACTTCCCTGTTTGACGCAAAGTGCGGCGCTTCATATTTGCAGTGATCGTGTGGATGTGAAGAAAATTGAGCGTGCACTTCACATTTTCGAGACATCCAGTCCATCATATGTGTTGATGGCAGGGATGGATCTTTGTGTGCGTTACATGCAAAAGGAAGGTGCACAGAAGTTGCACGAACTGACAAAGCGTTTGCAACTTTTCTATGAGAGAAGCAAAGACTGGAAGCAGCTGTGGTTCTTGTATCCAGAGATGGAGACAAAGCATATACAGGCGCAGCAAATAGAAGAGACAAAAGAGCAAATAGAAGCACAAATAAAAATGCAGCAAATAGGAGTGCTGCAACCAGAAACAGATAAGAATAAGACCTGTCAGGGGGATAAGAATCTTCCAATTGTGGATTATACGAAAATTGTGCTTGGCGCAAGGGGATACGAGAACTCAGGAAGGCATTTGCATGAGATTTTGCGTGATCGCTATCACCTCCAGCCTGAGATGTCAGCGCCGGATTATGTGATTTTGATGACGATGTTGACCGATACCGAGGAAGGGTTTTCACGCCTCGAGGCGGCACTTCGTGAAATCAATGATGAGTTAGAAAAAGGTATTCTTTCTTGGGCAAAAAAAGATTGCGTTACACATTCACCTGTGTTTGTGTCACTCAAGCAGGCAATGCTTCCATGCGAGGCAGCTGAGGCAGAAACTGTTCCAATGTTATTTGAAGAAGCAGAAGGAAAAATCAGTGCGGAAACAGTCTATGTATATCCACCGGGTTGTCCATTTTTGATGCCAGGTGAAGAAATCAGTGCAGAGTTACTTACGCTTGTGCGATATTATAAAAAAAGCGGCATGGAGTTGTATGGCATGGAGGATGAGACCGGGGAGAGGATACTTACTGTACAAAATCTTGCGAGAAACAACCGCTGACAGCGGGGAGATATTTGTTTGAAGTGAAGATCTGTCTTGGCAGTTAAAATCTTATCAAAATTGGAAAAGTATCATATTTACAGGAGTTGTATACTGCAAGGATATGGAAACAGGTCAGCGAAAAAATAGAAAATAAAAAGGAAAAAAGATATGAAAATTATCTACTTTATGGGAAAAAGCGCATCTGGTAAGGATACGATCTATAAAAAGGTGAAGGAACGACTGAATCCATCGCCGAAGGAAATCATACTTTATACGACAAGACCAATCCGTGATCATGAAGAAAACGGAAGAGAATATTTCTTTGTGTTAGATAGGGAAATTGCGCAAATGGAAAACGAAGGAAAAATCATCGAAAAGCGCGTTTATCACACTGTATATGGGGATTGGGTTTATGCGACAGCTGATGATGGTCAGTTTGATGAAAACTCAATTTACATGACGATCGGCACGCTCGAATCGTATCTGCCGTTGCGTGCATATTTTGGTGAGGAAGCAATGATTCCGGTGTATCTTGAGGTAGAGGATGGGATTCGCCTTGAGCGTGCAATCGCAAGAGAGCGTACCCAGAAGACTGCGAAATATGAGGAAATGTGCAGACGTTTCCTCGCAGATCAGGCCGATTTTTCTGAGGAAAATTTGAAAGCAGCGAAGATTACGCAGCGCTTTCAGAATGAGGATATAAATGCATGTCTCCACATGGTATTAGAGTATATTAAGAAAGAGCTGGGAAAGAGATAAACTATTCATAAATAAAATCCTCGTGTTTTTTCACAGGCTTCTCCTATTACCTTTAGGTGATGAGAGGAGCCTTATAAATTTCTTGAAATAGTTATTTTACTCTGCTATAATATCAACATAGAGAGAACTGTTGGGAGCATTGCTCTAAAAGCACTCTTACGTAAGATATAAGGTTATGCATCGAATTGTATGCTTGTATGCAACATAAAATCTTAAATGTAATAAAAATACTATATTGTATGGGAAATTTAGTGCCGCTTTTATATGAGCAAGTAGCGAAGCGGATTGCGAATGTCATTGACTGGGGGTGAAGGTCGGAGGCGAAAGCCATTACTACGACTGGGCGGTTACAAGTCCATTGTCTTTAGGTGATGAATAGTTGATACAGAGAAAAATGGATCAAATAGATCGATACGATGGGAGGCGATTTTGATATGCACGCAGGCGGTTTTTCAGAATTAATCGGGAATGAACAGATCAAGGAGCATTTTTTACATGCGATTTCTTCCGGGAAGGTATCACATTGTTATGTCATAGGCGGCGAGGAAGGTCTCGGAAAGATGACGGCAGCAAAGGCATTTGCGCAGACACTTCAGTGTCAGGCAGAGTCTGATAAGCGTCCGTGTGGTGTATGTCATTCCTGCATACAATTTTTGAGTGGCAATCATCCGGATGTGATTTTTCCAGGGCATGAGAAGCCAACCGTAATCGGTGTGGATGACGTCAGAGAGCAGATCATCGGGGATATCCAGATTAAGCCATATAGCAGTCCATATAAGATTTACATTGTGGATGAGGCTGAGAAATTGTCCATACAGGCGCAGAATGCTCTATTAAAGACGATCGAGGAGCCGCCGGCGTATGGCATTATTTTTCTTCTTACAACAAACTCGGCTTCAATGCTTGGTACAATCCGCTCAAGAAGTATTGTCTTAAACATGAAGCCGGTCGAGTCGAATGCGTTTGTAAAATACATGAGAGAAAATGGAGTGGAGGAAGACAAGATTCCGACGCTTGAAAAGTTTTCGCAGGGAAATATCGGGAAAGGCCTGAAATTAGCGCAGTCGGATAATTTTGCATCTATGATTCAAACAATCATGCTGTTGTTAAAGACAGCATCGCAGATGCCATTCTCGGAGCTTCTCGAGAATATCGCAAAGCTTGAGGAATACAAGCTGAACATCAAGGACTGCTTTGGTTTCATGCAGATATGGTATCGGGATATTCTGATCTTCAAGGCAACGAGAGATCCGAATCTTCTGATCTTTGCAGAGGAGTACCATGCGATCAGTAAGGTTGCCCAGATATGCGATTATAATGAAATTAACCGCATTCTGGAGGCTATCAATACTGCGTCAGCCAGACTGGACGCAAATGTAAATTTCCAGCTGACACTGGAGCTTTTGTGGCTGACGATTAGAGAGTGCCAGAAATAGGAAAGGTTTGGGAGTATCATGATAAATGTCATTGGTGTGCGTTTCCGCAGAGCCGGAAAGGTGTATTATTTTAATCCGCTTGATATGGATATTACAACGGGAATGCATGTTATTGTAGAGACAGCAAGAGGAGTGGAGTACGGTTATGTCGTGCTCGGTGTGAAGGAAATGGATGAGGAGAAGGTATTTCAGCCGTTAAAACCAGTTATTCGCATTGCCACTCCTCAGGACGATGAAATCGCAGATGAAAATAGACAGAAGGAAAAGGACGCGTTTAAGATTTGTCAGGAAAAGATTGCAAAGCATGGACTGGACATGAAGCTCATCGACGCGGAGTACACATTTGATAATAATAAGGTTCTTTTTTATTTTACGGCAGATGGAAGAGTCGATTTCCGTGAGCTGGTAAAAGATCTGGCATCGGTATTTCGCACGCGTATTGAGTTGCGTCAGATTGGTGTGCGCGATGAGGCAAAAATTATCGGCGGAATTGGAAGCTGCGGCCGTCCGATTTGCTGTAATTCGTATCTGTCTGAGTTTGCGCCTGTTTCCATTAAGATGGCAAAGGAGCAGAATTTGTCCTTGAATCCAGTGAAGATTTCAGGTGTATGTGGACGACTGATGTGCTGCTTAAAGAATGAGGAGGAAACCTACGAGTATTTAAATAGCAAGTTGCCGGGGGTTGGTGATTATGTGACAACAGATGATGGTCTGAAAGGTGAGGTTTCCAGCGTCAGCGTGCTTCGTCAGGAGGTAAAGGTTATCGTTACTGTGAATAAGGATGAGAAAGAGATTCGAAACTATAAGGCTTCTCAGCTGAAATTCCGTCCTCACAGAAGAAAAGACAAATCACAATTGTCCGATCAGGAATTAAAGGAGCTTGAAAATCTAGACAAGCTGGACAAGAAGGAAGGGCGGTCTAAGCTGAATGACAAGTGAGCCAAAAACACTTAAGCCAGGCGAGCGATTGGACGATTTGGAGCGCGACGGACTGATGTTGATTCAGCATCCGGGGCGCTTCTGTTATGGTGTGGATGCGGTGATTCTCTCATGGTTTGCAAGAGCATCTGAAGGAGAACGTGTGCTTGATCTTTGCACTGGAACTGGTGTTATTCCGATTTTAATGACAGCGAAGACAAAGGCATCGCATTTTACCGGGTTGGAGATTCAGAAGGAGGTCGCTGAGATGGCGGCGCGAAGTGTGGCGCTCAATCATCTTGAGAAAAAAGTGTCAATCATCTGTGGTGATCTGAAAAATACGAAGGAACTGTTTGGAAAAAGCGCGTTCAATGTGGTGACGGTCAATCCACCATACATGGCAGGCGGAAGTGGACTTGTCGGAGGCGATTACAGTAAGGCTGTGTCGCGCCACGAGATTTTGTGCAACCTCGAGGATGTCATTCGCGAGGGAGTGCAGGTGTTAGTGCCGGGAGGACGCATGTATATGGTGCATCGACCGTATCGTCTTGGGGATATCATCTGCCTGATGAAGCAATATCGCATGTCACCAAGGCGCCTGTGCATGGTTTATTCGAAGTGCTCACAGGAGGCCAATCTTGTGCTGATTGAGGGTGTAAGAGGAGGCAATACGCAGATTCGTGTTGAGGCGCCGCTGATTCTCTTTGATGAAAATGGTCAGGAGAGCGACCAGATCAAAAGAATTCATGGAAGATTGTAAGCTGTAATGTGTTATAAATTGCGGTGTAAATCTTATATGAGCAAGTAGCGAAGCGGATTGCGAATATAATTGACAACAGAAGGAAGATTTTACCTTTTGTTTTTTACATTAAGAGAGTTTGCGTGAAAAAACAAGAGATAGGAAAATAAATATAAGATAAAGATAGCAAAAGGATAAGAGGAAAGGAAAAAATTTATGGCAGGAATGCTTTACCTGTGTGCGACGCCGATCGGCAATCTTGAGGATATTACATTTCGCGTGCTGCGCACTTTGAAAGAAGTCGACCTCATAGCGGCAGAGGATACCAGAAACAGCCAGAAGCTGTTGAATCATTTTGAGATTCATACGCCGATGACAAGCTATCACGAGTACAATAAATATGATAAGGCCGACTATCTTGTTGGTCTTATGGAAGAAGGGAAAAATATTGCCTGCATTACTGATGCGGGAACACCGGGCATTTCTGATCCAGGCGAGGTGCTAGTGCAAAAATGTTACGAGGCTGGAATCAAAGTGACATCGCTTCCGGGACCGGCAGCCTGTATCACGGCACTTACTATGTCTGGACTTTCAACAAGACGTTTTGCGTTTGAAGCCTTTCTTCCAGCGGACAAGAAACAACGTGCGCAGATCCTTGAGGAGCTAAATGATGAGACGAGAACAATAATTCTTTATGAGGCACCGCATCATCTGGTCAAGACGTTAGAGGAGCTTGTGCAGGCACTTGGACCGCGAAAGGTGCGTATCTGTCGTGAACTGACAAAGAAGCATGAGACTGTCTATGCAGATACGCTTGACAAAGCACTGGTGCATTATCGCGACGAGGAGGAGCCAAGAGGCGAGTGTGTTCTTGTAATCGAGGGTGTAGATGTTGAGAGCTTAAAAAAGCAAAAGCAGCAGTCTTGGGAGGAAATGACGATTGAAGAGCATATGGCATTGTATGCTGATATGGATCGAAAGGAAGCGATGAAACAGGTCGCAAAGGATCGTGGTGTGAGCAAAAGAGACATTTATCAGGCATTGTTGAAGTAGTTCACAGATTTGATAAGGAAGCCCCGCTCCCTTTAGGGGCGGGAGTAATTGACTATGCATGTAAATTTCATTATGACTGAGCAGTTACAAGCTCACTGCATTTAGGTGGTGGGTAGTTGACTAAAAATCGATTAGTGGCACTACGTGCTCTTGCACTTTTATAAAAATGCCCCGGCTTTTATGGAATAGCCATAAAAGCGCGGGGCATTGAATATATATTATTCGTTTTCCTCATTTTCACCAAGCAGGTAACGGGCAACATAAATACCGCTTGCGGAAGCGTGAGACAGGGAGTGGGTAACACCACTTCCGTCACCGATTACAAAAAGATTTTTGTGGCGGGTTTCAAGATGATTGTCGATCTGAACTTCCATGTTGTAGAATTTAACTTCGACACCATAGAGAAGGGTATCATCGTTTGCAGTACCAGGTGCGATATTATCCAGTGCATAAATCATCTCGATAATGCCATCAAGAATACGCTTTGGCATAACAAGGCTTAAATCGCCAGGGGTGGCATCAAGAGTCGGAGTCAGGAAGGACTCGGCAATACGCTTCGGGTTGCTTCGCTGACCGCGGATCAGATCGCCGAAGCGCTGAACCATAACACCACCGCCGAGCATATTGGAAAGACGTGCGATACTCTCGCCGTACTCGTTGCTGTCCTTAAATGGCTCAGTGAAGTGCTTGGAGACAAGCAACGCGAAGTTTGTATTTTTCGTGTGCAGAGCAGGATTCTCGTAGCTGTGACCGTTTACGGTTATGATTCCGTTTGTGTTCTCAGTAACGACAGCACCCTTTGGATTCATACAGAAGGTACGCACACGATCCTGATATTTCTCAGTCTGGTAAACAATCTTGCTCTCGTACAGCTCGTCGGTCAGATGAGAGAAGACCTCGGCTGGAAGCTCAACGCGAACACCGATATCGACACGGCTGGAGTTGGTTGGAATTTCAAGGTTATGGCAGATCTGCTCCATCCATTTACTTCCGCTTCGTCCAACGGAGATGATACACTTTTCACAGGTGTAAGTCTCATCATCGGTAATGATTTCATAATTGCCATTGTCTAAAATCTTTACGTCGTGAACCGGAGTCAGGAAGTAGAAGTCTACTTTATCCTTTAACATGTTATAGAGATTGTCAAGAACCTCGTAGTTTTTATCTGTTCCGAGGTGGCGAACAGATGCCTCAAGAAGATGAAGATTATGCTGCAGACAGACACGCTTGAAGGTTGAGTTTGCAGAGGAGTACAGATGGGTGCCTTCGCCGCCGTATGCCATGTTGATATCGTCAACATACTCCATCAGTTCAGTGGCTTTTCTCTTGCCAATGTACTCGTAGAGAGTACCGCCAAATTCGTTTGTGATGTTGTATTTTCCATCGGAGAATGCGCCTGCTCCACCGAAACCGTTCATGATTGCGCAGGTCTTACAGTGAACACATTTGGTAATGCGCTTGCCATCGATCGGACACTTTCTTTTTTCAAGACGATTTCCAGCCTCAAAAACGGCGATTTTTAAATCCGATTGCTTAGTTGCCAGCTCATATGCGGAAAAGATACCGCCAGGACCGGCGCCGATAATGATAATGTCATAATGTTTCATAAAAATCCTCGTTTCTGCGCAAAAAGACTTTCTTTCACTGGGGTGAGATGATATAATAAGAAGTAAGGGTTTAAAGCTTTGTTACCCGAAGTGAAATATTGCGCTCGTATTACACTTTATTATAAAGCAAGCTCAAATTATCTGTCAAGCGCTTAAAAGGGACAGATGGGAAAAGAGAGGAAATACATTGAAAACAGTTGGTATTATGACTGATAGCCATAGCAGCATCAATCCAAAAGAAGCACGTGAAAAAGGAATTTTTGTGCTGCCGATGCCGTTTTATATTGATGATGAATGTTACTATGAAAATGTGAATCTGACTCAGGCTGAGTTCTTTGAGAAAATGAAGGGCAAGGCAAAGGTCAGTACGTCTCAGCCGTCCCCGGAGGCGGTTATGCAGATGTGGAATGAAGCACTCAAGCAGTATGATGAGCTTCTATATATACCGATTAGTAGCGGATTGTCAGGTTCCTGTTCCACAGCATTCATGCTGGCGCAGGAGGACGAGTATGAGGGCCGTGTGTTTGTTGTGGACAATGGCCGCGTGGCAACACCGCTTCATCGAAGCATCCTTGATGCAATCGAGTTGATAGAGCAGGGCTGCAGCGCAAGAGAAGTAAAAGAGACACTTGAAAAATACAGAGAGAAAACAGTCGTGTATATTGCAGTTGAGACACTTGAGTACTTAAAGCGAGGTGGCCGTGTGTCTGCGACATCTGCAGTTCTTGGCGGATTGTTAAATATCAAGCCAATCTTAAAGTTTGATGTCGGTATGCTGGATGTATTTCAGAAGTGCAGGGGATTTGTAAAGGCGAAGCATGCGATGATTGATGCAATGAAGCACGACCTTGAAACTGTTTTTGAAAAGGAATATGCAGCTGGTGAGGTGTACCTGTTGGCAGCAACGAGTGCTACAAAAGAGGTGACAGACGCGTGGATTGAGGAAATTCGCGCAGCCTTCCCGGGAATGGAAGTCATGTGTGATGAGCTGTCGCTCGGAGTAGCATGTCATATCGGACCGGGTGGCCTAGGAATCGGCTGTTCCTGCAAACCAAAGAGAATCGGGCATAAAAAAGAGTAAAATACAAAATGCGATTAACTGTGATTTCAAACAATTGTAAACCTACCATGAATTCAAGTAAATTGCTGTAAAGTGTGAAGTAAGAATATTTGAACAATTAGAAAAAGATGGAACACGTTGTTTGCCACGGTCTAATAAGGCAGTATTTTAGGAATGAAGGTGTAATCCCGATATAGGGTTACACCTTTTCCTTTATTTAAGCGGATTTCTCCGCATTTTTCTGTTTAACTCTTTCCATTGTTTCTAAAAGTTGCTGCTCGCCGATTGTAAAATGAAGTTGAACATTTGAAAACTAAATAATCCATGGAAGG
>CAVCPW010000085.1:0-15737 GCA_963604075.1 Anaerovoracaceae bacterium | reverse complement strand
CTGCCACGGCTCCTGTCTTCTTGTACCGTGTGCTGCATGATTTCTAAAAAATGGCGACAGACAGCCAACCTGAACCCAGCGAGCAAGAAGCTCTTTTGTTGTATCAGCGCCAAAGCCGCCGACATCAGTTCCCGAATATGAAAAACCAGAAAGTCCAAGGTTACACAGCTGTGGAATTGCCATCTGTAAATGTGCCCAGATGCTCTGATTATCTCCGGTCCAGACAAGAGCATAACGCTGTGTTCCGGCATAAGCTGCTCGCGTGATTACAAATGGTCTGCGGCCATCGTACTTTAATAAGCCATCTTTTGTCGCCATTGCCATGCAGTGACCGTAAATATTGTGCGCATCCTTGTGGAGAATAACAGCATCATCTTCATCTGCAAATTGTACATCATCCGGAAGCGGCCCTCTAAAGCTTGCCGGCTCGTTCATATCGTTCCATACGCCACGCACACCCATATCCACTAAGAATTTCTGTTTGTCTGCCCACCAGCTGCGCACCTTCGGATTAGTAAAGCTAGGGAAAACAGACTCACCCGGCCAGACTTCGTTTACATAGAGCTCATTTTCTGGTGAGAAGGCAAAGTAACCATTTTTGATTCCCTCCTCGTAAACGTAATAGCCATCTTCCTTCTTGACACCCGGGTCAATGATCGTAATTGGCTTATAGCCCATGTCTGCCAGTGTCTTTAAAGTCTTCTTCGGATCCTTATAATTTATCTTATTCCATGTGAACACCTTAAAGGCATCCATATAGTCAATATCAAAGTGAATACCATCGCAAGGAATCTTACATTCACGCATTTTCTGTGCAACATCCATGATATCGTCCTCAGTAACATAACCCCAACGGGACTGATGATAACCAAGCGTCCATTTCTGTGGAAGTGCTGTGCGTCCTGTCAGACCCGTATACGCACCCACGATGTCGCGCATACTCTCGCCTGCAATGAAATAGTAATCCAGATCGCCGCCGTCCGCTGCAAAGAAATAGCGGTCTGCATCTTCCTTTCCCATATCAAAGTATGTCTTTGTGGTATTGTCAAAAAAAATTCCATATGTAAAATGCGGACGCATAGAAATAAAGAACGGAACAGACTTGTAAAGACTCGGATAAAAATCAGTATGAGTGGACGGAAGGTCACTGTTCCACATCTCGTAAACATAGCCTCTCTTGTCTAAGAATCCTGTCTTATCACCGAGTCCATAGATATGCTCCTTTGCATGAAGCATACGTGCTATTTCAATCTTATGGTTTGTTTGCTGCGTTGGAAGATCATGACCTTCCTTTGCCATGAGTTTAAGTTGCTCCTTCGTGAGTAGCTGAGCGTGGTCTGTTCTCATAGTCTGCTCGGAAATCATACGTCCATCTGGTGTCAGAAAATCGATCTGAAATTCATCTCTTACACGAATCAAAATTTTTTTCGTTTTGATCGTTATAAATTCTTTCTGCTGACGCACCTGAAAATCAACCTTCCTTGGTTCCTGCACAACAGCTCTTGACGCTCTGTGCTTATCTTCCATAGAGCTGTATACCCGCGCAATGCGGTCTGTAATTAAGGTAATTCTTCCCTCTTTATGTTCAAATTTTATCGTTATACCTGTATCATCCTGTTCAAATGACAAAAGCTTGCCAAACATATCGCTCCTCCTTCATTTTTTTGCATCACATGAATTGCTTTCTATCTTCTGAGTATAACATAACTTTGCAAGCATGTACAGCGATTATCCTGTCGGATTATGACTACGTGAACTACTTAATATATGATATACTGAATACGTATAATGTCGTTATATTTTCGCAGATTCTATAGAAAAATCCCTCGCCTGACACATCCATGCCAGACGAGGGATTTTTTAATCTTTGTTTGTTACATGAAGCCGGACCAGTGCCCTGCGCAGCTTTGCTTCGGCAATTCTCCGCTCTTTATCCGAAAGATTCTTCTGATTCAGGCGCTCCTGTGCGCGTTCCTTCGCCTTCTTGGCGCGCTCCTCATCAATCTCTTCCTTCCATTCCCAGGTCGTTGTGGCCACCTGGCACTCACCGCCAAGCATCGAAACCATGCCTCCAATGCAGGCCGCATAGTGTTCGTTGCCATCTGCAAGTGTCACATGTGCCTCGCCCATGCCAATTCCACTGCAATAATTGATATGGTTGGCACGGATCGCCACATCCCCATCAATCGTGCGCAGAAAAATCTGCGATGCCTGATCATCAAACACTTTTCCGTCCAGCGTCACTATACGCAAGTGGAATGTGTTCATACAGTGCCTGCCTTTCCTGCCTTCTTGAATACATCGTCAATGGTGCCTGCAAAGAGGAAGCAGCTCTCCGGGATGTCGTCACACTCACCGTCAATGATCATCTTAAATCCTCTAATTGTCTCTTTAAGTGGAACATACTGTCCCGGCATACCTGTAAACTGCTCGGCAACAGAGAAACTCTGTGACATAAAACGCTGCACCTTACGCGCACGGTTTACTGCCAACTTATCCTCCTCTGCCAGCTCATCCATACCCATAATGGCGATGATATCCTGTAACTCCTTATAACGCTGCAAAATCTGCTGAACCGCTCTTGCTACTTCATAGTGCTCCTGACCAACCATCTCCGGTGTCAGAATACGGCTCGTAGACTCAAGCGGGTCTACAGCCGGGTAGATGCCCTGGCTTGCGATATCACGTGAAAGAACCGTGGTCGCATCCAGATGAGTAAATGTAGTAGCCGGAGCCGGGTCAGTCAAGTCATCTGCCGGCACGTATACAGCCTGAACAGAAGTGATAGAACCCTTCTTCGTGGAAGTAATACGCTCCTGCAAAGCACCCATCTCGGAAGCCAGTGTTGGCTGATAACCTACTGCTGACGGCATACGTCCAAGCAGTGCGGATACCTCAGAACCTGCCTGAGTAAAACGGAAAATGTTATCGATAAATAAAAGCACATCCTGATTCTTCACATCGCGGAAATACTCTGCCATCGTAAGACCTGACAACGCAACTCTCATACGTGCGCCCGGCGGCTCGTTCATCTGACCATACACTAAGGCAGTCTTTCCGATAACGCCACTCTCCTGCATCTCGCCGTAAAGATCATTTCCCTCACGGGTACGCTCACCTACTCCGGTAAATACAGATGTACCACCGTGAGCAGTCGCTACATTGTGGATAAGCTCCATAATCAATACGGTCTTTCCTACACCAGCACCACCAAACAGACCAATCTTTCCACCCTTTGCATATGGGCAGATTAAATCAACAACTTTGATACCAGTCTCCAGAATCTCGGTGGTAGGCATCTGCTCCTCGTAAGATGGAGCCTGTCTGTGAATGCTCCAACGCTCTGCATCTGTCGGAGCCGGCTTATTATCTACTGGTTCTCCCAGAAGATTAAATACTCTTCCAAGGCACGCATCGCCGACCGGAACGCTGATCGGTGCGCCGGTGTCAACTGCATCTGCACCACGAACCATACCGTCGGTAGAATTCATCGCAATGCAGCGCACAACATCGTCGCCAATCTGCTGAGCAACCTCTGCGACTACTTTGCTGCCTTGATTTTCAATCTCAATGGCATGAAGCAGCTCCGGCAGTTCCCCTTCCTGGAAACGGATATCCAGAACAGGGCCCATTACCTGAACTACCTTGCCAACATGTCTCTCACTCATATATTCACCTTTCATCAGCTCTCTGAGCCTGCAACAATCTCTGTAATCTCCTGCGTAATACCGGCCTGACGGACACGATTATAGTGCAGGTTGAGCTTATCGATCATCTCCTGCGCATTCTTTGTCGCTGCATCCATCATCATTCGACGAGATGCAAGCTCACTGGCTACAGATTCACTCATGGCTCCGTATACCAGGCCTGCCAGATACTCCGGCACAATGGCATCGAACACAGCCTCACTGTTTGGCTCGTAGATGATCTGGCGCTTCTTCGCCTCAGGTGCATCCTTCGGACGAAGTGCCTTCATGTCTGGCAGTGGAAGAAGCGGGATAACCTTTGGCTCCTGTGTCATCATGTTTACAAAATTTGTATACACAATTGCCACATGGCCAAAGCCGCCCTCCTTAAATCCGCGGCACACAAGGTTTGCTATTTCGAAGCAGTCTGCAACTGAAATGTCTCCGGCCTCCAAAAATGCATCCGTGACAATCGGCACCTTGCGGTTTGAAAAATGTTCCAGTGCCTTCTTTCCAATCGGAAGTACGCACGCTTCGCGGCCTTCCATCTGCTCCTCTGCAAGGCGGAACAAGTTATTGTTGTAACCACCAGCAAAGCCTCTGTCACCCGCAATCACGATAAAACACCAGTCTTTGCTCTTAGATGCCTTCGTATAAATGGACATCATATCGATATTTTCAGCTGCGATCTCTGCCAACGTGCCCTGCAATGCCTCAAAGTAAGGGCGACTGTTATCAGCACGCTCCTTTGCCTTGTGAAGTCTCGACGCCGCTACCAGCTCCATTGCCTTACAGATTTGCATCGTACTCTGTACGCTCTTGATTCTCAGTTTGATTGCTTTCTGATTTCCAGCCATACAAACTCTCCTTTATTTACTAGTAACTATTCAGAGTTACATTTACTGTAAGAACTTCGCCTTGTAACTGTTGATGCAGCTTCCTAGCTGTGTCTTTGCCTCATCATCCAATGCACCGGTATGGCGGATGGTCTCCATCGCTGCCTTGCCGTCACGGTCGATATCAAGCTCATTATTTAAGCCGTTCTCAAACTCATGAATACGCTCTACTGGAACGTCTGCCAACAGATCGTTGACAACAGCATAAATGATAGCAACCTGCTTTTCAACCGGAAGCGGGGAATTCTGAGGCTGCTTCAGGATCTCCACGATACGCTCGCCCTTTGCCAGTCTCGCTTTTGTATCGGCATCCAGATCAGAGCCGAACTGTGCGAAGCTTTGCAGCTCGCGGTACTGGGAATAGATTAATTTCAATGTTCCGGCAACCTTCTTCATCGCCTTGATCTGTGCATTTCCACCTACTCTGGATACGGAGATACCCGGGTTTACAGCCGGACGGATACCAGAGTGGAACAGCTCCGTCTCAAGGAAGATCTGGCCATCTGTGATGGAAATAACGTTCGTCGGGATATAAGCAGACACATCACCTGCCTGTGTCTCGATGATCGGCAGCGCGGTAAGAGAACCGCCTCCGAGCTCATTTGACAACTTTGACGCACGCTCTAGCAGACGGGAATGCAGGTAGAATACGTCGCCCGGATATGCCTCACGGCCCGGTGGACGACGGATCAGCAGGGAAAGTGCACGGTAAGACTCTGCATGCTTACTAAGATCATCATAGATGATCAGCACGTGACGGCCATTCTCCATGAAATATTCTCCCATACTGCAACCCGAATATGGTGCAATATACTTTAATGCATTGGCGTCTGATGCAGTTGCCGCTACTACGATGCTATACTCCATTGCACCATTTTTCTCCAGCTCGGATACAATGGATGCAACAGAAGAACGCTTCTGTCCAATGGCAACATATATACAAATTACGCCGTTGCCCTTCTGATTAATAATTGTATCAACGGCAATCGCAGTCTTACCAGTCTGACGGTCTCCGATGATTAACTCTCTTTGTCCTCTTCCGATCGGGATCATGGAATCAATTGCTTTGATTCCGGTCTGAAGCGGCTCCTTAACCGGCTGACGGTCACAGATACCCGGTGCCTTGCGCTCAATCGGGCGATACTCGGTTGCCGAAATAGGTCCCTTGCCGTCAATCGGCTGTCCAAGTGCATCTACAACACGTCCCAGCAGTGCGTCACCTACCGGCACAGACACTACCTTTCCCGTTCTTTTAACAGTCTGGCCCTCGCTGATACCGTCATCTGATCCTAAAAGTACGATAGATACACGGTTCTCCTCAAGGTTCTGAGCCAGACCATATGCACCATTTTCAAACGCAAGCAGCTCACCTGCCATGCAGTTTGCCAGTCCGCTCGCACGCACAATGCCGTCGCCGACCGTCAAAACGGTGCCAATCTCACTCTGCTCCAAGGCATTCGAATAATATTTAATCTGGCTTCGAATAACCTTAGAGATTTCTTCTGGTTTCAGATTCATTCGTTCGTCCTCACTTCTGCATATGCTTCTTTATTTTGTCAGCTTTGCTGATTTCTTATTTTCGTGTCTTAGCAAAACTGCCATCTTGGCATTCTCGCTGATTTCACAATTTACTGCTCCATCAGCTTATGCAGTCTCTCCAATCGGCTGCGGACGCTGCCGTCCAGCTGCCGTCCTTCTATTTCTACTTTCATACCACCCATAAGACTCGAATCGGTCTTTGTGATGAGTATGATTTCCTTTTTCCAGACCTTTTCTAACTTTGCCTTAAGCGCTGCCTTTTGCTCGCTGCTCAGTGCAACGGCACTAACGACATGTGCCTCAGCAATGTTGTGATCCTTCTGGAAACGTTGTCTGTATTCTTCCTCACAGCCTGAGAATTCGGACAAAAGTTCCTCCTCACACAGGAGCTTCAAAAAATTCACAAGATACTCATCCGCCTGGGCGCCAAACGCCTTGTCAATCAGCCCAAGCCTTGTTTTTCTCGGAATAGAAGGCTCCTGTAGTAGCCGGATATACGAGGGATTTTCAGCAAACAAACTCTTTACAATACGAAGATCGTCAAGCAGTTCTTTGCTGTATCCGTTCTGCGCCCTGTCTTTTTCAAGCGCTAACTCATACAGACTGTCTCCATATAGCTTTCCGGTTTTTGTCATGATGCCTCACCTACATCTGAAATAAACTCATCAATCAGTTTCTGATGATCTGCTTCCTTAACTTCCTTCTCGATAACCTTTCCGGCAATGGATACGGCAATGTCACCGATCTCAGACTTCATCTGCTGGAATGCAGCACTACGCTCTTGCGCGATATCGGCAGATGCCTTCTCCTTTAGGGCAACTGCTTCCCTCTTCGCATCAGCAACAATTGCCTCGCTCTTTTCAGCAGCCGTTTTCTGTGCATCGGCAATGATCTGTCTTGCCTCATCCTTTGCACCTGAAATGCTTGCCTCGTACTGATCGCGCATCGTCTGTGCCTCTTCCTTGGCCTTTGTCGCATCTGCAATCTGAGAGTCTGCCATCTGCTTTCTCTCTTCCACTACCTTATTAATACGGTCAAAAAGGAATTTCTTCATCAGAAAAACAGTCAGAAACAAATTACAGATCTGTGCAACGAATGTCCACGGCACAATTCCTACCAGTTCCTGTACTTCCTTCATGTGTCAACCATGCCTTTCCTAAATTCTGATACTGACATTTTCATTTTTTCATTCGTCTTTTCAGAATTCAAATGTGTTACGTTTCTTTCGATTATTATAGCGATTCAATAAAATAAAATGATATTGGGATAAAAAGGTATTTTCCCCTAACTGATAACGAATTGCTATAGATTAACCCAAGAAGTTCATGAACATACTAGGTGCAACGAAGATCAGAAGAAGACCGGTAACGAAACCGTAAATACCAGTGGTCTCTGCAATGGCACAACCAAGAAGCATAGTGCTGGTAACATCACCCTTGCACTCTGGCTGACGTCCGATTGCCTCAAGAGCCTTCGCTACTGCGTTACCTTCACCAATACCAGGTCCGATACCTGCGATCAGGGAGCAGCCTGCACCAATTGCACATCCTGCAAGAGCAATACCTTTAGCTAATACTGTAAAATCCATTCTTTTTTCCTCCTGTTAGTAGCATTTTGCACTTTTACATTTGCTTGCTTTTCAAGCATTATGTATTTTACTTGTTTTCAAGCGTTTTACTTCGCTTGTCGCTTACTTTTTATCGCTTACTTTTGTTGCCTATTATTTTTTCTGTCAGCCCTCTTCTGCAGCGTTTGCGATGTACATAATCGTCAGCATACAGAAAATGAATGCCTGCATAACGCCTGAGAACCAATCAAAATAAAGAGATGTTATTGCCGGAAGACCAACCGACAAGAACGGAATTGTTCCAAGTACCGTTCCAACTGCACCCGGAATCAGACCAAACAATGCCTTTGTCGCTGCAGCAAGCGCTGCGTAGATCAGTCCGTCGATAACGACACCTGACAGGATATTTCCGAAATGACGGCATGCCATGCTGACTGGTGTAGCCAGCTCTGACAAAATGTTGAACGGCGTCATAACCGGAATCGGCTGTGTAAATCCCTTTAAATATCCGCTAAGCTTGTTTGTCTGAATCTTCTTTTTCGTGATCATAACGAATACAACCACTGCCCATGCTGCCTCGGTCGAAAGGTCGGCTGTCGGACTGCGAAGGCCAAGAAGACTGATCAAATTTGAAAATACACTGGTGGTAAACAATGCTCCGATAAATGGGATCATGTAATCAAATTTATGACCACCCGTGTTGCCGCGTACAAAATTATTTGCCGTTTCTACCAGAAACTCAGCTGCCGCTTGATGCTTCGAAATGTTTGTTACCTTCAAATCGTGTGTTAGCCACAGGCAAAGTGCAACGATAATCGCCATCACCAGCCAACTGACCACCAGGGTCTCACTGATCTGCAAATCACCCAGAATCGGAATATTTGTCGGGATCGTAAAAAACACCTGAGCTCCTGAAATGTCAAAATCCATTATTTACTTCTCACTTCCTTTCCCAGCTGCCTGATTGTCCCTTTTTTCCTGCGTAAGCTTACCCTTTCCGAGGGTCAGGTAATACACTTTAATCACCATACTTGGAAACAGAAGCGGTATGATTCCTGCTGCCCCATTAAAGCACGGAGCCACGAGTGCAACAACACCCCATACAAGCATCAAAAGCGTTCTCTGACGCTGGCTGACCTGCATTCGCTGGCGTGCTCTGCCCTCATCAGTCTCAGCTGCTATCTTCTGAACAGCAAGACCCATCAGAAAGAAATTTCCGACTGCAAAAATCAAACCACCAATACCGGCAATGATTACTGTGTAATCAAACGGTACTTTTTCAGGCATGACCTGATGAAGAGCGAAAAATACAATCCACATCAGTACAACACAAATAGCAGTTCCAATTGCAATCCGGATAGTTTCCTGCCTTACCGCAGGAGATACACTTCTCATTTTCTCACCTTCCCTTTCTTTTTAAATGTGATCGTTGAATCCGAATGGTTTTCTGTCATTCTTTTTCTTACGGTTCTTTTCACGCAAGTATATCTTATACCAAGTCATAATACCTGCTCCGATTCCAAAAATCAGACCAATGATATAGACCCAGCTGCCTACACCTGTATGCTCACAAAGCCAGTAACAAACGTACAGACAGGCAAGGAGAGGGATTACAAGCGTTAATCCTAACTGAATAATCACAAGCAGCCACCATCCTTTCACCATTTATTAGTTAGTATACCAGTTTTGTTTAGAAAAGAAAAGGAAATTTTCTATTAAACCATTTTTAACTATTAGTTATTTTTACTTCAAACTGGTAATCGGCAGCACGTTTGCATTATAAAATTTTCCATCTATGCCTTCAATAGACAAAGGTTCCACAATGTCCAAAATTAGACAAAACAATGCCTGTATCCGAAAAAAATGGATTTTAAAAAAATTTTGAAATTTTTCAAAAAAGTGCTTGCATTTTATTTGAAAGTATGGTATCATTCATAACTGTCAAGAGAATATGACATGGATGGATTCCCGAGTGGCCAAAGGGGACAGACTGTAAATCTGCTGCAACTTGCTTCGGTGGTTCGAATCCACCTCCATCCATTAAGCTTCACAAGAAGCTATGCCGCAGTGGCGGAACTGGCAGACGCCCGGGACTTAAAATCCCGTGGGTAGTGATACCCGTACCGGTTCGATTCCGGTCTGCGGCATTTAAAACAGCAATCGCAAGATTGCTGTTTTTTGTTTTCTCATTTTCTTTTTTTATTTTTCACTTGCATAAAAAAAGAAAATGTGCTATGCTTTCCTACGTTGACAAAAACTGAATAATGATAAAAACAACGACATTAAATATTGCCACGGCCCCTGTCTGATAGCTGTGGCGTGTTTTATGTCGTTTTTTGTTTATCGTCAGCAAAAAATTTTAAAAAGGAGTATCTATCATGCCAAAAACAAAATCTCAAAGTATCGTATTCACCGCAATCATGGTATTCTGCATGGTATATTGCATGACTGTCTATACCATCGCCATGAAATTCGGAGGGCTTTCCTACACCGTATTTGCCCTCGCCATTCAGGAAATGTGGGTAGAATATGTCATTGTCTACCTGTTAATTTTCTTTGCCATCACAAAACTTGCACAAAAGCTGGCTTTCCGTATCGTTACACCAGGTGTTGACAAACCTATTTTTCTTATTCTTAGTATCCAATGCTTTACGGTCTGCCTGATTGTACCATGCATTACTCTTTTTGCAACCTTTTTCCATAATGGATTTACTGCTGATTGGTTCTGTCAGTGGATACAGTTAGCTTGCCAATGCTTCCCAATGGCTCTCTGCTTACAAGTATTCTTTGTAGGTCCATTTGTCAGACTGATTTTTAGAACAATCTTTAAGAAGCAACTTGAAGCACAACATTAACTCTCTATACTTTCTTTTTTTCAATTCAATGAAATCAAAGTGTTCCATACGGAGCAATTCCGATTGCATACTCGACTGCAATCGCTACAATGACAACCAGCAGCGATACGATAAATCCATGCAACATTGGCTTTGCACCCGAGCGGCATAATGACTTAAAGTTTGTGTTCAAACCGATTGCGGCAAGCGCTGCTACCATCAAAAATTTACTGATGGTCTTTAAGGAGCTTGTCAATCCTACCGGCAGCAGTCCCAAACTCGTCAGCACAGACATCGCAAGAAAGCCCAAAATAAACCATGGAAAAATGGACTTGATTCTGACTTTTACTGCTTTGCTCTGTGCGCTTTGCTTTCTCTTGATGTGCAAATTGATTGCCGCAAAGATCAGTACCGCCGGGATGATTGCTAGCGTTCTAGTAAGTTTTACCATCGTGGCAAAATCTCCTGCCGCCTCGCTGAATGCATAACCTGTTGCAACAACGCTAGATGTATCATTGACTGCGGTTCCTGCCCACAGGCCAAATGCAGCGTCCGACAGGCCAAGCCAATGGCCAAGAAGCGGAAATACAACAATCATGATCGTGTCAAACAAAAAAGTTGCAGACATGCCATATGCAATATCCATGTCGTCCGCCTCGATTACCGGTGCGATGGCCGCAATCGCAGAACCGCCACAGATTCCGGTACCAGCGTTGATCAGGCTGCTTGTCTTCCAGTTTAAGCCAAGCGCCTTTCCAATCAGTGCGCCCAGTCCAAAACAGGTAGCCAGTGTGAATGCCATAACGGTAAGTGAAAACCGACCCACGGTAAGTACAGTACGAATATTTAAGCTCGCGCCAAGTAGGATAATCGCAAACTTTAAAATTTTCTTTGATGTAAACTTAATTCCCGGTGTGGTTGTGCTGTTTGGCTTCCAGAATGCATTGACAATCATACCAATAAACAGCGCGATAACCGATGCACCAATGATATTCAGTCCGGCAGCACTCTCAAGATTTTCGAGCAACTTGGCAACACACGCAATTCCAAGCGCTAACAGTACTCCCGGAAGCAAGGATGTAATTTTTTTCATCTGTTTCTTTTCTCCCTCTTTTTTCATTTTGCATGTTTATTCTATCATGATTTCACAGGAAAAGAAAGAGACTAGTAAACTTCATATTGATAATTTTTATTGTATTATTGTAGCACAGAATACTCTGCTATCAGACATATCGCTGTGCGAAATCACCGATGGAGCCTTCACCCGTTCCCTGACCAATTGCGTTGAATTTCCACTCGCCATTGTAACGATAAACTTCGCCAAACAGCATCGCGGTCTTTCCGGAATAATCCTCTGTCAGGTTATAGATGCACATCTCACTGTTGTTTCTGGCATCAACAAGACGAATAAATGCATTCTTGATCATTCCAAAGTGCTGCTTGCGATCGTATGCACTGTAAATATTAACTGCAAGCACAATGCGGTCATAATTTTGAGGAATACTGTTTAGGTCAATGATAATCTGCTCATCATCACCTTCACCCTCTCCTGTAAGGTTATCACCTAAATGCTGAACCGCTCTTGTATAGTGGACAAGATTTCCAAAATAAACAATATCTTTTTTATCTCTCAGCCTTCCATTTTGCAGTAGCAGCGCAAATGCATCACAGTCAATTGCCTGCCGTTTGCGGGCAAAAAAGCCTCTCGGCTGCTCAACCTCGTCCCATCCAAGTCCAACGAGGACCCTTGAAAGACCGGCACGATCCTTTGACAAGCTTACCTTCTGTCCTTTTTGCAATTTTACAGACATCTTTGCTTCTCCTCTCTCAATTCATATGTTGCTGATTTTCGGTAACTACTCAGTGTCATGTAAAATAGTTACATTTTTTATTACTCAGCGTCAATTCCGTAGTGTGCACACAGTGCAGCCAATCCGCCCTGGAAACCGCTTCCGATTGCGTTGAACTTCCACTCATTTCCATGCTTATAAAGCTCACCAACAACAATTGCAGTCTCAATTGAGAAGTCCTCTCCAAGATCAAAATGAACAATCTCAGCTCCGGTATTCTCATCGATGATACGACAATAAGAGTTAGACACCTGTCCGAAGTTCTGGCGTCTGCTGTCTGCATCATAGATCGTTACTGTTATAGCAATACGCTCAATGTTGGCTGGTACAAGTGTCAGATCTACCTCGATCTGCTCATCATCGCCATCGCCATCGCCGGTACGGTTATCGCCCATATGCTTAACAGAACCACTTGAATGCTCCAGATTACTGTAGAAGATAAATTCCTTCTCGCTTGGACACTTTCCATTTGCACCAACTAAAAATGCAGATGCATCGAGGTCAAAATCACAACCTGAGTCAAATGCATTGACATCCCATCCAAGACCTACCATGACCTTCTTTAATCCCGGATTTTCTTTTGTAAGACTAACTTTCTGTCCTTTTGATAAGTTAAGTGGCATAATAAATTCCTCCTTTGATATTATTGATACAGGCCAATGAATGGCTGTGGCTTATCGTTTTATCGGCATATGATACTTCTGGTTAAACTCCTGCTTAATGGCTTCGAGACGTCTCTGATCATCGATACGCTGATTACGCGCATTCTGCTGAATGTTTCTTGTCTCATCAATTCCATTTACGATTGTTCTCCATGTTGTCTCTAATGTTTCTATTTTAATTGAACTTCCCGCAGCCATTTTTGTTATCATCTTGGACTGCTCTACCGTGTTGCGGGCATTCTTAACTAACAGCTCATTTGTCTTGGCATCGAGCGCAGCAATAGACTCAGCCTGCATTTTCTGCCTCTTGAGCATAATTGCCTGCGCGAGTGCCTGTTTAAACACAGGAAGGGTGACAATAAATGCAGAATTGATTTTTCTGACCAGATTCATGTTGCTAAATTCCATTGTCTTGATCATCGGAATTGACTGAATGGCAACACTCTCGGCTGTTCGCAGATCCTGTGTGCGCTGCTCTAGAAGCATCAGACACTGATTTAAATTGGCAATTTCAAACTGAATCGAACCGTCACCAGTTGATTCCATCTCGTTTTGACGCTGCGCAATGTAAGCCTCTAGCTCGTTGCATGCCTGCTCACCTGCCAGAATATATTTTACAAGCTCATGGTAATAGCCGACATTGGCATCAAACATCTTATCCAGATTTTTGTTTGCCCTTTTAATCTCTGCCTCGTACTGCTTTAACTGAACATAAATCTTATCTACTTCATCACCCATCGTGTGATACTTTTCAAGAATCTTATCCAGCTTTTTCTTGAAATTGCCGAACAGCTTTCCCAAAAAGCTCGGATCCGCCTTTATCTCTTCAATATCAAACTGATCCATGATCTTTGCAAGTGTGCCAAGAAGTTCACCTGAGGCATCTAACTGACTCAGACTCACATTATTTAATACCACATCCGAAGCCTTTGAGATAGCCTCTGCCGCGTCGGCACCAAGTGTGACAATCGAATCCATGTTGTCAAGCTCAATCGCACTTACAATCGCATCAACCTCCTGCGAATTTACCAGCACCTCATTCAGCTGTTTTCTATCCTCTACAATATCATATGGCTGAACCTCTATCTCCTGAGGCTGCGTAACTGCAGCCGGCTGTGCCTGTGTTGACGTTTTGCTAAAATTCAATCCCATAGTTATCTTCCCTTTCCAAATAGCAGCTCTCGCCAGCTAAATCGTGTGCCGGTCGTGCCAATTTTATCATCATTAAAATCAGGAACCTGCAAATCATACATGTAACACCCAATCTGATGCTCCTCTACATAGCTTCCATTCAAAAACTTTTCAATTGCCTGATAACCGGTCGGTACAAAAAACAAGACGTCAAAACCAACCAGATTAAGATATGCTGCAAGAATAGTATCTTCTAGTGACAGTGTGACTTCTCCTGTAATCACATATATCAGCTTTGGATTTTTCTTTGTAAAGTCAAAGTTCTGAATCAGTTGCAGCAGCTTTTTATCCATATTGAGTGCCACCGAAACGATCGTATATTCAGTTCCATTTTCCATCGTACCAGCGATTGTCCTCTGCTGAATCAGCTGCTGTAGCTTATCAAGCAGATGCTCCTGAACCGCCTCTCTCAAAAAGCCATATGCATAAGCTTTATGCTGCAAAATCTTCTGCTTTTGGATCCGGCCATTTTTAAAGAACTCAACCGCATATGGCTTGATCGGATTTTCATCCGTGGGCGTCAGCTGCGGCACTTTTTTGATGACCACAGCATCGCTTGTAATCAGCTTTTTGATGCTGCTCCAGTAGTCGGATATATTTCCATTCTTCACGCCGGATATCTTGGCAAATAGTACCGGAATGTTTACAACACCATCTATCGTACTGAAATTTGGCCGGTACTTTACCTCGTTGTCCCATAAAATGGAAATCTCCTCGTAAGATGTGTGAAGTGGAATTATGTTTGCCTTTGCATACTGTTGGCTACGATAAATTCCAGTACCCCGATACAAAAATGTGTCAAGCTCCCGCTCTGCCTGATATGCCACTGTACCCACGCGCAGCTCACCGGTTACTTGCGGATAGTTTGAAAGTGTCATCGAAAACTCATTTTTAATCTCAACCAGTTCCGAATCTGTAAGACAACAGCCGCGATTGAGATCTGGTACGAAGATTACCACATCCACCGGAAGGCGGGCAAGCAAACTGCAAAACAAAGCTTCATTTGCATTCTGACAGCCGCCCAGATAAAAAAAGCATGATACCTGCGGTGCTTTCCAGTTTGGGAACAACTGGTACTGGAATCGCTTCATCCAGCAAAGCAGATAAACGGCACTGTTTGTCAGACGACTCACCATCGATTCTGCCTTTGCTTTTTCCCGCATCACATCGGAAAACGCCTGCTTCATCAACTGCTGCAAATCAGTATTCGATGCATAGTCAATGTTTTTAATCAAATCAGCAATCAACTGATCGACATTCTGGTATGTTTTTCGACTGATATTACTAATCTCCTCTGGTGTCGGCACCTCGATTTTCTGACTGACAATCACAAGGTTTCGCTGTCCGTTTCTTAGCTGAAGCTGCAATTGATACAATTCATTTTCATATGTCAGCTTATCCTCTGCGCCCCAAACCCTAAGAAAGCAATTATAGAAATTATTTTTTTCTTCATTACTTTCACTGGCACCATGAAATTTACTGCCTCTTAGCTTTGGTGCTATTCTAAGCGAC
>CAVCPW010000084.1:0-22607 GCA_963604075.1 Anaerovoracaceae bacterium | reverse complement strand
TGATGTTTTTCAAAATTACAACAAATATTGAAGTTTTTCATATTGAAGCATTTTCAAAAAAAGCATTTGTAATTTGTAGCAGCTTTATAAAAAATATTACTTGTCACCTTAATCAATTTTTGTCTATAAAAAAGGAACCAGTTCTGGCCGCCTCTCGGCAGCCAGAACTGATTCTCCTTTTTTCAAATGCACATGCAATATTCTTGCTCTTCTTAGTCGATTACTTCGATCCAACCCTTTGGAGCCTCGATGCGTCCCATCTGGATGCCAGTCAGAGTCTCATACAACTTCTTAGTGATCGGTCCCATCTCCTCCATACCGCTTGGCAGGCAGATTTCCTTACCGTGATCAACAATCTTTCCAACTGGAGAGATAACAGCTGCCGTTCCACAAAGACCACACTCTGCAAAGTCCTTCACCTCATCAAAGTATACCGGACGCTCCTCAACCTCGAGTCCTAAGTACTCCTTTGCTACGTATACTAAGGAACGACGTGTGATGGATGGCAGGATGGTGTTGGACTTTGGTGTAACAACCTTTCCGTCCTTTGTTACGAACAAGAAGTTTGCACCGCCGGTCTCCTCGACCTTTGTACGTGTTGCAGAATCCAGATACATATTCTCTGCGTAGCCCTGCTCATGTGCCTCAACGATTGCATGAAGACTCATTGCGTAGTTTAATCCAGCCTTGATATGTCCAGTACCGTTCGGTGCAGCACGATCATAGTCACTGACACGAATTGTGATCGGCTTTGCGCCGCCCTTGAAGTATGGACCAACTGGTGTACAGAAGATACGGAACTGGTACTCATTTGCCGGTTTTACACCGATAACAGCGTCACTTCCAAACATATATGGACGAATGTACAGGGTAGCACCAGAACCATACGGTGGAACGTAACCCTCATTTGCCTTAACAACCTGTCTTACAGCATCAATAAAACGATCCTGTGGGAACGGTGGCATCTCCAGTCTCTTTGCTGAGTTTACCATACGCTCTGCATTTAAATCCGGGCGGAATACAACGGTGTGACCCTGCTCTGTAGTATATGCCTTCATACCTTCAAATACAGTCTGTGCATACTGTAAAACGCCTGCGCACTCGCTAATTGTAATTGTTGCATCAGAGGTCAATGTACCCTCATCCCAACTTCCGTTTTTATAATTTGAAACATATCTTTTATCGGTCTGAATATAACCAAATCCAAGACTGCTCCAATCCAGATTTTTCTTCTCCATAATGTCTGCTTCCTTTCTCATCTGCTGTCGAGTATTCCTCAGCTCGGATCAACTAAAAACTCACCGAATCAGCAAATCAACGAATCAACGGAGCCGTATCAAAATTTGTCTATTGATTTGTATCCGCAAATCCCGATCCATAACTGGGATTATCTCCATTTTATACCAGAAACAGGAAATGTCAATATCCTGCTCTTTAAATAATTACCTATTTCAGCTGGCATCCAACACTTTTAGGAAATTCAATCACCCAATCCATTTGTCATTTAAGAAATCACTTAAAATAATTTACAATGCATTGAATATACTGCATGTTAGTCGGTCTTGTACTGTCGCTTGCTGCCATCTCTCCGAATATACACTTTTTATATTCCCGATCAGCAAGTGGCCATGATCGCTCAATCGCTACGCGAATGGCTCTCTCAATATGACTCGGTGTGGTATCGTAGATTCTTGCAATCTGCGGATACATCACCTTTGTGACGCTATCGAGCATCTCATTATCATCGATGGCAAGTGTGATTGCATCATGAAGATATTGCGCACCTGACATCGTTCCCAGAATACCAAGCCCTGTCAGAACATCCTGAACAGTCCCCTTTTGCATACCAACCTCAATCAGCACATACCGACTCTTTGGATTCATCGGACATGTCTTAAGCAGGCTTTCCAACGCATTCTTGTTCTGAACTACCCCTAAAATATGTACACCTTTAATTCCATCTGCCACCTGAAACATAGCACCCTCCTCTTTTCTTCTGAGCTTTACGAAAATTATTTTATCACATACTATCTTTGTGTAAATATATAAACAGCACTTTTAGTTGCATATTTTTACATCTACAATTTCCAATTTCCCAAAGCTTCCCATACAAGGGCACTATGTTTTATAAGCTACTCGGCTGTTTTATCTATTAACTTCCTGCATTGACTGCTTCTTTGCATCTATGCCTTTTTATATTAGTTTTTCCAGCCTTTTTATTTCATTATTCTACTTTTTTAATTTCACTTCTTATTGCGAAACTGTACCGGGGTCATATTAAATGCCTTCTTGAACAGGCGGTTAAAATGCTCCACATTCTGATAACCAACTGAAAGCGCAATGCTCTCAACGGTCATCGAGCTTGTCTTTAACAGTGTCTTTGCTTTCTTCAGACGAACATTCTTTACAAGTTCACCAAAAGTCATGCCAGACTTTTCCTTGATATACTTGGACAGATACGGCTTTGACAGGTAGAACTTGTCTGACAGACCCTCAAGAGTGACATTTAAATAATTAGATTGAATGTAATTCATGATCTCAACCATTCTTTTGTCTTTGGCAAATTGCGCATTCTGAATCTCCTCGATCTTGTTTACAGCGACACTCAGTGCCTCGATTGAAGCCTTAATAATATCGTTATCAATGCCAACACCCCAGTAACGTCTGCCATTGCATACAACACCGACATACGCAACCGCCTTGGAAGAACTGCCCTTTGTCAGAGAATGCTCTTCATAGAAGCTTAACTCGTAGCTAACGTTGAAGTAATTCTTGATTGCGTTGCTGACTGCATCCAGACGTCCATTTCCTGTTCCAGTGACAACCTGGGTATTCTGTCCGTGCTGGATTGTTGCATTTGCCACGATGCCGTTCTCCTGACGGAAATGGCACTCGTTTACCTGGAAAATAGACTTGCTGGTGATGTAGTGATCCTCGAAAATCTGATAAATAATCGCTGGCGTCAGCTCCTTATGCGCCTTATCAGAGATATCTTTAACAGTATAGCCAACTTCCTCACGCATATTTTCCGGAATACTTAAGCCAAAGTTGGTGCGCAGCACATAGCATACTCCACCCTTACCAGACTGGCTGTTGATACGGATAACGTCGGAATCATAAGTACGTCCAACATCCTTAGGGTCAATCGGCAGATACGGAACATCCCACTTCTCGCTCTTACCGGCTTCTTTCCATGCCATACCCTTTGCAATTGCATCCTGATGTGAACCTGAGAATGCAGTAAATACTAACTTTCCTGCGTATGGCTGACGCTCATGTACGTGCATACCGGTTACTTTCTCATATACCTCTACCAGGTGGGACATATTAGAGAAATTCAACTTCGGATCAATGCCATGAGAGAACATATTCATCGCCAGTGTAATGATATCTACATTTCCGGTACGCTCACCATTTCCAAACAGAGTACCCTCAATACGGTCTGCACCAGCAAGCAAGCCAAGCTCTGCGGCTGCGACACCGCATCCACGATCGTTGTGCGGATGTAAGGAAAGAACAACACCATCACGGTGCTTCATATTCTTATTCATGTACTCGATCTGGGTGGCAAATACGTGCGGCATTGCGTTCTCAACAGTTGCCGGAAGATTGATGATAACCTTATTTTCTGGTGTTGGCTGCCATACATCCAGAACAGCATTGCACACTTCAAGCGCATAATCCATCTCAGTTCCCGTGAAACTTTCTGGACTATACTCAAAAGTGAAATTACCCTCTGTCTTATCAGCCAGCTCCTTTAACAGTGCGGCACCATCGACTGCGATCTTCTTAATCTGCTCTTTATCCTTCTTGAACACCTGCTCACGCTGTGCAACAGAGGTGGAGTTGTAGACATGAACAACGGCTCTCGGCGCGCCCTTGATGGCTGCGAATGTCTTCTTAATAATATGTTCTCTTGCCTGTGTTAAAACCTGAATGGTTACATCATTTGGGATCAATTTCTGCTCAATTAAGGTACGGCAAAACTGATACTCTGTCTCAGAGGCTGCCGGGAATCCAATCTCGATTTCCTTAAAGCCAATCTGTACCAGCATTTTGAAGAATTCAATCTTCTCGTCCAGGCTCATCGGCTCTACGAGCGCCTGGTTTCCATCTCTTAAGTCAACAGAGCACCAAATCGGTGCATGATCGATATCGTCTTTCTTGACCCAGTCATAGGTCACGACCGGCGGCATAAAATACTGCTTTTCATACTTTTCACTTGGATTCATATTATTCACATCAACCTTTCTCACTATATTCTATTCTATCAAAAAAATTTTTATCAATTTAATTGTCGTAATTTATCTTATCATATTTATAACGCAAATGCTAGTGGCGGTTTTAATCAGTTAGATTGATTCTTTTTAACATTCATAGAGACAGATGAAGGCGAGGCACACCCTAAGGTATACCCCGCCCTCTGCGAAAGAAAAAGTGTTATGAGAAAAAGGAATTAGCGACTATTACTCTGCTACAGAAGAAGACTCTTCTTCAACAGATTCACTTGCATCTTCGGTAGTACTTTCCTCATCAGTAGTATCAGAATCGTTCTCAGCCTTCCACTCATCATACTGTGCCTGGAACTCTGCTAAAACATCCTGATAACCAGCCTCGTCAAGAGCTGCCTGATACTCAGCAATAGTATCATCGATGCTGTCAACGCTGTAACCACCATTCTCAAGTGCAAATCCATACTCATTAAATACGTTCTGACAAGCTGCATACTTATCAGCTACTTCGGTCTTATCGAAACGGAAACCAGCTGCGCAAGAGGTATTTGCACCGCCATTGAAGTCTTCATACAGTTCTGCCTTGTTGTCAGGCTCTACAGTCAGAGGTGTTACGATTGTTGCAGATGCAGACTCCCACATGGAGTGATTGTACTTACCAGCATCAGTCTGCTCTACCTTGCCATCAACATAGTTGAAATCCTCGCCTTCAATACCGAAGGTGTAAAGATCTGCTAAATAGTTATCGGTATACAGAAGACCCAAAAAGTCGATACAAGCCTGTGCTTCTTCCTCTGTGCTATTTGCTGTTACTGCATAGCAGGAACCAAGTGCGGATGTGGAGTGTGCCCATCTATCAGTAATTGAAACAACTTCAACGTCCTGCTGGCAACGGCTGTTAGCCTCATCATTAACCGGGATATCGGTCCACCAGGAAATTCCCCAATCCTGTGTCTGTGTTACTGTATCGCTTGTAGTCTTTGTTACCTCATCCTCAGAGATATAACCAGCCTCAGCCCACTTAGCCATCAGTGTACAGAATTCCTTGTACTGATCAGTCAGAACGGTATCTACAACTTCGTTTGTCTCTCTGTCTACTGCTACCCAGTTAGATGTTGTATCAGCAGTAAAGAAATCAAAATCATTGATATAATATCTGTAGAACATAGCCGTCTTCTGGGTCAGATATGGATACTTAATTCCATCAGCTGCCATATCCGCTAACATCGGCTCGATATCCTCAAGAGAACTAACAGTGCTCAGATCCCATCCGTACTGTTCAACTAAATCCTTACGGAACATTAAATCGTAGCCTTCTACGTTATCCTTATAAACCGGGATGTAATAATTCTTTCCATTATATTTGGTAGCTTCCCACTGTCCTTCGTCCATAGACTCATACAGTGCAGTACCTGGAAGCAGATCGGTGATATCATAAACTGCATTATTCGGTACTAAGTCATTGGTGCCGATGGTAGACTCCCATGATGCAGTCCAAAGCAGGTTGATCTCGCTGTTTGCCAAAGCCAGATTTGCCTTATCAGTATACTCACCGGATGGGAGCTCGGTAATTTCTACCTGAACATTAATCTTATCCTTGATATACTCATTGATTGCATCCTGAACCTTCTTAAGCTGATCAGAATCAGTATTCTGAATATTGAAGCTCGGTCTTGTAATCTTGATTGTTACCAGTTCGCTATTGCTATCGCTTGCAAAAGCTGTGCCTGCAAAACAGCTAGTTACCATGGCTGCCGCCATTGATACTGCAAAAAGTTTTCTTTTCATAATAAGTATCCTCCTTAAAATTAAATGATTTTTGTTTTTATTTGTTCCATCAGCCCTTAACGGATCCAACGGTAAGTCCCTTTACAAAGTACTTCTGGAAGAATGGGTACGCAATCATGATCGGTCCGATTACGACGATAACGGTTGCCATCGTTGCAGAATACTGCGGAATAGTACCGCCCATTGCCGCCTTAACAGAAGCAGGTACGTTTGTATTGTTTAACAAGAACTCGATACTCTTCTGAATATTAATCAGAAGCAGCTGCAGAGGCTTCTTTCGATCTGTTGAGATGTAAAGAAGTGCATTCTGCCAATCATTCCAGTAAACGGTCGCCATCATGAATCCAACTGCTGCCATAGAAGGCTTTAACAGCGGAAGTGTGATCTGGAAGAAGGTTCGGTACTCACCCGCACCATCAATCTTGGCAGCCTCCATCAACTCTCCAGGAATACTATTTGCGATGTAAGTTCGAAGAATGATAACATTCATCGTTGATACGCAAAGCGGTAATATTAACAGTGCAATATTATCCTTTAATCCGTACATCGAAGTATAGATAACATAGCATGATAACTGTCCACCTGAAAACAGCATTGGGATCAGCAGGTAAACAGACAAAAACTTACCAAGCATGAAGCCCTTACGGCTGATTGAATAAGCAAACATTGCCATGATCAAAAGTCCGAATAATGTTCCGACCACCGTGATGAAAATGGTCACACCATAAGAAGTAGCCAACTGCTTACCATATTTTAATACGGCATTCATACCAGCCATGGACCATTTCTTTGGAAAGAATGAGAAACCGTACTGACTGATTGTCTTCTCATCCGTGAATGCTGCAATAAATACAAGCACGATCGGCAACGCGCAGAACAGTGTATACAGCAGCAGGAAAAACAATAATATGTACTGACCAACGGTCTTACGCTCTCTTCTTGAAGGAGCGAGATCAAGATTTTTCTTTCTACTCATCTGAGTGCCTCCCTTCATTAGAACAGTGCGTTTTCCGGTGCAATCTTACGAACAAGTCCATTCGCAACAAGCATCATAACCAAACCTATTACGGACTGGAAGAATGTGGTTGCTGCAACAAATCCAAAGTTAGAATTCTTAAAGATCGCATTCAGCACGTAAGAATCAATAACCTGTGTGGTGGAGTAAAGCTGTCCGCTGTTTCTGGTTACCTGATAGAAAAGACCTGTATCTGATCTCATGATATTTCCTACTGAAAGGAGAAGCATAACAGTGATCATTGGCACCAGACTTGGAATTGTGATATTGATAATCTGCTGCCAACGGTTTGCACCGTCGATCTCAGCTGCCTCATAAAGAGAGGAATCAATACCGGCAAGCACGGACATATAGAGTACCGAGCCGTAACCTACGCTGTTCCACATCTTAACAATGGTTAAAATGAGCGGCCACAAACTGGCTGTTGTGTAGTAACGTACATGCGCATTGAACAGATTGTTCAGGATACCGGTATCAGTGCTGATAAATGCATATACGATAAATTGTACAGCTGCATAAGAAATAAATACCGGAATGATCATAATGGTCTGCATGGCCTTTGCGCACTTTTTAAATACACACTGATCAATTGCAATCGCAAGTACCACATTCAGTACTGTTCCAACTCCAGTAAAGATTACATAGTAGAACAACGTATTCTTTGTCATCGTTAAGAACGTTGATTTCGATGCAATCAGGAACTTGAAGTTGTCAAGACCATTCCACGGACTGCCCCAGATTCCTTTCGTATAGTCATACGACTTGAATGCCATTACCAAACCGCCCATTGGAATATAGGCGAAGAACAGCAATACAAGAAATGCCGGCAGAGCCATTACAACGTGAGCTCTGTGTTTCCATGTGTTATGAAGAAAATTTTTCATCTCATCCACACTCCTTCTTCGTAATCTCCGTGTAATTTCCGTTCGTAAATTACTTAATCGTTTTCATAGCTGAACTATACATCATTTTAGGCAAAAATGCAATACCTTTTTTCAATTTTTTATACATATTTTTTCACTTTTTCTTTTTAATGCCGATGTGATTTGTGTCTATATTGTATAAGTTGTTGTTTTTATGCATTAAAAAAGAGTTCTTTTAGCAAACGCTTTCCGAACTCTTTTTGTTTTTACGAAACGGCTGCGATTGTTTTCGAAATCGTGTCCCAACTCCCATCCGTTTCCATCTGATTTTTTCTTTGATTTTCCTTTATTTTTTATTTCGCACAATTTTGCTTTGTCTTGCCTTATCTTACTTTATAATGCTATTTTACTTTTTTGTGGCCACTATTACACTTCCTCTTCAGATAAACGTCTGACCGATGCGCCTGGCATAACCTTTCCAGGCTTTACGATCATCTCGACAAGTGCACTCTTCGGACGTTCAATCTGGTCGACAATGGCCCTTGCCGCATCTCTTCCAATACCTGCCATATCCTGTGCGTAAGTCGTAAGCTTTGGCAAAAATTGCTGAATCAAAGTGATACCATCATAGCCAGCCACTGAAACATCTTTTGGAATAGACAGCCCCTCCTCTCGAATTACACCGATGCCACCTACTGCAGTATAATCATCCGGATACAGAATACATGTCGGAGGTTCCTTTAGCATCAGAAGCTTCTTTGTTGCCTCTGCGCTCGCTTCCCCCTCCAGATACGGTGCTTCCGGCACATATTCGTCAGGCACAGGCAGACCATGCTCTTCCATTGTTCGGTAAAAGCTTGCCAGTCTCACCTTCGTGACACCATTTTGCTGTCCATGTATGTAAGCAATTTTTTTATGTCCCATGCTGATTACGTACTCAGTCAGTTCCCTCATTCCCCTAATATTATCTGACACAACTGCCGGACAATTATTAAATACATGATCAATCGTGACAACCGGAATATCGCTTTCAATCAGCTCGAGCACTTCTTCCCTTGTAAAATCTACATTTGCAACTACTACTCCGTCCACATTGCGATAGCGGCAATGTTCCAAATATGACATTTCCCGTCCGCAAATGTTCTTGTTGATGAACGTGATGTCATATCCAAGATTCTCTACTTCTGTCTTCAGACTCTCCAAAACCGGCGCAAAATACGGATGCGTCAGTCCGCTGTGATAATCATCCAAAAACAAGACACCTATGTTATGAGTCATTTTCGTCTTGAGTGCTCTCGCCGCCATATTAGGAAGGTAGCCCATTTCGTTTGCCTTCTGACGAATCATTGCTTTTCTCTTCTCGCTGATGTCGTCCAGATCATTCAATGCCTTGCTGACTGTTGATGCCGACACACCGCAGGCCGCTGCGATATCTTTTAATGAAACCATAGTACCTCTCCACCTGCTTTCTCTCAATCGTTTAAGTATTTTCAATATACCCTTATTTTCTTTCACTGTCAATCTACAAAACCGTCTTTTTTAAGACTTTGTCATATATTTCCATGTATATTCTAACTTTTTTGTGTAAAATTGCTTTTAATTTGCATTTTTATTCATTTTTTAACTTTACACGACGAATTTTATCATTTTCAATCCATTCATCGAGTGAAAGTGGTTCATAATTTGAAAAAACACAAAAGCAGTTAATCATGTTACACGGAATCGATTTCTCATTTCCTGAGAAATCAAGAAAAGACGTCTGCGTTGTCATTCGGATAAAACGATCCATCAAAAGCTCATCCCTCGTATTGTGTACATGTCCATACAGCATATAGGTTTTCGCCTCCCCTTTCTCGTTTGTCCGATACTGCCCATTATAACACATAACTGGATAATGACTCAATATAACTTTTCGCCCATTGTCATTTAATTCTTCGTATGGACGTATCCATTCAAACAGGCTCTTGTCAAACCTGCGATATTGCAAGTAGCGATCGTGATTACCTTCGATCAGATACTTCTTTCCATTTAGTTGCTGCAGAAGCGCATTCGTCTGCATCGCATCGCCAAATGAAAAGTCACCCAGAATGACTGTTTCATCGCAGGTGCGCACTTTTTCGTTCCAACGCATTATCATATATTGATTCATCTCATCTGCCGTGGAAAATCCTCTCTTGTCCATCTTTGTGTTGAGTGCCTCATGATAAAAGTGGCAGTCCGCTATATAAAAACGCATGTATTGTGTCCTTTCCTAATTTTATTTTACTTTTTGAATGTCAATGATATTCGCAATCCGCTTCGCTACTTGCACTTTTATAAACCATTCACCATTCTAGGTTACGAAGTCATCCACATCAGAGCTGCATTAACGTTTTTTTCCTCTATACTGTCGAGGTGTACAGCCAAATTCCTTTAAAAAGAAGCGTCCCAGATGCGACGGGCTATCAAAACCTGTCTCAAGTGCAATCTGTGTCACGCTCTTGTCTGTAGCTAACAGCTGCCGCCCTGCCTCTTCTAGCCGAAACTGAATCAGATATTCCATCGGGCTAATCTTTAAAACGCGCCGAAAACAGCGGCACAGCTCACTTTTGCTTATAGCGAGCACACTAGCCACATCCTCTAGGCATACCTTTTCGGAATAATGCTGCTGCATATAGGTCATCGCTTCTTTGATTCGTTCCAAGTCACGCTCTTCCTTTGGCTGAATCTGGCGTGCCACGCTGCTCCCTTTTTCAACAAGACCTGCCCATAACAGACAAAGATATCCCTTCACGCTTATTTCATATCCGGTTTTCTTTGCCCTATATGCCTCTGCCATTTTCCATAAAAGCTGTGATTCTTCCTTATTCAATACAAAACCGTCTGCCTTCGCTGAAATCAGTGGCTCCACACATTCTCTGTATACGCGTGAAAGGCGATCTGATTCTGCCAGACGCCATGCACAGACAAAGGAGTCAATCACCTGCGTTCCCGGTTCGGCGCCGAGTAGCTCATGATAATTTTTATCAACAGGAACCAGACGATGCAGCATCCCAGTATTGATAAAGATACTCTCGCCCGGATTCAAAACAAACTCGTTCGTGCCGATCTGCACGAGAATCATTCCTTCTTCCACGTAGTCAAATTGAATTTCCTCATGCCAATGCCACGCAATCTGCCCGTGTTCAAACTCTGCAAAGTCATCTCGATAAATACCGATTGGAAAATCATCACTTCCATGCCGACGAAGCTCTCGAAGACTAGTATCGACGATTGTTTTTTGCTCCATGCATTTTTTCCTTTCGATCCTTAATTTATTTTTGGCTTCGATTGTGATAATTACTGCGTTTATTATACTATATTTTGTTTAAAAAAAGCAATATAGTATTAGCAAACACAAACACAAAAAGGAAAGGGAAAAAGATATGATTTTAGATTTATTTCGTTTGAATGGAAAAGTTGCTGTTGTTACCGGCGCAAATACCGGACTGGGACAGGGATTCTGTGTGGCCTTTGCAGAAGCAGGTGCTACGGTAATTGGAGTAGCTCGCCGAAGCTGTGCCGAAACTGCCGCAAAGGTAGAGGCTGTTGGTGGTACCTTCTTTGAAGTGCTCGTTGATCTTTCTGCACCGGATGCAGTCGAAGCTGTCACAAAAGCTTGCAAAAAGCTAACTAACAAAGTCGATATTCTTGTCAATAATGCAGGAATCATCCACCGCGAGGATGCCGTAAATGTTACTGAAGCAAATTGGGATCTTGTCACAAACCTGAATGAAAAGCTTGTCTTTTTCCTCTCTCAGGAAATGACAAATGAATTCTTTATTCCGCAGGGCGGAGGAAAAATTATCAACATTGCTTCTATGTTAAGCTTTCAGGGCGGAATCCGCGTTCCATCCTATACTGCAAGTAAAAGCGCTGTGATGGGTCTCACCAAGGCGCTTGCAAATGAGTGGGCTTCTCTCAATATTAATGTGAACGCAATCGCACCTGGCTATATGGCTACAAACAACACCGCTGCACTGCGTCAGGATAGCGATCGAAACGACTCTATTCTTTCTCGCATTCCTGCCGGACGCTGGGGTAAGGCCGATGATTTGATGGGCGCTGCTGTCTTTCTCGCATCCGATGCCTCTTCATATGTGAATGGATTTACACTCGCTGTCGACGGCGGTTGGCTGGCAAGATAACTCCCCTTTACTGGCCTGCCGCAAGGAAGTATGTCCGCCCATTAGGCGCTGTGATACGAAAAAAAGGAATATCGTAAAGCCTTTTGAGATTTTCCTCGTTGAGGCATGTATCTGTATCTCCCGCGGCAATCACCTGTCCATCCTTTAGCAAAATCAAACGATCACAATAATTTTCAGCCAGATTGATATCATGAAGTACTATCAGAACTGACACACCTTCCTGTCGGTTTAACAATGAGAGCGTCTGCATGATTTCAATCTGGTTTTTTATGTCCAAGCTGGCAATTGGCTCATCGAGAAGCATCCATGGTGTAGTTTGCGCCACCGCACGGGCAATTACGATCTTTTGTTTCTCACCGCCGCTTAGTATAGAGAATTTTTTATCTTTAAGTGCATCTGATTTTGTAAGCGCAAATGCACTGCTGACTGCATTTTGATCCTTATCTGTTGCTCCCGCAAAGCGGCTTTGATATGGTGTACGGCCTGTCATGACAATCTCCTCTGCCGTGAAATCAGTCTCGATATCGGTCTTTTGCGGCACAAATGAGAGAATCTTTGCAAGCTTTTTTCGTGGATAATCGCTGACTGCTGCACTGCCAATCTTTATACTTTCCTTGTTCTCTGTTTTCAAAAAGGCAAGTACATGGCGCAGAAAGCTTGATTTTCCAGCTCCGTTTGGACCGATTATTCCATAGAAATGCCCCGGCTCAAGTGTGAGTGTGATATCTTTTAGAATCGGTTTATCGGCTCCATCTGGTGTCCAGGTCAGATGATTGCTTACGATGTCTACGGATTTGAGTGAATCCGTTTCCGATGCAGACTCTTTTTTATCTTCTTGTCGACTCAAGCGTATTTTCTCCTTTCCCAATGGATAAATCCATTTTTTCACATACAATGCCTGTCAATGATATTCGCAATCCGCTTCGCTACTTGCTCATATAAAAGTGCAATTAACAAATGCAAAACAACGCTAACTGGCTTCATGCCAACTTCCTTTTAATAAGTATAATTAGATATGGTGCCCCGACAATCGCAGTCAATACCCCAACTGGCAGCTCTCCTGGCGAGGTTATGGTACGCGCTAGTGTATCGCAGATCATCAAGAAAAAGCCTCCTCCGAGAATCGCGCCCCGCAAGATTCGCCTGTAATCATCCCCAAGTAAGAATCGGATAATATGTGGGATTACCAGTCCAACAAATCCAATCACACCGCTGACAGCAACACATGCGGCCACCATAACCGATACCGCTAAAATCAAAATTCGACGGATGCGCGCCGTTTCGATGCCAAGACTTTGTGCCGTCTCCTCGCCCATCGCCATCAGATTCAAATCCTTTGACAATGTAATACAAATACATAGACAAATCACTTCACAAATTGCCACATAACCGACTTTGACCCACATGGCAGAAGAAAAACTCCCCATCGTCCACATATAAACCTGCTCAATCTTATCATGATGAAGCGACATAAGAAGCGACATCACCGCTGAGAACAATGTGCTTATCGCTGTTCCAGTTAACAAAATGCCAATCGTCTTCGCACCCTTCTTCATGCCTCCAATTAAATAGACAAGCACAATTGTGAGAATCGCTCCGATAAATGCACTCACACCGATTGTTCCTATGCCAAAGACACTCACCTGAACTCCAAAAAGGATCGCAATCGTTGCGCCGAGTGCTGCACCGGAAGACACACCTAAAATATGCGGATCAGCAAGTGGATTTTGGAAAAGGCCCTGAAACACTCCGCCCGCTGCTGACAGCCCTGCCCCGACAAGTGCCGCAAGAAGTACGCGCGGCAGACGTACCTGCAAAATAATATAGCGCTGCATTGTGCTGTACGCTGAAATATCCACAAGCGCCCCAAGTCTCGGAATGCCAGACAGTGCCAGTTTGATGCTCCCAATCACACCAATGTCCGCCGAACCCACACTTAGGGAAATGGCAGCCCCCACAAAAAGCAGGACTGCCATGCAAACATAGATGTGAAAATATGTTATTTTCTTTTTATCCGAAAACGGATTTTGTAAAATCGAAATACGTTTCAATAAAAACTCCCTTATACAATACACTCTTGATACTGCTCTTTTACCTGCAATTTTTAATTAAACAATTACTCAGCTAATGACGCCTTTACGTAAGAAACCTCGTCTGCCTTTGCATTGCAGTTGAAAATCTGACCAAGCGTTGTTACAGTATCATTGTCCTCTGTATCTACATAGATGACCTGGATATTAGCATCGTCAAACTTTGCCTTTTCATCATCGGAATATTCTGTATCTGCTACAACAACTGCCGGTGCCTCAGAGACAACGTCCTCAACGCTCTTTTCCTCGTACTCAGCGTCCTCATCAACTACACCGAGTTCCTTTAACAAATCGAAGACTTCCTCACTTGCTGCATAAACACTCTCCGGGCAAGCCTCGATGTTGTACTCCACATCACCGCTTTGTATTGCAACCGGATACTCAGTCTCTGCCGGGAAGCACTCTGGATGAAGCATCTGTGCCAGCTCTACGACAGCATCAGCATTTCTCGGTCCCTGACGATCCAGCATATTGGTGTCGATGGTCTTTACAAAGCCATTCTTTACTGCACTCAACTCAGTATACGGATCGGTTGTGCAAAAGCCTTCCTCATTATATGCGCTTAAGATCACATACTGCGGATCCTTTTCCAGAAGGGTCTCTGTAGAATAAGACCACCCCTCTACGTCAGAAGCGATATTATCACCGCCTGCTGCTGTCAGAATACCATTTACGAAAGTATCTCCTCCAGCTGTGTAATCGCCGTACTCGCCATAACCAACTACATAATAAACGGTCGGGTTCTCATCAGCATTTGCCAGACGATCTGATACATAGTCCAGCTTTGCTTTCATCTCATTCACAGTTTCAGATGCTGCCTCTTCACAATTTACAGCTTCGCCAACCAACTTAATCATGTCATAAACGCCGTTCATATCCTCCTCGCTATACAAGTATAGAACAGGAACACCGGCATCCTCAAGTTGCTTGATTGCATCATCTGAAAAATGAGTAGATGCAAGAACCAGATCTGGCTCCAGACTTAAAATCTTCTCGATATCTGCATCGGAAATGCTTCCTACAGACTCAACTTCGCTAACCTGTGACGGATAATCACAATAATCAGTTCTTCCGACTAACTTATCACCTGCGCCGATTGCATACAGAATCTCTGTCATATTCGGACCCATGGATACAACCTTTTCAGGCTCCTCGTCAATCGTAATCTCAGTTCCATCTGTTCCTGTTAATGTAAGCGGGTAGCTAACCTCACCAGATTCCTCTGACTCGCTTGCCTCAGATGCACTCTCTGTAACAGCTTCTGTCTGTACTTCGCTGCTTGCTTCCTCTGTTGCCCATACGGACATGCTTGACGCTGCAAGTGTTGCACACATAATAACTGCCTGTACCTTCTGATACCTTCTCATAAAAAACTCCTAACTGCAGATTCTCACTGCTTTCCCTATTATCTTTCACAAAAAGACAAAACACATGCGACTTTTTCAAGCTCTGCTCATTCATCTTTTCCGAAAGCACCACATGGCGCTCTATATTATAACGAAACTTGACTTATATTTCAAGTAATATCCTTTGACTTCTGGTTTTGGCAATCCTGGTTCATAGTGATGATTCATTTGTGACATACCTCATTTCCTCCTAAGATTATATCTTAGGAGGTCGGGGTGTTACAACTATAATTTACCACAACAGATCAAAAAATCCCTCTCTACTGAAACTTTACGATCCAGTAAAGAGGGACTCTTCAGATCAACATCTCTGTCGCAAACACAATCACGCAGCAAATGACCGCTACAAGAAACATACTGACTCCTTTTCTTGCAGCAACAATTCCGGCTACAAGCGCTAATATTCCTGCAATCGGCACTGCAGTCGTTTCGATAATTGCCGGAAATGTCATAACCGACAACGTCACATACGGCACATAAAATAAGAATGACTTTAAAAATGGATTTTCAATTTTCTTTCGGATCAGTGTCAGCGGCACCGCGCGCACGGCAAAGGATACAAACGCAGACACTAGGATATACAGATAAATATTATGCTGCATCATTTTTTGTTCCCTCCTCCTGCGTTTCGTCCTTCACTGGAAACAGCACAGCAGCTCCCCCTGCAATTAAAATGGTTAAAATGATAGTTCTCATGCTAGAAGACAATTTCGCTGTGACAGGCAGCCAGTTAAACAGTCCACTTAACGCAAAGCTAATCACGACAACGCCGCCCAGAACTTTGTTTTTCTTTGTTGGCGGAATAACTATCGCCAAAAACATACCATACAGTGCAACACTAAGCGCACTGACAGCAGAAGCCGGCAGAATATTTCCCGCGACGATTCCGATCGCCGTGGCTGATGACCATGCCGGCAATGCAAGCGCCATTGCTCCATATGTATAGAAGGGATTCACATTTCCAGGTCTTGCAATGGATATTCCAAAGATCTCGTCAGTGATGCCAAAACCCACTATGATGCGATGAATGAGCGGTGCATCTGGTGCAAAACGCTGGCTTAACGCGCAACTCATCAAAAGATATCTTGCATTTGTGATGAGGATGACAAGCGCCATCTCAATATAAGGCGCTCCTGCCTCGATGACAGTAAATTCTGCATACTCACCTGCTGATGCATGATTGAGTATACTTGATAAAAAACCTTGAAATGGGGTTAGTCCTGCTTTTCTTGCCATAATTCCAAGTGAAAATGCAACTGCAAAATAGGCAAGCGCAATGGGGATGCTGTCATACATCCCCTTGCTGAATGCTTTTTGGTTACTCATTGTACTGCTTACTGCCAGCCTTTATCCGACCAGTCATGATCCTTGATACGCTGATACTCCTCCATGGAAATTTTCAGAATGGTTCCGTGCTTGAAGCCATATGGGAATGAAAATGCGGCATCACTTCTAACGAATTCTCCACTTGCAAGGCTGTCTGCGACAAACGGCACATAACCCTGCCCCGCACCCGGCACTCCATAATAATCCAAAAACAGGCACCATCTGCCATCCTCTAACTTAACAGCGGTTGCCGCTTCATATTTGCCTTCTTCGATTGTCTCCATACTCTTGTCAAAAGCCGGTATTCTGGTGTATGGTCCGGTGATTTCATCGGCACGAAGAAGCAGGATACGGCCTGGATTATGGGAGCATTTTACAAATAAATAGTAGTTTCCTTCTTCCTCGTAGAGTGCAGAGTCGATGATATCATGACCTTCCCACTCATATAAAATCTTAGGTTTACTGAACTCTTTAAAATCCTTTGTACGGCTGTAAAAGATTGCCTTATCACCGTAATTATTTCTCGCGTGAGATGAAGACCAATGAACCACATAGTCTCCTGCCTTTTTATCATAAATGACATCTGGTGCCCACAGACATCCAAACTGATCATCTCCAATCTTTGCAAGACGCTGCTCGGTCCAGTTTACAAGATCATCGGACTCCCAGATTGAAAGACATTTGCTTCCGTTGTGGCCAATCTCATCCCATGAATGATGATACTGTCCACGCATTCCGTAAGACAGGCTCAAGTCTGTCGCCAGAATAACAAATTTTTCCTTTCCAGTCTGTGGATCGGTGCAGCGTGTCACGGTAAAATCACGCACACCCTTATCGCCGTAGTATGCCCAAAGCACCGGCGCTCCACCGTTTACTTCCTCCCAGTGAAAGCCATCCTTGCTCAGCCCAAAGTAAACCTGCTCGCCATCCGGAGTGGTCTTCTCCCTAAAATGTACAAATAAATATGCCTGCATCTTTTTCCTCCTTATCCGCTTATTTGCCCTGTTGTTTACTTGTTTTTTCGCATATTAGCTTATTTTTATCGTGCATTTGCTTTTTACTTCTGTTTGTTTCTTATTTTTTGTTGCTTTTCGCTATTTTTTGTCATAAGCTACTCTTATCATAACACAGTGGAAATGGAAAAACAATGGTAAAAAAAGTCCCCATAACTTATGAAAAAGTCATGGGGAAAGTATGATTCACTGTTTTTATTTTTCGATTATGTCAATTATACTTATATCAGTTACGCTGGGAGCAAACTGTTCTTCTTTAATGCTGCAAATATCGCTCTTCCAAGTACAATGGCTATAACCATCTTAATTAAATCAAACGGGATAAATGGTGTTACACATACGCTAAGTGCGTAAGTTATGGTACACTGTGCCTGAATAACAAACCATACAGTTCCAAACAGGTACGCAACTGCAGTCCCTACTACCATACCAAGATAGCTCCAAACAATGTTTCTGTTTGTCTTTTCCATAACAATTCCACTGATAAGTGCAAGCAGAATGAATCCAATCAAATAGCCGCCTGTCGGTCCTGCAACCTTTGCTATACCACTTCCATAACTTGAAAATACCGGAAGTCCTGCGATACCAAGAAGCAGATAAATCAGGTAGCTAATGCAGCCCTTCTTTGCGCCGAGCAGATACACGGTTAGGTAAATTACTAAATTTGTAAATGAAATTGGAACGGCTCCAATTGGAATAGACATTGGTCCTAAAATACACATCAATGCTGCCATGATCGCACACATTGTCATGGTCTTTACAGATTCGTTTCTCATAATTATTTCTTCCTTCTCCTGTTTTATTTTTCTCTTGTCTTATCTTTATTTCTCTATTGTTTTAGCTTTTCTTTTGTTTTATTTTTTGCCTACCATTTTGTTCTTTTCGATCACTGAGATGCACAACCTTCATTCTGCATGACCGCTTGCATTCCCTTTTGTACTTTTTATACCTTCTGATACTCCGGCGTTACATCTCTTCCAATATCCTCAAGCATCTTTTTGTCGCTTCGAATAGTCGCACAGGCAACAGTTGTAAGCATATTTCCTGTGATCGTTGCAGACACACCAGACTGGAACGCAATCTCACCATCATTCGTTAGGAGTGCGCGCCCTGCACCAAGACGAATATCAGCCTGCGGATTGATGTATCGGAAAAATGCAACGGTACGCAGAATCTCCGGCTCTGTAATACGCTCGAGGTTCTCAAGCGGCGTTCCCTTAATTGGCATCAACGCATTAAGCGGAATAGAATCGACACCACACTCAGAAAGGCTCACTGCCATATCAAGACGATCCTCCCATGTCTCTCCCATGCCAATGATGCCGCCGGAACAGACATACATACCTTCTTCCTTTACCATCTTTAATGTAACAATCTTCTGCTCATAAGTATGAGTCGTGCAAATCTGCGGGAAATAACGTTTTGAAGTCTCAATGTTGTGATGATAGCTTGATACACCAGCCTCATGCAGTCTGTGAAGCTGCTCTCTTGTCAAAAAGCCCATAGAAGCACAAAGATCAATACGACATTCTCTCTTCATCGTCTTATATGCGTGAATGGCTTTCTCAAACTCCTCGCCCGTCAGTGCCTTTCCTGCCGTAACGATTGAGAAACGGTCTACTCCCTCTCTCTCGTTCATCTTACAGGCTTCTACGATCTGCTCCTCCGGCAAAAAGCCGTATACCTCACAGTCTGTATGATGATGCGCTGACTGCGCACAGTACTTACAGTCCTCCGGACAGCGGCCGCTTCGTCCGTTAATAATTGAGCAAAGATCTACTTTATCTCCTACAAAATGCTCACGAATTTTATCCGCGCCTTTGCACAAATCATCTAAATCACAATCCAGAAAAAAAGACAAATCATCCTCTCGCGTCAGTCTCTTTCCTGCAATAATTTCCTCTGCCAGCTTCTGCATATCCATGTTATTTTCCTCCTATTACAGGCAAATTCGAGTTGATTGTACTCTTTTTCGTTTTGATTGTCAACCTATTTTTATGTTTAGGTTAACAATTAGTGCAATAATAAAGAGGGACAGATAACCCTCTTACCTGTCCCCGATGAACTGCATATTTATTTTTGTCTTTTAAATTATTAATTCTACTGTAACGATTCATCGCCACACTTTTATTTTGCTTTATTTTACTCTGTTTTGCTTTATCTTACTCTATTTCACTTTATCTTATTCTGTTTCGCTTTATTTTGCTTTCTTCTCTCTTCTTATAAAAAGATAGACACATAATGCAGCAAACGCAACCGTTACAACGATAAGAGCCGGCCATACCGGCAGTGGACAGACGCTTTCACTTATCAGGCCGAATCCCTGATAAAGTGTGTATACACCAAATACAGAGAATATTACAAATGCGAGCGTATTAAGAAGACCTTCTGGTGTCTTACTCTTTAAAAGATAGCCCACTAACATTCCAAGAATATCTGCTGCAAAAAGTCCGAGTGAACATCCAATCCATACAACAAATGCTGCCCCCATACCTTCATTTGCACCAAATGTAATCGCAGTAAGCTGTGTCTTATCACCAAGCTCTGCTACAAAAAATGTACAGAAAACTGCAAGCGGAGCAAACTTAATCTTTGATTTGCCACCCTCTTCCTCTTCATCGTCACCTTCACCGGCAAGTGTTGACGCTGCAAAATAAAGAAATGCGAGTGCTGCAATCATCTTAATCAACCATGTCGGAATAAACTCACTGACAAGTCCACCCGCTAAAACAGCCAGTCCATTCAGCACAAGAATTGCTGCTGCCGTTCCCATGATAATGTCTCTTAGCTTATATTTCGAAGTAAGAGCAATCAGCATAAGCTGGGTTTTATCTCCCATCTCTGCTATGAATTCGGTTAAAAACACCTTCAAAAATAACATTTTTTCACTTTCCTCCTTTTTTCTCCGCAAAGGTACCGTCAGACAAAAGGACTGCTATTACAAATATTTTCTATTCAGCAGCAAAAAAGACTCACGTATATCAACCACTAGCAAATGTATTACAACATAAGCTGGTAACTGATATACATGAGTCTCATTATTTACGATTTGCCAGATTCTACTCTTTACTTGATTTCTATCTGATTTTTATCATCTGCATCAGAATTTCATTAAATCTCTGTCCGAATAGAATCAGAATGTTGACAAATCACACTTTCGCGCTAACTACTCCCTCATGGGATAAATATTAAGTTTTAAGATACCTGATAAAGTTTATCAGATGCTTTCAAGTTTGTCAACAAGAAAACAATCTTTATATAGATTTTCATGTGAACTACCCATCACCTAAAGGTAATGGGCTTCTAAGGAGCTAACGCTCCTATTTAAGAAATTTATGCCATATGCATGATGACAACAAACAACAAATTGCTGTTTGACGTCCGAACGTCCTCCAGCATCTCCATTAGTTCCGCAAACGGGCCGACATTGCCGCCAATCACAATCTCTATTTTTAGTGGCCTTTCCCATGACTTTAAAATACCGTGAAGCTCCTCAAGCTCGCTGTTGTAATCCTTTGGCATTCCCGCCAAACGTCCGAAACGCTTCAGTGCATCCTCCTCAGTCTTTAGTCTCGCCAGGTCAATTCGTATTTTTTCCATAACCACTTCCTCCAACATTTTCCGCATCAGAACATCTTATTCTTGTTCTGTCTATAGCTTTACATTATACCTGTTTTGTGTGTGATTTTCAACCATTAATGCACTTCGATGATTGTTTTGTAAACCTTACACACCAGTATTATCAAACTGCGGAATAAAGCTGTCCTTCGCGGTCTCTCCCTCCTGAATGAACCCATTTTCTACACCAAGATCAATCGCATAGTCCACGACCTTATCGTACTCCTTCTGCGTGATTGTTCGCCCAAGCTCTGGAAAACGCTTCTCAATCCCCAACATTGGCGTATACTGATTCATGATGCTGATGTAAATCTGATTCCCATATGTCTCATAAAGATAGTGTATTGTCTCCTTTGATTCCTCAATATGATCCGGCAAAATCAGATGGCGTACAATAACGCCTCGCGTCATCATCTCCCGATCATCAAACTGTGCCTTTCCCGTCTGCTTTACCATCTGCGCCAGCGCGCGCTTTGCAACTTCTGGATAATCCGGCGCATTTGAGTACTTTGCTGCTGTTTCCTTATTTATGTATTTAAAATCCGGCAGAAAAATATCCACCACGCCGTCTAATGCCTGGATTGCTTCAACCTTTTCGTAGCCACTCGAATTATACACAATCGGAATCGTAAGCCCCTGCTTTCTGGCATGCTTTATGCTGTCAATTACGATTGGCAGGTAATGACCTGCTGTCACGAGATTGATATTATTTGCTCTTTTTTCCTGTAACTCCATATAAATCTCACAAAGACGCTCTTCTGTAATAACTTTGCCAGAATGACCTAGCGCAATCTCCCGGTTTTGGCAATACACACAGCCTAGATTACAACCCGAGAAAAAGACAGCTCCTGAGCCTTCCTCACCGGAGAGACACGGTTCCTCCCACATATGAAGTGCAGCGCGTGCTGCCGTAATTGTATTTCCTACCTTGCACGCGCCCTTTCCACGCGTTCTGTCTGCACCGCACTCTCGCGGACACAGATGACAATTTGTCCAATCCATTTTTTCAACTACCTTTCTATCGTTATTTGTATCATTCTTTCTATTGTTATTTGTATCATTCTTTCTATTGTTATTTATATCATTCTTT
>CAVCPW010000083.1:0-6985 GCA_963604075.1 Anaerovoracaceae bacterium | reverse complement strand
ATACTTGATTGCATTGAAATTTTCCTTATCAATATAATCCAGGATTTCCTCTTTACTCAAGTCGTCAATATGAATCTCCACACCGTAATTGGTCAATCCAAGTGCCGTAAAATTATCTTGTACTAAAGATGCCATCAGCCGCTTTTCCAGTACAAAGTTCTCTGCCAACGAACCAAGTGCAAAAGCGATCTGCACACTTCTCTTATAGCTATTGCCGATAAAATCCAGAACCGTTACATAGTCTTTATTTGGATACTTACGAAGACCTCGCCCAAGCTGCTGAATAAAAATCGTTGTTGATTCTGTTGGTCTAAGAAATAAAACCATATTGACTCCAGGAATATCCACTCCCTCATTTAAAATGTCAACTGTAAATAGGATTTCCAGATCTTTCGTATCATCCTGCAGATCATTGTATGCACGTATACGTTCTCCAATATCATTGCGCCCAGTTAAATATGCCGTTTTGTATCGTGTCCCAAGTGCCTCGCACATCATACGGGCATGCGTTACGTTGCGGCAGAATGCCAACGCCTTAAGCTTTCCCTGTGGGCGATGCTTTTCGATTTGTTCTGACAGAAACTCACAATGCTCTTCATTTGCCAATTGTGCAATCATTCTTCGTTCTTCATTATCAGATAATCCATAATCAACAAGTTGATCACGGATTCCATAATACTTAAATGGAACCACCAAGTCATTTGCAATTGCATCACGAAGCCTTAGCTCATACGGCACATTATGACCAAATAACTCAAATACATCTTGATTGTCCAGTCGCTCTGGCGTTGCCGTGAGTCCAAGCAAGAATTCTGGTTCAAAATATTGAATAATCTTCTTATATGTTTGTGCAGTCGCATGATGACACTCATCGATAACGATATAATCAAATTCATTCTTTTGAAACAGGTCTAGCGTATTGCACATGGTAATATTTGTAGCAAACACAAATTGAGCATTGGATTGTTTGCTTGTTCCGCTATAAATTCCATAATCTACCCTATTGCCAAATATCTCCTGAAAAGTTTCCAGAGACTTTTTCAAAATGGAGCCTTCATGAACAATATAGAGTAATCTTTTAGGATTAAAATTTAGTGCATCAAACGCAGCAAGATATGTTTTGCCACTACCAGCCGAAGCTATTGTAAGTGCTCTTGTAACGCCTACTGCCCGGTATCGATTAAGCTCTTTTAATGCTTTTTTCTGCATATAATTGGGTTTAATCTTTGACGTCGATAAATCATAATCCATATCCCAACGCTCAATTGCATAATTTAGCTTTGCTGTATATTTGTTGATCACTTCTTTATCAAGAGGTTCTGTTTCCTTCCATTTTTCTTCAAATTCCCTCTTGGCCTCATCATATACACCTGGCTCATAATGATCTGACACAGCCACATCCCATTCTATATTTTTCAAAAGTGCATATCTAGTAATGTTTGAGGAGCCAACAATCAATTCTCTATGATCATCAAACTCAAATAAATAACCTTTTGAATGATATCCTAATGTAACATATCCATTGTCATGAAAACTTTCATAATCTAAATGGCACTGAAAATTCGAATATTTTCCCATCAATGAAAAAAAACTGTTAAGTGATTCAATGTCTGTAAAATTCTGGTAAGTGGATGTAAGAATTCTGCCATTGCATCCTCTCTCGATTGCTGCTTCGATGTCCTTATATAACAAAGCTAAGCCTGCTCTCTTAATAAAACTAACAGAAAAATCAAACGAGTTGCAATGTCTCAAATTGTCCTTTAACTTATCCAGAAATGTAACTTCTGTATAGTTTGTTAAAAATTGATTTTGCATATGTAAGTTCCCCTTTCTATTCCCCGAAAAAAGTTTTTTACAGCCTTATCACCTGACTCCAGGCCATTCTTCCCTGTGCATCAGTCACCTCTGCACGGATAAACTTTTCCCACGGCTCTACATGGCACACTGCTTTGGTAAGTCCTGTTCCTCTGTGACTACGCTCCGGTGCCCATACAGCATTAGAAAAGAAGGAAATGCGACTGACTGGAGAACAAATTACTGTTATCTCATCGCCGTTTCTCTGGATGTGTATCTCTGGTCCCTGCGTTGCATAAAACTTTTCGTCCTTAATTGCCTGCAATAAAGCCTCGTCTGAATCTGTGATTTTGGCTTCCAGCATAATCCATGCCTTGGTCTCGTCACAGTTATACATATGCGTATCATCGTCTGCAATTAATGGATAAAATAAGCCTTGACATGCCGCTGTATCAACAAAATCTCCGGAATATGGACGTGACGACTCTCCCTCATCTGACACGGAGTTGAAAATCTCAGTGGCATCCACTCCATGAAGCGCTGCTGCCTGCTGTGCTGTATTTAAAGACCATGCCGGGTGTGCTAAAACTGCTAAACCCTTACAACGATGAACCTCATCAATGATTTCCTGCGGACCTGCCTCTGGTGTCAGATTTGGCTTGCTGCTGCATCCGATGCCGAGGATGTGATATACACCAGTGCTGGCATCACCGCCACCGATATTATATTCGGCACCTGATAATGTACGAAGGCCACCAATCTCGCCGCTCTCCCGATGCAGCCAGTGGTCAGTAATTGCAACTATATCATAGCCTGCTTTTTTATAAATCTCAGCCGCTTCATCTGGTGTCTTTAAGCCATCGGAAAGGGTTGTGTGCATATGAAGGTTTACTTTAAGGCGGCTTACGCCAAACATGTCTTTTTCCATAATCGTTTTTTCTCCAATCTTTTTGTTTCATTATCTTATCTGTTTTCTTGTCTTTTCTCATCTCATTTTATCATAATTTTGATTCTATGTACAATCATATTCTTGATTCTGATTGAATTTTATCTTTTCTTTTGTTAAAATAAATCTGTTAGAATAAATCTATAGCGATTCAGTAAAATAATACAATCATCAAGTAATACAATCAGAATGAGGATTGGAATCACTATTTTAAAGAATCACTATCTTGAATAATCATTATTTTGAAAATCGCTATAAGTACGCATATGGTCAATGATACTCACAATCTGCTTCGCTACTTGCTCATATAAAATCGGCACTAACGTAAGCTCACCTACACATCACTTATTTTTTCGGAAAGGATTTTATTTATGAAAAGACATATAACAAAACTCTCTACGTTGCCAAAAACAGCTGCCAAAATTGGAAGTACTGTTGCGCTTCTTGCTTCTGCCACAGACTTTTTAGTTGGAAATCATATGGTAAATTACGCGATTGGTCGAAGCGGTAACGGCGGTAAGCGAAATGTTTCTAAGGATGACACTACATCTGCAAAAGAAATGCAAAGTGCTGACACTGAAGAAATCATCAATGCTTCTAAAAAGGAAATGTTTGCTGCTGCATCTGCTTTTAATCAATCTCACCCTGCTGAGGATGTTACAATACAGTCAACAGATAATTTAAATCTGTATGGTGCCTACTATAAAAACGAGAATGCTGCCGCCAATCACCTCTGGGCCATTGTCATACACGGCTACCGTTGTGATCATACTGGCATGATTGAATTTTCTGAACGTTACTATGAGAACGGCTATCAGGTCATAGCTCCGGACTTGCGTGCATGTGGCAAAAGTGAAGGCAACTATGTAGGTATGGGCTGGCTGGATCGTCTTGACATCGTATCCTGGATTAACTGGATTGTGGGACAGGATCCTAATGCCAAGATTGTTCTGCACGGTGTCTCTATGGGAGCTGCAACCGTTATGATGACCTCCGGTGAAAAGCTTCCGGAAAATGTTAAGATTTTTATTGAAGATTGCGGTTACACAAGTGTCAGGAAAATTTTTGCGAATGAATTAAAGCTTCGCTTCCACCTGCCAGAATTTCCGCTGATGCAGACTGCAAACCTGATTGCATCTAACAAGGCTGGCTATGATTTTAAGGAGGCAAATTCATTAAATGCTGTTGCATCCTGCAAAAAGCCGATGCTGTTCATTCACGGAACATCTGACGATTTTATCCCGTATTCCATGATGAACGAACTTTATGAGGCAAAGCCAGGCACAAATAAAGCGACTCTTACCGCAGAAGGCGCCGGTCATGCAGATTCTTTGTATCTGCTGAAAGACAAATATTGGAACACCGTCTTTGATTTTATTGACGAATACATGAAGTAATTTGAAAATTTGCTCTGAATAGTTTCCATAATTTTCATGTCAATGATATTCGCAATCCGCTTCGCTACTTGCACTTTTATAAAAAAACGCATCCAGCACGGCTTTTCCCGCTCTGAATGCGTTTTTCTTATTTTCCATTATTTAGGTCAATCATTTTTCTTCCTGCTCTGCAATTTTATTAAAGAAACAAGAATAGGAACCGGTATGGCACGCTGCACCCTTCTGTGCAACCTTTGCTAACAGCGTATCCTTATCACAGTCTGCATATAACGACTTTACATACTGAAAATGGCCACTTGTCTCACCCTTGAGCCATCTGCTCTGACGGCTACGGCTGTAATAGCACATAGTTCCTGTTGCCGCAGTTTCCAGATAGGCAGCCTCGTTCATATAAGCTAACATCAATACCTGTCCGGTGCAATAATCCTGCACAATACATGGAACAAGTCCCGAAGCATCTTTTTTTAACTCATCCCACGAAAGTGCCGCCTGAAATGGAACTGCCGTGAATTCATTTTCTTCTCTCATCAAAATACAATCCTCTCTTACAGCATTATTATAACACTGCCCAATCTCGTTAATGACTCACTTCTTTGCCTGTAGACACATATCTAACAATCATCTTACAGACCTATCCTACAGACTTCCCTTTGTGGAAAGTACATCAGTAATACGCAGATCTGCCATGGTTGCTTTGTCAAGTGCCTTTGCAAATGCTTTGAACATGCCTTCGATAATGTGATGGCTGTTATCACCCGCAAGCTGGCGAATATGAAGATTCATCGCTGCTGAATAGGATATTGCATAGAAAAACTCCTTTGCCATCTCGGTATCGAAACCACCAACCCGCTCAGATGGAATGGATGCCTCATAACCAAGATATGGTCTTCCAGAAAGATCAATTGCGCACATGATCAATGCCTCATCCATTGGAAGAATACAGTCTCCATAACGGCAGATAGACTTTTTGTCTCCTACTGCCTGAGCAATCGCCTGTCCAAGTACAATCCCCACATCCTCGATTGTGTGATGACAGTCAACCTCAAGATCTCCCATTGCCTTTACCGTCAAATCAAACAGACCATGACGTGCAAAGCTATTTAGCATATGGTCAAAGAAACCAATCCCTGTAGAGATGTCTGCCTTTCCACTGCCATCCAGATTGATTGTCAACGTAATCTGTGTTTCCTTTGTATTTCTTGTAATCGTACCAATTCGCTGCTGCATAGTATTTCTGCTCCTTTTGATGCCATGTTGTTGCATTCCTGCATTATTGTACTACTCTTCCTCGTTTTCAAAACGAACACGAATGGAATTCGCATGCGCAGTCAGATACTCACTTTCTGCAAACTGAATGATATCCTTGCTGACTGGTTTTAATGCCTTCTTTGAATAATAGATAATACTAGACTTCTTTACATATGCATCGACACCGAGCGGAGAGAAGAACTTTGCGGTTCCGTTTGTCGGAAGCACGTGGTTTGGTCCGGCAAAATAATCGCCAAGCGGCTCACTGCTGTACTCGCCCATAAAGATAGCTCCGGCATTGCGCACCTGTGTCATCGTCTCAAATGGGTTAACAGTCTGAATTTCGAGATGCTCCGGTGCGATCTCATTAACAACCTCTACAGCATCATCGAGAGAATCAGCTACAAGGATATAACCATAGTTATCAATGGATTTTTGCAAAATATCCTTTCTGGACAGACCTGCGATAAACTCATCGGTCAGCTTTGAAACCTCCTCTGCCAGCTTCATACTGGTAGTGACCAGAATTGCACATGCCAACTCGTCATGCTCTGCCTGTGAAAGAAGATCCGCTGCAACAAATCTTGCATTGGCACTCTCATCTGCTAACACAAGAATCTCACTTGGTCCGGCAATGCTATCGATGCTGACATGACCATACACAGCCTTCTTTGCCAACGCAACATAAATATTTCCAGGTCCGGCAATCTTGTTGACTTTCGGAATGGACTCAGTACCAAATGCGAGTGCAGCAATTGCCTGTGCACCGCCTACTTTATAAACTTCTGTTGCACCTGCAATATGAGCAGCAGCCAGCGTTACCGGATTTACCTTACCATCCTTTCCAGGCGGTGTTACCATAACGATACGGCTTACTCCAGCAACCTCTGCCGGGATAATATTCATCAGAACGGATGACGGATATGCTGCCTTTCCACCAGGAACATACAGACCTGCACTGTCAAGCGGTGTGACTCTCTGTCCCAGAATTGTGCCGTCAGGTGTGGTATCAAACCAGGAAAGCCGTTTTTGCTTCTCATGGAAGGTACGGATATTTTTCATAGACTTTACCATGACCTCCATCAGCTTAGGATCTACCAGACGAAGCGCTTCATCGATCTCCTCCTTCGTAACGCGGATGGTATCCTTTGTCACTTTAACCTTGTCAAACTTCTCGGTATATTCAAACAGCGCTTCATCTCCACGTGCCTTTACATCATCGACAATTGCCTGTACGGTATCCGCATACTGTCCGTAGTTATTTGGATCTCTCTTTAACAGGTCTGCCAGCAGATTTTCTTTTGATTCCTTATTCAGCTTAACAATTCTCATGGCTTTATCCTCTCTATTTCTGATTTTGATATTTTGCTTTACTCTTTTTGCGTTAAACTTTTTTACTTTTTAGGTTTTGCTGTCTTTACTTTCTTGTTTTTATTTTGCTGTCTTTTATTCTAACACTTTTATCTTTACTGCTTTTGTTTCCATTATTACTTACTATTTTCTTTTTTCTTCTCAATTGCAGTCTTAAAGCCAGCCAAAATCTGATTGATTCGCTCGTTTTCCATCTTCATGCTGACCTGATTGACAACAACACGTGCAG
>CAVCPW010000082.1:0-2011 GCA_963604075.1 Anaerovoracaceae bacterium | reverse complement strand
ATATTGACTGTAAAGCAAAAAACTCTCTCAGCTTCCTTTTGAAGCCAAGAGAGTTATTATTTGCTATTTATTATTCTTTATTTTGTATATTATCTAGCTGCCTCTTCACCTGCTACCAGATAATCAAGTGATACTCCGTAAATATCCGCTATTGCCAAAAGTATTTCTATGCTTCCTGCATGTCCTCGTTCTAGTCTTTTAACCGTATCCACAGAAATATTTGCCTGCTCAGCAAGCACCGACTGTGTAATATGACTATTCCTTCGCAACTGACGTATTCGCACTGCACTTTCTTTCGTATTATAGTATCGTTTCATTCACATTTCCTCTTTCATTATGTTTTAGGAACATTTGTTCTTTTTGTTTTGGTTATAGCGCACTTTTTGAATTATGTCAAGCTGTTTCGAATATTTGTTCTTACGATTAAATCAAAAATATAGGGACTGTCGCACTAACATGTGGCAGTCCCTATCTCCTTGCTTATCCCAGCAATTCAGCCTCTTTCTTTGCTTTTTCCACTGCTGCCGCGAGATTATCCCCGGCACGCTCCATCGCATCAAATATTTCCTTCTGCTCATCCTGACGGCCTGCTGCCTCACTCGTTCCTGTCAAAACGCTTGTCTTTTCATCCGGTATAAACTCTTCCTCGTCCTGCACATCAATCACAAATGTGAGCGGATCGAGCTTGCTCAATTCTCTTGCAACAAATCGTGCAAACAGCCAGGAACCATACTCGTTTGTATGAGTCATATCGCCCGGATGGAAATACACACGACTGGCTTCTTTTCCATTTTTCCGAATCAAATCTGCTGCAAACTTATGAAGATCAATAACTGGAGCCCCTGTCTCCTCACCTACCTCAAAAACAGCCTGCGCATGCTCTGCTAACAAATCGTTATAGGTGCCATCGTCCTTCCAGGTATTGCGAGCAAGCGGTGTTATCAAAATCGGAATACCACACAATCCCCGAATTTCATTGACATAATTCATCAGATTTTCTTTATATCCGGTCTGTGCCTGCAAATGCGCAAGCTTCTGATCGTTATGGCCGAACTGTAACAAGCAAAAATCGCCTGGGCGGATACCATTTTTTACGATGTCGTAGTGGCCCTCCTCGCGGAAGGTTTCGGTAGTCAGTCCGCTGTGTGCCTGATTGTCAACAGCTGTACTTCCTCCGATAAAATATGCAAGACACTGACCCCATGAGCTGTAGCAGCCACCCGAAACGTATGGTTTTGGACACATTTGATCCGTTACAGTAGAATCACCTGCCAGGTAAACTGCCGGAATCTTTGTCTGAGCGGAGAGCTTCTCTGTTGCCATGCCGACACTCTTTAATTTACTCAGATTTTCACATGCTACTGCGAAACCAATCTTTGCGATCATCATACAATCCTTGTGAAAACGCGGAATTATTTCGCCAAAGTGCAGATAAAGTGTTCCCTCAATCACCTCGCCTGCCTTTCTTTTTCCCAATCGTAAAAGCTGCTTTCTTCCGGCAAATACAAATAATTGATCGACCTCTGCAGCGGTCTCAATCCTGTATGTTATGTAGTATATGCCTTCACCGTCTGCGTCTGCATAATAGTCGGCTACCTGTAAACCTTCTGCATTTTCGTTACCATCAGTGCCTTCTTCGAAGCCATCTCCAAGTTCTGGAATATAATCTGCTGCCTTTGTATCGAGTGTATGAATCATAATCGTTTCTCTCTCCTCTTAAATTTTCATGTTTTCACATTTTCACAGCATCATAGCTGATTTCATATTCGCGTCACTGCTGGAATTTATGTGTTTTCAATTTTGCTTCCATAATACTCCCTTTTTCGTATTCTTACAACCTTTTTGGTAACCCGATATGTTATGAATGCCCAAATTCACCCTGTCTCAGCGCTAATCTGCATAGATCAATCAAAAAAAATGGTGCTTTCGCCCCCCTGCAAGCTGCGAATTTTCGCCAGTGAACTACTCCGACTTATAGAAGTCGGAGCTTCCTGCTTCAACCACTACTGCA
>CAVCPW010000081.1:0-15574 GCA_963604075.1 Anaerovoracaceae bacterium | reverse complement strand
AAACTTTTTACTCCACCTTTGTAAACGTAAACTTCATACTCTCACCTGCATGCAAAAACTTCGAAAGGGTGACACCTGCACGATTCCAGGTCTTTCCGGTACGTTTGATTCCATTTATGCTGCAAACATACAGTGTATCATCGTCGAGTCCCTTCACGTTAACATGAACCGGAAGCGGATTTCCCCACGCATCCTTCTTCACTACCTCGACAAGTGCACGGCTCATATCAGGTGCAACAAACTCCCACGCAGTAAAACTCTTATTTTCACTGTCAGTCAGACGATAGTAGTCACCCTCATGTGTGAGATCATAATACTCATGGAATTCTTTGATTTGCTGCGTTACCTGTGCCTTTTCCTCATCGGAGAGAAGGCGAAGGTCAAGCTCATAGCCAAAGCTTCCGGCAAGCGCCACATCGGCTCTGGTGGAAAGCGGCACACTGCGTCCTGTCTGATGGTTCGGGCAAGCAGAAACATGTGCGCCAACTGCACTCGCCGGATAGAAGAAGGACGTTCCATACTGGATATCAAGTCGGTTCATTGCGTCCGTATTATCGCTGCACCAGATCTGTGGCGAATAATACAGCATTCCGGCATCAAAGCGTCCGCCACCGCCGCTGCAACCTTCAAGCAGCGTATCTGGGAAGCGTTTTACAAAACGCTCTAACAGATCATATACGCCAAGCACATAGCGGTGATACCGTTCTCCTGAATGCTCACCGGCGTAGACACTGCTGTACATATCACAAACACTGCGGTTCATATCCCACTTTACATATTCAATCTGTGTATTGCCTAAGATATCCTCAAAGCGCTCCATCAGATAGTCGCGCACGTCACTTCTTGCCATATCAAGCACAAGCTGGTTGCGGCTGTGATTCGGCACACGGCCTGGAATTGCAAGTGCCCAATCTGGATGTGCACGGTACAGATCGCTATCCTCAGAAATCATCTCAGGCTCAAACCAAAGACCAAATTTCATGCCCTTCTCATGGATTTTCTTTGAAAGTGCCGGAAGCCCACCTCTAATCTTGTCTTCATTTACAAACCAGTCACCCAGACCGCTGTTATCATCGTTTCGCTTGCCAAACCAACCGTCATCAAGAACCATCATCTCGATGCCAAGTTTCCCTGCCTGCGCTGCAATCTTTTCGATCTTCTCCTCATTGAAATCAAAATAGGTAGCCTCCCAGTTGTTAATCAATACAGGACGGCGCTCATGCTTATAGCGTCCTCTGCACATATGCTCGCGCAAAATGGCATGATACTGATGAGAAAGCTTGGCAAAGCCCTGATTGGAGAAGGAAAGAATCACCTGCGGTGCATAGAAGGTCTCGCCCTCTGCCAGGTGCCAACGAAACTGATATGGATTGATACCCATCTGCACACGAATCTGATCTCTCTGATCCTTCTGTGCCATTGCAGTGAAGCTGCCACTGTATGCCAGACACAGTCCAAAGCAGTCCCCTGTATCCTCTGTTGCATGGCGATCACAAAGAATCATCGCCGGATTATACTGGTGACTTGATGTTCCTCGAATACTGCCAAACTCAGTCTTAATGTGCGTAATCGGTGTGCGCTCCATCGTGCGCTCCATCGCATGGCGGCCGGTAAAGCTTACCAGATCAAGGTCACGGTTCATCATGTCGATGCTGCAGGACAAAAGCTTTTCGATATAGATCGGCTCCCTGCCAGTATTTGTCAGACTGGCAGTTCTTGTGATTACATTCTCGCCTTCCCACACGCCATAGTACAAGGTAAGAATCACGCCGGAAGCTTTTTCTTTCATGCGAACGACAAGTGTCTCGCTAGTAGCATTAGTTTCGCTGGTTTCATGCGTTTTACTATCTACTTGATCTTTCCTGTTTTCATCATCACTGCTGCCTTTTGTGTCATACAGCGCAGGCAAACCCGGAATCGAATATGCACCAGATACGACCTCACAGCTCTCAAAACGAAAATCAGCTGCACAGCTGCCATTTTCATGTACCAAGCGAACCATGTCATCTCTGTAATCACCGACGCCACTCGAAGCCACTTCCTGCGGAAGCGTATCAAGTGAGTAGGTACGGTCACATCCTGCCTCTTCTGGATTTCCTGAAAAGCCGACATCACTTCTTAAAATCAAGTCAGATACGTCCTCTGCGTCAATGCGGCTTCCATAATATAAGTGCAACAGCACGCCTTTTTCATCTGCAAGCATCTGATAGCTTGAATCTTTTGTCTGAAGTGTCATCAGACGTCCATTTTTGCTGATTTGAATTGCCATTTTCCTCTCCTTTCCATTATCACGCGATGCCAGAGATAAAAATGTGTTTCTACGCTCTGGCATCCTTGTAATTGTTACCGATTGCAAGGTGTATTTTCTCACGAATCACCCTTTTTGCAATCGATAAGCAGATAATTTTATTTTACTCTTTTACAGCACCGATTACCATACCTGTTACAAAATATTTTTGCAGAAATGGATAGATCACTAACAGCGGAATCGTGGAAACTACAATCTTTGCCGCGTTAAAGGAACGGTTATTTAACGCAGATAACTGCTTTAACTGATCTGCATCCGTGATCTGTGTCAAATCAACGGTCAGCTGCTGGATATAAGTCTGCAGCGGATACATTGACGCCTTGCTCATATAGATCAAACCTGAGAAATAATCATTCCAATGGTTTACAATTGCAAACAGGCCAACAGTAGCCAATGCTGGAAGAGAAATTGGCAGATACACCTTTAACAAAACGGTGATCGGACCTGCACCGTCGATTCTGGCTGCCTCATCAAGAGACTCCGGAACTCCCTTAAAGAAGTTAATTAACAGGATCACATTGAATACCGGAACGGCACCCGGAAGAACAAGGGACCAAATTGTATTGTTTAAATGAAGCTTGCTGACTACCATAAATAACGGAATGACACCACCATTAAACAACATTGCAAAAATGACAATCTTCATGTAGATTTCTCTGGCACGAAAACGCTTCTTATTCTTTGAGAGCGGATATGCCATCGAGATTGTAAAAAACATATTGATCAGTGTTCCAAGTACCACTCGCTTTACAGAAATCCAGAACGAATGCCAGAACTGGGAATCACCGAGCAGCTTATTGTATGTAGTGATGGTAAAGTCTACCGGCCACAGGCCAACTTTATTTGCCGCAACTGCGTCACTTCCACTCAGGGAGATGGCTACCATGTTTAAAAGTGGCAGCAGACAGCTCAGTGCAAATAAAAGAACAACGAGCCAGATGAGAATCTGAGAAACTATTTTTCCTGGTTTTGCTTTCATGCTACTTATCTCCCTTTCTTTAGAATATACCGGAACCAGTTGTCTTCTGTGCCAGCTTATTTGCGCCCAGAATCAGAATAAAGCTGATTACCGATTTTAACAGACCGACTGCGGTACCAATGCTGTACTGACGTTCCACCATACCAATACGATAAACGTAAGTATCAATGATATCGCCTGTCTCATAAACGATTGGGTTATACAGGTTAAATACCTGATCAAATCCTGCATTTAATATATTTCCAAGGTTTAACGCCGTCATCAACACAACTGTTGGAAGCAGTGCCGGAACGGTGATATGCAAAATCTGCTTAAAACGGTTTGCTCCGTCAATGGAGGCCGCCTCGAAAAGTCCCGGATCAATGCCTGTTAAGGCTGCCAGATAAACAACAGAATTGTAACCAAACTCTTTCCAGACATCTGTTCCAACGATAACGGTACGGAACCACTTATTATCTGCAAGAAAATAGATCGGATTACCGCCAAGCGCACTGATTACCGCATTGATCGGTCCATCCAATGAAAACATATTGGTGACAACAGTTGCCAACACAACCCATGACAGGAAATGTGGAAGGTAGACAACCGTCTGGAAAATCTTCTTACAAACATTTACACGAATTTCATTTAATAAAATGGCAAATGTGACTGGAACAAAAATGTTGACCACCAACTTGGAAAATGCAATGATCAGCGTGTTCATAAACACCTGCTTGCTATCTGGAAGGCTGAAAATGAATTCAAAATTGCTAAGTCCGACCCATTTTGACTTTAAAAGACCTTTGGCCGGAACATAATTTTCGAACGCCATCAGCGAACCAACGAGCGGTGCAAACACAAATATAATTAAAATGATCAGGCCTGGAAGGATCATAAGGTTAAGCGTAAGCTCTTCTCTTCCCAGACGTTTCTTTTTCTTACTTGCTGCCTGACTCATGCGGTTCCTCCTTTTTTGAGAAAGCCGGAGCCAAAAATCATTTGACTCCGGCCGATACCTCTTATTACAATTTCACTTTACTTCTGTATTACTGATTTCTTTTTTCATTCTGTATTATTATTCTGTACTGTTTCGTATTGCTTATTATTTTTACTTTGCGTATTATTTTTACTTCTGAATCGCCTCGTTTACTTCCTCAGTGATCATCTCGCCGCCTGCCTTGTTCCAATCAGATACGAACTGATCAAATGCGTCGATGCTCTCTTCGCCAACAATGATCTTTAAAACAGTCTGCATCTCGATCTTCTCTAAGGATGCCCAGCGGATTGCCATAGACTCGGTCGTCTCATAGAATGCCGGTGTTACAAAATCTGCCGGATTCTCGATCATACGGGACATGGATACGACTCTGGACATGTACTGAGAATAATCTGCGGAGTCTGCCTTTTTGCCCTCTGCCTCTGCTGTCAGATAATTCTGAGCGGACTGATAGTAGCTTAATTCGTCAGAAGTTAAAGTGTCTACCTTAGACTCGTCATCCAGTGCTGCAAGTACATGCTCGGTCATTGTCTGTGCATTGTTGCCCGGCTGAACCTCGCAATAAAGTGGCCAGTTAAAGTATGCAAGTGGCTGATTCTCACGAATCTCAAGAGAAGCATCGCTTGTATCCTGCTTGGAATACTCGGCATTTACATTAACGATCTTCATTGCGATCTCTGGATGCTCATAGCCCTTTCTTACAGCAACAAATCCTGCATAAGACTGTGTATTGATTGCCTGAATCTTTCCATCCTCGCCTACCGGTGCGGATACATTAATCCACTCCGCATCATCAGTTGCATAGCTGGAAGTCAATGCGGTATTAAACGGTGCCCACCACGGTCCAATGAATGCACCACACTTTCCACTGGAAATCAGTGCAACAATGTCATCGTTTGTTCTCGTTGTGAACTGCTGATCAATCAGACCTTCTGTATACCAGCTGTTTAACAGTGTCAGGGCATCCTTCATCTCATCCTGAACAGAACCATAAACAGCATTTCCATCCTCATCCTCGATCCAAATGCTCGGATATGCACCAAATGCAGTGAAAATGTTATCAATTCCAAAGGTGTTGTTCGGGTAACCGCCGTATACATCAGAACGAACTGCAAGACCGATGGTATCAGCCTCTCCATTTCCATCTGGATCATCGTTGATGAAAGCGCGAAGCATATCGGCTACTTCATCTATTGTAGATGGCTCTTCCAATCCAAGCTTGTCCAGCCAATCCTTTCTTACCCACAGGAAATCCTGACCATCGCTTAACTGGGTCTTCGGAATTGCCATAATCTTTCCATCAAAGGTAACCGTATTTAACGGATTGTTATCACCATAGCTCTCATAGGATTCCTTTACGGTATCACATGCAAGATCGTTGTACACGTCGGTCAGATCTTCAATCATGTCATTTTCAACCAGCTCTACCAGTGTGGAATAATCTGGCACGTGAATGATATCTGGCAGGCTCTGGCTAGCGATTGCAAGTGCTAACTTCTGATTGTAATCGTCACCCATCGTTGCCTCGAAGTCATTTTCATTCTGAATATTTAAAAGGTTCTTAAGGTAACGAGTATATGCGTTATTTTCTGGTGTATCATTCTCATATGGTGTACCGGACAGCACGTCAGCTCCCTGATTTGTTAATGAATATCCAGTGGTGTATGTGATCAGCTCGTCATATTTTCCATATGGATCCTTGTCTGCCTCATCTGCAAATGCAGCTCCACAAATGGATGTGGTGGCTAACGCAGCGGTCATCATCAATGCAAAACTCTTTTTCATGGTAATCTCCTCCAATTATGGTTTATATTTTGTTCGGTTATGTACAGTTGGATTTTGTCCGTTTCTGTACTTTTTTGTTCTGTTTTTCCTTGGTGTTTACTTGTTTTGTAAGCATTGCGCATTGCTTTGTTGTTAAAAAATATATCAAAAAAACGCACACTGGTATATATAAAAAACACGGAAAACATATCAAAAAAGCGGACAAACTTATTTTTATTGACTATAATTCATATATATTTGACAAACCCAATGCGCTCCTACTATACTAGAGGCACAAATTATAGTGGTTGCAGCCCACGAAATAGCCGCATAATGCATAGAGGGGGGAGTTTTTACTATGTACCGTATACTAATTGTTGACGATGAAAAAAATGAGCGAGACTGCATTCTTTATCTGCTAAAAAATAATGGATTTCCCCTGGAGATCCGTGAGGCAGAGGACGGCGTAGAAGCGCTGAAACTTCTGAAGGTCTGGCCTGCACATATTTTATTTACAGATGTACAAATGCCACGAATGGACGGACTTGAGCTGATTCGCGAGGCGCTCAAGCAATACCCAGAGATCCGTCCAGTTATTTTCAGCGGTTATGCCGATTTTGCCTACGCCAAAACTGCGATCTCACTGGGTGTGGAAAATTATATATTAAAGCCAGTGGTACCAGAGGAATTCACCAAAACGCTCTCCTCATTGATTGGGCAGCTCGACGAAGAACAGATAAACCTGCATCAGCAGGAAAATCAGAAGCTCTTTCTGCTCCAATATTCATTACAGCTTGCCATCTCCGGCAATTTTGATGCGTCTAAGGCGGAGCCTTTCGTTTTTGAACAATTTTCTGCCTTTCGATATATGCTCATGTTTGCTTTTAAAAATGATTTTCTGGTCCACCAGTCTACTGCCTTCTTTGACAGTCTGCGAAAGGATCTGCTGCCCGATGCCGTTTCCGTCAATATTTCTCCTGAGCAGGCCGTTTTATTTGTGCGCACGCCAATTCTCGATACCAGACGTCTCTGCACCAGTCTGCTTGATCATATCCGAAGTACATTCTCAGCAGACTGCTACATTGCAATCACAAAACCATTGTCGGAATATCCATCCTTTAAACAGGCATTTTCCTTTCTTGAGCAACAGATGGAGCAGCGATTTTTCCTGCCGGATACGCGTATCTTTTTGCCAGATGATGAGCCTGCACAATGCGCAGAAAACACGGAGGATGATTCACAGCTTCTTCCTTTAATAAAAAATGCACTCTCCTCGCACAGTCAGTCACTATTGCAGGAATATCTGGACCATCTTTTTAATAAATATAAGCTTGCCGTCAACCAGTCACAGATTTACGTAAAATTTCTTTTTTCAAATGTGCTGACCATTCTCTATCCGGCGCTCCCCGAACACGCTAGGGGCAATTTTCCTGCACTTGAAACCATGATCGCCAATTTATACCTTCAACCGGATATCACTGAGATTATTCGCATCGTGACCGAAGTCTCAAAGCCGATTCTGGATTCGTTCTCCACTGGCCCGGATTCCATGCGAAAGGAAGTCTCCTGCACCATCTCGTATATTGCGAATCATTACAGTGAGGATTTGTCCGCAGAGGTGTTGGCTTCTGCCGTCTATCTAACGCCGGATTATCTTAGCCGTCTGTTTAAAAAATCAACTGGCAAAAGTATCTCACAATACATTCGGCAGTATCGAATGGAAAAAGCAAAGGATGCCCTGCTTCACACCCGCAAAAAGGTGATTGACATTGGTATCCAGTCCGGCTACCCCAATTATTCTTATTTTTGCCAAAGCTTTCGTGAATACTTCGGAAGCGCACCTGAAAAATACCGACAGGAGCATGCGATGTAACAATGAAAAGGAATTTATTTAAAAGAACGATACGAAAAATAAAGCAACGTTTTGATGATATGAAATACCGCAACAAGTTAATTTTGCTCTGCTTTCTTGTGAGCCTTATCCCGCTATCGGTCATGGGACTCTTTTGCTATAAGCAGACCATTCAGCTGCTTCGCACGCGCGAGCTGGACTCTCTGGAATCCTCCGTTGTATCCGTTTCAAACTCGCTTGATTCCAAGGTAAACACTTACCAGAATTTGCTCTCCTATCTGGCAAACTCGAATGATCTTGCAGAATTTTCTTCCTACAATGATGCGAACGCCTACGACCAGTACGAATATTTGACCTATAAAATGGATGTCTTTTTAAATACCACGTATCTGCAGCATCCGGATATCGCCCAAATTACGATCTATAATGCGGACGGGGATATGACACATGGCAAACAGCTTCGCCCGATCAGCGATCTGGAAAATGAATTCTGGTACCGACCTGAGCGTATTTCCACGCAGCCGACCTGGTTTAAAAAGGACGATGGAACACTCTGTGTAATCCAATATCTGTGTGATCCTTATATCACCTATATTCGTTCTTACTCCAAAAACTGCATCGCCATTCAGCTTGATCCGGATCTTTTATTTGGCGATCTCGACGAGACTGCCGATGATTTCCACATTCAGGTCGATACACCATCGCAGACACTGTACTCCTACGAATCCGATTCCATCTCGAACACACAAAACGAGCTGCGCCAGTGGGTAACGCGAACGGACTTGGTCGATTGCTGCGGCTGGAACGTGACACTAGAACGCCCAAATCAAATTGTATTTGCATCCGTTCGGCGAATGGGTCGTGTCATTATGGCTATTTTGCTGTTCTGCATCGTGATCATTTTTTCCATCACACAGCTGTTTACCAGCTTTTTTGAGAAAAAAATCAGTGCACTGCACTACTATCTGCAACGCATCAAGGAGGGGCACCTTGATTACCACATTCACGATGACAGCAAGGACGAGCTTGGTGATCTGACAAACAATCTTCAGGCTATGATCGATGAAATCAACCGCCTGATCCGTGAAGATTATCAGACAAAGATCGAATTGAAGGAAACACAGTTTAAAGCATTGCAGGCGCAAATTAACCCGCACTTTCTCTATAATTGTCTGTCGCTAATCAACAATAAGGCGCTGATGAATAACCAGCCCGAGATCAGCCAAATGTCACAGCTTCTCTCCGTCTTTTATCGCACGACACTAAACAAAGGAAAAGCGGAAACATTGCTGCAAAATGAGATTAAAAATGTGACCTCCTACATTGACATTCAACGCCTGCTTCATGACAACAGCTTTAATGTCTTGTATCAGATCGACCCGAATTTGCCAGAAATCGAAGTGCCAAATCTGCTGTTGCAGCCGCTTGTCGAAAACTCAATTATTCATGGCATCCTGCCAAATAAGACAAAACGTGGTCAGTTGTTTGTCACGATCACAAAGGTCATGGGACAGATTTATTTTACAATCATGGATAATGGAATCGGTATTCCGCAAGAAAAGCTTTCTACCCTTTTGACGACCGACTCCTCCGGTTATGGATTAAAAAATGTTCACGAACGCTTGATTCTAGCCTACGGAGAAGGCTCTGGCCTCACAATCAATAGTATACCGGGACAGAGTACGATGATTTCATTTAAAATTCCGATGGGATAAGGGACACTATCTTTTATTGAACGACGAATTCAATGACAAATATTAGAAGGTGTGCTATGATAAGTTTATTAAAGTGAGTTATTTTGTTGCCATAACATCAGACGGTGAAAAATGAGGTACGCGTATATGGGAATTCAATTAAGGCTTCCAGTTGGGATCGACAGCTTTGAAAAACTTCGCAGAGGAAACTATTATTATGTAGATAAAACAGCACTAATTGAACAAGCTCTTGAAAAGGGAAGCGAAGTGACACTCTTTACTCGTCCTCGGCGTTTTGGAAAATCTCTGAATATGAGTATGCTCAAAAACTTTTTTGAAATTGGAACGGACCCTACATTATTTACTGGTTTGCATATTTCTCAAAATACTGAGCTTTGTGAAAAATATATGGGAAAATATCCTGTCATTGCAATTAGTCTAAAAGGAGTCAATGCATCATCCTACGAGACTGCCTTTGATCAGTTAGTAGAACTCATAAATCAGAGCGCTTCTGATTTTCAGTTTCTGCAAAATAGCAGTATTCTGACTGACTACGAAAAGGAACGCTTTGCTAAGCTGCTGGATGACGATATGAGTCAAAAGGTTATGGGCTCAAGCTTGCGATGGCTGACACGACTTCTTGAAAAGCACTATAAGCAGAAAGTTGTTGTTCTTATTGATGAGTATGATGTGCCGTTGGCAAAAGCTCATGAAAATGGCTTTTATGATGAAATGGCGCTTTTGATACGCAATCTTTTTGGAAATGTATTGAAGACAAATGAGAGCCTTGCTTTTGCAGTTTTAACTGGATGCCTACGTATTGCAAAAGAAAGTATATTCACTGGTCTTAATAACGTCAAAGTGTATTCCATCACAGATAAGCAATACGACGAAGCCTTTGGATTTACGAACTCAGAAGTACATGCAATGCTATGTGCTTATGGATTAAATGATCACTTTGATGAAGTGAAAGAATGGTACGATGGCTATCGCTTTGGAGAGGCAGATGTCTATTGTCCTTGGGATGTTGTAAATTATTGTGATGATCATATTGATGACCCTAACTCAAAACCGAAAAACTACTGGATGAACACCAGTGGAAATGATGTTATCAATCATTTCATTGATAGCATCAATGATCCTGGAATGGTCACAAAAACAGAATTGGAACAACTCATCAATGGCGGAACAATCATCCAAAAAGTTGATGAGATGGTAACTTACAAAGATTTATATTCCAATATTGACAATTTGTGGAGCACTCTTTTTATGACCGGCTACCTGACACAGCGCGGACAAGTAGGCGATGGCTACTACTGCCTTGCGGTCCCAAACCGTGAAATCTGCAACATTATCATTGAACGCGTTCTAACACTCTTTCGCAAAGAAGTCTCTCAAAACGGAGAACTTTTCCGAAACTTTTGCAATGCGCTAACGACTTCTAATGCCTCTGCTGTCGAACGGCTTTTGACAGAATATATGTCAAAGACCATTAGCGTACGCGATAATTTTGCAAAATCGCTTCATGAAAACTTCTATCACGGACTTATGATTGGAATTCTGGGGTATCGACGAGATTGGAGAGTATTATCAAATCGAGAGTCTGGTGATAGCTTTAGCGATATTTTAATTGAAATAAATGATAGCGATACGAATGGTAGACTTGGAATCGTGATTGAATTGAAATATAGTTCCGAGGAAAAAGATCTTGAGTTGGACTGCTGTGAGGCTTTACAGCAGATAAAAAATAAAAACTATACACAGGAACTTCGCAACCGAGGCTTCAACAAAATAATCAAATATGGCATCTCTTTCTGCCGAAAAAAATGCCGTGTTATGACGATAGAGGAGTAACATCAGCAAGCTTATACACCATCAGCCCATTGCGCTAATGTTAATCCGCATTGCTTGCCTTCTAGCAGTTGTTATGGTATTTTTGATACATCAAAATCTAAATAAAGGAGCAAGATGTATTATGTTTAGTGAAAACTTAAAAACTCTTAGAAAACAAAAGGGCTTTTCACAAGAAGAGTTGGCAAGCAGGCTTCATGTCGTCAGACAAACAATCTCCAAATGGGAGAAAAATCTGTCCGTCCCCGATGCTGATACACTAATTCGCCTTGCCGAAATATTAGAAGTATCTGTTAGTGAGTTGCTAGGCTCGAAAATTGAAACTGAAAATGGAAATATCACTAATGACGTTGCCGAACAACTGTCCAGAATAAATGAACAGCTTGCGATTAAAAATCGTCGTTCACGTCGTATTTTGAAAGCTATTGTTATTATATTAACAGCAATCTTCCTTCTATCTATTTTTATTATAATGTTTTTAAGCGTTCCAGATCTCAATAACAGCACTCACAACAATCAACCAATCGTAAATGTGGAAACAATACAGGTAGACGACTGAAATACACAAAACAGCAATAGCCACCGGGGCGACACTTTCTCTGCAATGATATGTGATCTGTCCCCGATGGCTTACCAATTAATTACGATAAAAATAGTTTACCAATCAGCGCCGTTACTTACGACTCCTTGACTCTCTTTCCTGTCATATGCTCTGGCGTCAGCTCTAAGCAAAGAACTCTCGGCAATGCCCGCTGCAATTCATCCTCCAAATATTCCTTATCATCCGTAAATTTATGTCCAATATTCGTGCAGATCTCTACCATCTTATCTGGATCCTCCACAACCTTCATACGACCAAAGACAACCACACATTTGATGTTCAGTGCCCACTCGCCCTCATTGCGATAACCGCTGTCATACACGCAGAAAGAAACCTTATCATATTTTTTGATTGCATCAAGCTTATGGCCTGACTTAGCACCATGAAAGTACAACTTTCCATCTACTTCGTTGTACCAATGATTCATCGGAATGCCATATGGATAGCCATTCTCATCAAAAACAGAGAGAACACCTCGCGGCTCTTTCTTTAAAATTTCAATACACTCTTCCTCGCTTAACTCCTGCTTGAAGCGTCTCATCTTACAAAATGTAGTCATCATCTTTCCCCCCAAATTTTCTATTTTTCTTTTCTCAAAAATACAAAAGGGACGCGAACCTTGGAAACAGCGAGCCACCGAGTCATTCCCAGTGGCGTTGCCGTCCCGTTGGCTAACGTCCCCACAAAATTATCTATAACTGTTCCGTACTCTCACAATTACGATTCTCTTTTCTTTTTACAGTGCTTTTACTCTTGCCACTACATTTTCTACAGTAAATCCGAAGTATGGGAACAGCTTGCTGTACGGAGCAGATGCGCCGAAGCGATTCATTCCGATCAGATCGCCGTCAAGACCTACATAACGATCCCATCCAAAACCAGAAAGTGCCTCTACTGCAACTCTCTTTCTTACGTTCTTTGGAAGAACCTTTGCCTTATACTCCTCGGACTGCTCTTCGAAGATATCCATACATGGCATAGATACAACACGCACATCGATTCCATCCTCTGCCAGAACCTTCTTTGCCTCTACTGCAAGTGTCAGTTCTGAACCGGAAGCGATGATGATGGCATCCGGTACCGGCTTCTTGGAATCCTGTACAATATAACCACCCTTTAATGCTTCCTTAGAAGTTCCCTCAATCTGCGGCAGATTCTGTCTGGTCAGTGCCAGTGCAGTCGGTGTTCTCTTGGAAGTAATTGCACTGTACCATGCGGCTGCAGTCTCTGTTGCGTCTGCCGGACGGAACATATGGAAGTTTGGAAGTGCACGCCACATTGCCAACTGCTCTATTGGCTCATGAGTCGGTCCATCCTCACCTACACCGATGCTGTCGTGTGTGAATACGAATGTTAACGGTACTCCCATGATTGCTGACAGACGTGCCATCGGCTTTGTGTAATCAGAGAATACAAAGAATGTGGAAACGAATGCACGAAGACCTCCATGAAGCATAATACCATTTCCGATTGCGGTCATAGCAAGCTCACGAACACCAAAGTGCATGTTGCGTCCTGCATAATTAGAAGCAGAGAAATCGCCTGCATCCTTCATATAAGTCTTTGTGGATGGAGAAAGATCAGCTGCACCGCCGATTACGTTTGGCATTCTATCCTTGATACGGTTGATCATCTTACCAGACAGGTTTCTGGTGGCATCAGGCTTATCCTCATAGGACCAGAAATCAGCATCATCACAAACCTTCTCGGCCAGATCTTCATCATAGTAGGAATCCCACAGCTGCTTCATCTCCGGATACTTCTCGCAGTACTCCGCAAACATCTTATTCCATGCATCCTCTGCCGGCTGTAAGCCCTCTACGATCTCCTTATAATGATCGTAAACTTCCTCTGGAACGAAGAACGGCTCCTGTGACGGCCATCCTAAGTTTTCCTTCATTGCCTTGATGTTGTCCTCACCAAGCGGCTCGCCGTGTGCGCTTGGCTTGCCCTGCTTTGCCGGGCATCCGAAACCGATCTGTGTCTTTACGGTGATGAAAGACGGTCTCTCGGTATCAGCCTTTGCTGCCTCGATTGCTTTTCCGATCTCCTCTAAATCATTTCCATCCTCAACAGTGATGGTCTGGAATCCAAATGCCTCCATACGCTTCTGAACATTCTCTGTGAATGCAATATCTGTAGATCCCTCGATGGAAATGCGGTTGGAATCATAGAAAATGATCAATTTGGACAGTTTCAAGGTGCCTGCAAGTGAAAATGCCTCAGAGGAAATACCCTCCATCATACATCCGTCACCACCAAGTGCATATGTATAATGATCCACAACCGGATAACCTTCCTTATTGAACACGGATGCCATATGACGCTCTGCGATTGCCATACCAACTGCCATACCCATACCAGCACCAAGAGGTCCTGTAGTAGCCTCAACACCAACAGTATGGCGGTACTCCGGATGACCCGGTGTTAAAGAATCCCACTGACGAAACTGCATCAGATCTTCCTTTTTTAAATTGCCATAGCCAAACAGGTGAAGTAGGGAGTACAGAAGCATCGAACCATGTCCTCCAGAAAGAATAAAACGGTCACGATCCTTCCAGTCCGGATCCTTCGGGTTGTGCTTTAAGTGCTTTGCCCATAGCTCGTAAGCTACAGAAGCACAGCCAAGCGGCAGTCCCGGATGTCCTGATTTTGCCTTCTGAATCGCGTCTGCGGACAGTACACGGATTGCATTTACTGACATTGTATCAATATTACTCATCTTCGTCTCCATTCCGCGCTCAAGCGCATTTTATTATGATTACGTTCAGTTTACCAGACAACAGCATGAAAATCAAGGTTTTCTTCTGACATATCACACGTAAGATGCGAATAGGCATCTCATGAACAATAACGAAATAGCTGCCGTTGTAAGACGTTCAATCAACAAAAAGCTGCGGCCATATAGCCGCAGCCTTTTTGTTGAAATTGTCGATTTGATTTTTCTTTGATTTTATTTCGATTATTTTATCGAATTCTTTTACCGTTACTGTTCTTTTATTTTTGAATTACCATGTCAAGGACATTTCAACAAGCTCCGGCTTGTCAGGATTGCCGATCATGGGTGTTGCTTTATCAAGAGAACGCAGAGCGGCCATTTCCTCGGAAGCCAGTGCAAAATCAAAGACATTGATGTTTTCAACAATCCGCTCCATATGCACGGATTTAGGAATAACCGTCACTCCGTCCTGGATGCTGCGGCGCAGGAGAATCTGAGCAGGCGTTTTGCCGTATTTTTCTGCAAGTTTTACAACGTCTGCCTCGGAATACATGGTATTAGCCTTCCCCTGACCAAGCGGAGCATAGGCCATGTGAGCAACACCGTATTTTTTCTCCCAGGCATGTTCCGCCTGACGCTGACAATATAGATGCGTTTCAATCTGATTCACAGCTGGCTTTACATCCGTATAAGCAATCAGGTCAATGAGCCTGTCTGGTTCAAAGTTGGACACACCGATGGCGCGGATTTTCCCTTCTTTGTTTAACTTCTCCAGTTCCCGCCATGCGGTGTAGTAATCCGCAAACGGCCAGTGGAGCAGGACAAGGTCA
>CAVCPW010000080.1:0-4590 GCA_963604075.1 Anaerovoracaceae bacterium | reverse complement strand
GGTATATACAGTATATGGTCCTTATGAAGTCGAGGGCAGACACAAAACTGTATCCGATACGCTTTATGATGTGCCAGTCTCACCTGTACCAACTGGAATTATCATGACCTTTTGGCCATATCTGGTAGTAATGGGCGTAGGAATTGTATTGTTTGCCGGTCTGACGTTTCTTAAAAAAATCACTAAGAAAAGGGAGTAACAGGCTGCCATAAGGTGGATTGAGAGCTTCAATCTGGCTTTTGGCAGAAACTATTACCTACAGTGTTTGTAATAAAAGAGCAAATGCTGTAGGTATATTTAGGGGGGATGAATTTATGGCAAAGAAAGAGAAAATTGTAGCTACTGTTTTGGGAGCAGGAGCAATGTGCCTTGCGGGATATTCATGGTATCTGTACGTAAATCCAGAGTCTGAAGGTGCTAACCGCCAGAATATAGAGGAATCTTTGGCTCAGGCATATATCCGGGCATTATTGTTTGAAAATGAAACAGGGACAACTATACCGGGAGAGTCGGAAACGAATGCATTTTCGGATTTTACAAAAGAGGTTTCGTTAGCTGTTTTGCAAACTTTTGAAGAAAAAACTGAAATTGACGAAACAACAAATTGGGTTGATTCTAATTATTATGTTCGGGATGGAGTGACATACACACCTGACTATGCGATGGGCGAGCTGCTTGGCGTTCTTGAAGTGGATCATGCAGGTATTTGTCGTGGCGTATATGGCGGTTCATGGGAAGCCATCGAGCATGATCTGGATATCTGGATGGTAACGGCAGCACGACCGGACTATGAGATTGGAAAAACACACTTTGCCATTTATGGACATAATCATACGGTACAGGATCTTTCGTTCAATCGATTAAAGGATGTTGCTCCGGGAGATGTGTTTACCTACACAACAGATCAAAGTGTTTATATCTATGATGTGACACGATTTTTTGCGGACTGGCGAGAACTTGTAACGCGTGATTATGTTGATAACTTTTCAATCCCAGCCGATAAATGCTACATAATTTCGTGCGGCCGAAATGAATACCGTTATAAAGATATCGTGGTGGAAGGAACATTGCGGTGTGTAGTGGAATTAACAGATTATGTAAAAAACTCGGACTATTATAAATATGAATATGACCCTAAGACAGATGTTTCAACGAGCATTGAGTTACTTTCATCGACAGAGAATGTAATAGAATCTTCAATAAAAGAGACAGGTACTCTTGTAGCAGAGGAAAGCTTAATAGAGGAGGAAAATAGCGCTACGAAAAAAAAAGAGGCTCACATTGAAGTCTCTTGTACAGCAGAAGGAAGGTTAAGTGCCGAGTGTATAGATGAGAACGGTGAGCTGGTTTCTTGCGAAATGGCATTATTTGATTCAGATGGAATTATCATCACAAGTTGGACACAACCGGATGAAAACATGGCAACTGTTGAGCTTACAGATGGTTCTGATTATGTCGTTGGGATAATTAGCCTTTCAAATTCTGATGTTGAGGTGCCAGAAGAGTATGTATTTCAATACTGCAACGGTTCGATTGAGCGCCAGAATTTGTATCAGGAAGACAATTTAGATGAAAATGGTGCACCTAAGTGGGCAAAGTCTTTATTCTTTGGCATGGCAGGGTCGCTTTTACTCTTATTAGTGATGCTAGTGTTTTCAAAAAAGTAATTCGAATTTTTACTTTATTTCATCCCATTTTATTTTATAATCTCTAAAATAATAATCCTTGTCATGCTCGCTGATGTTGCGAAGAACTTTGCAGGGTACGCCAATTGCGACAACATTGGAAGAAATAACAAACATTTCCTTCATCAATGCAGCGCGTTTTTCTCCTTCAAATGGGCGTGTATGATTAAAATCATACAGAAGTTCTAAGCATTTTTGCTGTTCAGCAGCAATTTCAGGATCGTTTGGCAGATATAGATCTTTAGTATGCATTTTCTCTTTCGTGCGAGTGGACATATGGTTATTGGGGTTAGATGAGCAGGGACGAAATATAACAATCCTGTAGTGGCCAGGAAAAACTACTACAGGATTGTTGTGTTGATTTCAAATTGCGCTTTCTTTTCTGTACTTTTCTGTATTTTTGTGTTGCTTCTTTATAGCTTCGTTTTTGAATGCTTTGTGTCTTCTAATGATAGATATGGTAACATTGCCTTGAGTAAATCTGCAAGGCGATTTCGCTGCTGTGTTGGAAGATCACGAATCATTACTGACAGAGCATCGTCTGGCGACTTATCATGATATGTATTTGGCTTTCCATAGAGCAGATAGTCACTCGAAACTTCTAAGCATTGAGAAAGATCGTTAAGTGTGTATAGACTCATAGTCTTTACGCCACGCTCTAGCTCATAGACATAATGAGGGCAAACGTCGAGACACTCGGCAAGTTCTTCCTGTGTTAGGTGTTTTTGTTTTCGGTAGAATTTGATGCGCTTTCCTATTTGTTCAAAGTCCATAGATAATACCTCCTGATATAAGAATATATCCAATAGCTAGGAAAATAACTTGCTTATAGCAACAAAAATCAGCAAAATACTATCTAATGGCTACAAAAATTCCGAAAACAGTAATATATTGCTGAAAAATAGTCGAAAGAAAAAATGGCTTTTGACACACTATGATTATCTGGAATGCTCTTATAGATACATTCTTCTTCGTGAATACAAAACATTTTTTCTTTAAATTTTCTTGTGTAGTTTTGTGACATAGTAAATACCTCTTTTCTTTGCTTTATTACACATTACTAACCACATCTGTTACAACTGTATTATACCACGTCGGTCAATCATGAATCATTGAATCACCGTATTTAAAGTTTCTTGTAAGAATTGGAATCTGGTGGTAAAATGGACACAGAAATTGCAAAATTAAGCAATTTACTTTTATAAGCAATATAAGTAAAATTACTTTTTCAGAGCAGAAAGAAGCGAAGAAAAAGTAAATAGACAGATAAAGAGAAGGACAGGAGAAATTATGAATTTATTGTCTTTGGAAAAGGCACAGAAAAACTATGGAGAAAAGGTACTGTTAAAAGATGCAGATTTTTATCTGAATGAGGGTGAGAAGGTTGGAATCATTGGAATCAATGGAACCGGAAAATCAACACTGCTTCGTATTTTGGCAGGGAAGGAAGAATCAGATGAGGGAATGCGCACAGTAGCCAATCATGTCGTAATTCGATTTCTGGAACAGAATCCGCAGATGTTGTCAGAGGAAAGTGTGCTTGAATATGTTCTGCACGGAGAGCCACAGGAGGAGCGTTGGCAGCTTGAGCCAGATGCAAAGACACTTTTAATGACATTTGAGCTGGGAAACTTTGATCAGCCATGTGGACAGCTTTCTGGTGGTCAGAAAAAGCGTGCAGCATTAGCAAAGACGCTGCTTCGCCCAGCGGACATTTTGATTCTTGATGAGCCGACAAACCATTTGGATACAAAGATGGCGGATTGGCTGGAGGATTATTTAAAACGTTATCGTGGAGCTATGATTATGGTTACACATGACCGTTATTTTTTGGATCAGGTGACGAATCGAATCACGGAGCTTGATCACGGAAGCCTGTATTCCTATGAGACAAATTATTCAGGGTATTTGGAGAAAAAGGCAGAGCGTGAGCAGAATGAGGATTCGGCGGCAGCAAAGCGAAAGAATTTGTTGCGAACAGAGTTAGAATGGCTTAACCGCGGTGCGCGTGCACGCTCAACAAAGCAGAAGGCTCATATTCAGCGAATTGAAAATTTACAGGAACAGCGCGGTCCGGTACGGGATCACACGGTGCAGTTAGATAGTGTGGCAAGTCGTCTTGGAAAGACGACTTTGGAGGTGGAAAATCTGGCAGGCGGTTATCCGGGACATGAGTGCTTCCATGATTTCAATTATATCTTTTTAAAGGGAGATCGAATCGGAATTGTCGGATCGAATGGCTGTGGAAAGACAACGCTGATGAAGATTTTAGCAGGAACGGTACCGCCGCTTGCAGGAACAAGAAAGGCTGGTGTTACATTGAAGATTGGATATTATACGCAGGAAATTGCAACGGATCCGTCGGCAGGTGTTGCCTATATGGATCCAAATAAGCGTGTGATTGACTACATCCGTGACACTGCTGAATATGTGCGCACACCGGAGGGCAGCGTATCAGCATCGGTTATGTTGGATCGCTTTTTGTTTCCACCGATTGTCCAACAGCAGTTAATCCGCAGTCTTTCGGGTGGTGAGAAGAAACGTTTGTATCTTCTTCGCGTTTTAATGGAGGAGCCAAATCTCCTTTTACTCGATGAGCCGGCAAATGATTTGGATATTCGCACTATGGAAGTGTTGGAGGACTATTTGGATCGCTTTGAGGGAATTGTGGTAACGGTATCACATGATCGTTATTTTCTGGATCGTTGTGTGAGCCGTATGTTTGCATTTGAGGAGAATCATACGCTTCGACAGTATGAGGGTGGCTACAGTGATTATGCGGCTGTTCGACAGGCAGAGGAGGAAAAAAAGCAAAAAGCAGAGCGCGAGAAAGAAAAGAAAAAGCAAAAGGCAGAAGAGTCAGTGGGAAGAAAGCCAGCTCGAGAGCAAAAACTTCGTTTTAGTT
>CAVCPW010000079.1:0-5754 GCA_963604075.1 Anaerovoracaceae bacterium | reverse complement strand
GGACTATGTAGTCCAGGACGGCGATGTAATTCTGTTCCGCTTTAATGTATAACATGTAACTATTCAGAAGCGATTTTGCGAATGTGTTTCTGAATAGTTATTATAATATTTTAATAAAGAGGTTTTTCATGGCTTTTTCAGATACCCAGACTCAGGCCATCGCCCATAAAGATGGTCCCGCTCTTGTTCTTGCCGGGCCCGGCTCTGGTAAGACAACCGTGATTACAAACCGAATCGTAACGCTTCTTGAGCATTATCATATTCCAGGCTCACACATTCTTGTAATCACCTTTACACGAGCTGCGGCAAATGAAATGCAGAGCCGTTTTTTTACCTTTTACCAGAAGAGAAACGCCCGTTTGGATGCAGCATGCTCCACGGGCGTTACTTTTGGCACTTTTCACTCTGTTTTCTACCGCATTTTAAAACACGCCTACCAATATGATGCTTCCAACATCCTGACACAGAAGGATCAATATAAAATAATTGAAAGCATTATTGATGAACTCGAGATGGACGCACCTGATTTTAACGAACTCGCCTCAAATCTGCTCGGTGAAATTTCTTCCGTCAAGAGCAATTGTCTGTCACTTGATTACTACTATGCCAAAAGCTGCCCTGAAAACATATTTCGTCGCGTGTACTCTCTCTATGAAAAGAAGCTTCGCCAGGCCAACAAGGTAGATTTCGATGATATTCTGACGATGACTTATGAATTGTTGTCAAAGAGGTCTGACATCCTAGACGCATGGAGGCAGCGTTTCTCGTACATTTTAATCGATGAGTTTCAGGATATTAATCTTGTACAGTACCAGACGATTCGTCTGCTTGCTGCACCGAAAAACAACCTGTTTATCGTTGGTGATGACGACCAGTCAATCTATCGCTTCCGCGGTGCGCGTCCTGAAATCATGTTAGGTTTTGAGAAGGATTATCCGAATGCCAAACGAATCTTACTGGATATCAATTATCGTTCCGACGCCTACATCGTTGCCGCTGCCAATCATTTGATTGTGCACAATTCAGCGCGTTTTTCAAAAATAATTCGCGCATCACATAAGGCTACTTCTCCAGTCTTTTTAAAGCTGTGCCGCGATACTGCCGAGCAGAACCATTTCTTAACAGCACAGATTCGCGATTATCATGCGCAAGGCTACGCTTATGAGGATATGGCGGTACTATTCCGAACAAACCTTGGCATTCGCTTTGTTATGGATGCATTGATGAAAAATAATATTCCATTTCACATGAAGGATGCGATTCCAAATCTGTTTGCGCACTGGATTGCGCTTGATATCATCACCTATCTTCGCCTCGTATCAGGCACCGGAAACACTCGCGCAAATTGGCTTCGCGTCATGAATCGGCCAAATCGATACATTAAGCGCGAAGCACTCGCGCCGTTCACTTCTGATATTAGCGTGGCTCAGCTAAAAGAATATTACAAAGATAAGGATTGGATGTTAGAACGCCTTGATCGCCTCGAATACGATCTTACGATCATGAAGCGCATGTCACCTTATGCCGCGATTCATTACCTGTCCAATGCGATGAAGTACCGGGATTATCTAAAGGATTACGCGAGGGAGCATCATATTAACGAACAGGAGCTTCTCGATGTACTGACTGCTGTCCACGAAAGCAGCCAGTCATGTCGCACTTTTGCTGAATGGTTCACCTATATTGACAATTATACAGAAGAATTGCAAAAACAAGCTAAAAGCCCAAGTACAAAGGATGCCCAAAACGAAAGCGGTGTCTGCCTATGTACACTCCATTGTTCAAAAGGGCTCGAATATCCGATTGTCCTAATTCCAGACATTAACGAGGACAACATTCCGCATTCCCGTGCAGCCATCGATGCCGATCTTGAGGAGGAACGCCGCCTGTTCTATGTCGGAATCACCAGAGCAAAAGAGCACCTTCATCTATACTGTGTACGTGAGGCATCCGGCAAGGAGCGCATTCCAAGCCGTTTTCTGACAGAGCTAAACGAATCCAACGAACAAAACAGCCGAAAATTGAAATAATAGAAGTTGAAATGAATGTAAGAAACAAAATAAGGACCATATTGAAATTAAAGTCAATAAAGTCAAGTTTGAATTCAAAAAAAGAACCGTGGAAAATCAATTTCCCGGTTCTTTTTTGCATTCTAATCTAAAATAATAGTTAAGCGGATATTCGCAATCTGCTTCGCTACTTGCTTGATTTGGTTAAACCTTTAAAATTTTTTTGCGTCCTCTTCCTCTGCCGCAAGCTCTTCCTCGCTGACTAACTCATCATACTCTTCATCATCAAGGAACTCATCAAATGCATCAGAAGCAACGTCATACTCTTCATCAGACTCGATGTTGGTCAGATTTGGATTGCCCTGTGCATCCTCCTCGTAACGGTACAGGTAAACGGTACCAGTCTCAGATTCGATCCCTTCAGTCGGAAGCAGTGCAATATATTCTCTGTCTCCACCCTTGAAAATACAAAGTACGATGCACTCTAACTCGGTATTATCATCAAGAGTCAATGTAACGGTATCGCGTCCTTCATATTCATCATTCTTATGCTTTGCCATTTCTCTCTCCTTTTGTTCGGCATACTTGGTCCACTGCTATGGCTCACCCTGCAAAATCTTATTTTCGTGAATTACTCAGTTATTGAATGACCGAGATTCCCACACCAGATTCCTAAAAAAATTATTTAGAAAGCTTCTCGATTGCAGCCTTGATACGTGCAATGGATTCCTCTTTTCCAAGAATCTCCATCAGCTCGGTTGCACCGCCCGGTGTAGATTGCTTTCCGGAAACAGCGGTACGAATCGGCCACATTACGAAGCCTGTCTTATATCCCTTCTCCTTTGCAAATGCACTAAGGGATGCAAACAACGCATCATTAGAAAAATCATCCTGTGCTTCAAGCACCGGAAGGACCTCATTTAACAGCTGTAAAGAAGACTCTTTTGTGGTCTTCATCTTCTTATGAACGTACATCTCGCTGTCATACTCTGGTACCTCCTGGAAGAAATCAATCAGTGTCTCGATATCCGGGAATACCTCAATACGAGTCTTCACCATCTTTGCAATCTTCTCATAATCGCAATCTCTGGTTACAACTTTCTTAATGTGCGGAAGTGCCATCTCCATATAGCGGGCATCGTCCATCTCCTTGATATACTCGCCGTTTAACCACTTTAACTTTCCATAGTCGAATACAGCCGGTGACTTGCTCATCTTGGTATAATCGAATTTCTCGATCATCTCCTGCATCGTCATCTTTTCCTGATTGTCTGCTGGGCTCCAACCAAGCAATGCTACAAAGTTTACGATACACTCTGGAAGGAAGCCCTGATCCAGCAAATCTTCAAAGGAAGAATGACCGCAGCGCTTGGACAGCTTCTTGTGCTCCTCATCAGTGATCAGCGGACAATGAACATATACAGGAACCTGCCATCCGAATGCATCATACAGACGGTTGTACTTCGGAGAGGAAGACAGATACTCATTTCCTCTTACAACATGAGTGATGCCCATCATGTGATCATCTACTACGTTTGCAAAATTATATGTTGGGAAACCATCGGACTTGATTAAAATCATATCATCAAGTTCCTCATTATTTACAGTGATATCACCGTAGATCTCGTCGTGGAAGGTTGTAGTTCCGGTACGAGGATTGTTCTGACGGATAACGAATGGTTTGCCAGCTGCAAGATTTGCCTCGACTTCTTCTTTGGAAAGTCCGAGACAATGCTTATCATAGATGCTGATTTCCTTGTCGCCAATGGTGGTATGAAGTGTCTCAAGACGCTCCTTATCGCAGAAGCAGTAATAAGCCTCTCCCTTTTCAACCAGCTGCTTTGCATACTTCATGTAGATACCCTGCTTCTGGCGTTCACTCTGTACGTACGGGCCTACACCGCCATCCTTGTCCGGACCTTCATCATGGGTAATGCCCGCCTTTTCCAGTGTACGGTAAATGATATCAACAGCACCCTCAACCTGACGCTCCTGGTCGGTGTCCTCGATACGCAGAAGGAAATCTCCTCCCTCATGTCTTGTAATCAAATACGCATACAGTGCTGTTCTCAGGTTTCCGACGTGCATACGGCCTGTCGGGCTGGGAGCAAATCTGGTTCTAACCTTACTCATAATGTAACCTGTCCTTTCTATTCTGTCGGGTTCTCTAAGTTAAGCGGATATTCGCAATCCGCTTCGCTACTTGCTCATAACCCCGATTCAGTTTTGTTTCATTATTTTTTACATTAATTTTTCTGCTGTGCAGATGCAAACTTATTCAATTTATATGCCCACTGAGCATAATCCTTGCTTTATCTTTGCATCTGATAGGGTATCATATCCACCGTGAAAATGCAAGTACTAATGTATTGCAGTCCGCACAAAAGTCCTTACAGTACAGAGATATTTTCTCCCTGTAAACCATTGAATGCGCCCTCGATTGCGGCATCTGCATGAGCAATCAGCCATTTGTTCTCTGCTGCAAGCAGACGATCCTCACCTGTCGCCTTCGAATCCTTTGTGATATCTGCATTTGTTCCCTTTGGAAGAATAATTACATCCTTAAAGCCTTTGCCGCCTACGCCGCACGGTGCATAATGAAGCGTAGTTTCATACATCTCGAATGCCGTTCCTGCCGGTACGAAGAATGCCTCTACCTTTGCAGTGTCATAAGTGAAGTCGTCAGCAACATCCACAATGGAGCCAACCAACACAATCAGATCAGTGACAGCCACATTTACCTCACCGCAGCGATGATACTCAAGCGCATTCAGTAAGGAATTATGTCCATTGCAGTAACCTGCCTGAATCGGAAGCTTTCCATAATAAATTTCCTGAAGCTTTTTTGCGCCATCGGTTGCCTCAAGTGCAGCCTCGGATGCCACGTAAACAACATCATCCGGACATGGAGTCGTGTCCATTGTCTGCAACAAATCCGTAAGATCAATGTCCTTGATTACTTTTCCAAATCTTTTATAGGATGCATCATTAATGTTCTGAATCTTAATCATTATTTTTCTCCTTTTTAAAAGAGCGGGCCCAGTCTTTGAGCCCGCTATCTTACTCTATGTTACAGTCCACATGACATCTATTTCGAAATGATATGAACGGCAACAATTTTATTTTTTTAGCAGAATGGATTCTCGGTTGGATATCTTACACCCTTCGGCTGATTATAATTGATATCCTCTACTGGAACGCCGATGTACTTGAATACCTCATACAGAGACTTTCCGAAATGACCGAATGCAACTGCGCCGTGATGCGGGAAGTTCTTCTCGATCAGTACGTGGCGATAGAAACGACCCATTTCTGGAATTGCGAATACACCGATGCCGCCGAATGACTTGGTAGCAACCGGAAGGATCTCACCCTCTGCCATGTATGCACGAAGCTTGCAGTCAGCTGTGGACTGTAAACGATAGAAAGTGATATCGCCTGGAATAATGTCGCCCTCAAGAGTACCCTGAGTAACTTCTTCCGGAAGGCTGCGCGCCATAATCTTCTGATACTTCATTGTGCAGGAAGACAGCTTCTTGCTACAGGTGTTTCCACAATGGAATCCCATGAATGTATCCTTCTGTGTATAATTATACTTACCTTCGATAGACTCCTTGTACATATCAGCCGGTACGGAGTTATTGATATCAAGCAGAGTAACTACATCCTCACTGACACAAGTTCCGATAAACTCACTTAAACATCCGTAAATATCAACCTCACAGGATACCGGAATGCCCATACC
>CAVCPW010000078.1:0-14245 GCA_963604075.1 Anaerovoracaceae bacterium | reverse complement strand
AAGGCAAAGCGTTTCCATGCGCCAGAGCCGCTTGAAGCATGGGAAGGCGAGCTGGATGCGACAAGCTTTGGCTATGTGTGTCCGCTGCTTGAAATGCCAAAACCATGCGGAGAAGTGTTTGTGCCGCACCGCTACTGGATTATGGATGAGGATTGTTTGAACCTGAATATCTGGACGCCAGCGTGCGATGGGAAAGCGCGCCCGGTTCTGGTATGGTTCCATGGAGGCGGTTTTGAGGCTGGTTCTTCGATTGAACACATCGCATATGAGGGTGAAAATATGAGCCGCAGAGGCGATGCAGTTGTCGTATCAATCAATCATCGTTTAAATGTGCTTGGCTATTTTGATTTGTCTGCATTTGGTCCAGAATATGCCAACTCTGGAAATGCCGGAATGGATGATATCATTGCGTCATTGAAATGGGTACAGGAAAATATCGAAAAATTTGGCGGAGATCCAAAGAATGTTACGGTATTCGGTCAGTCTGGCGGCGGTGCAAAGGTGACAACACTTCTTCAGATGCCGGCAGCAGATGGTTTGTTTGCAAAGGGTATCAATATGAGTGGCGTAATCGGTGATATGGTGCCAAAGCGTGGGCAGAGTGGAAAAGAGCTGGCAGAGGCTGTTATGCAAGAGCTGAATGTAAGCAGCGTGAAGGAGCTTGAGAGGGTACCGTATGCACAGCTTGCAGCGGCATATATGAAGGTGCGTCCGGTATTTCAAGCGCAGGGAAAGTACTGCGGAAGTCTTCCGATTCCAAACGAGTATTATGTTGGTGATCCAAGTGATGTGGGATTTCGCGAGGAAAGCAGCAATGTGGCACTAATGGTGGGAAGTGTGTTCGGTGAATTCTTTACCTTTGCGCCGATGCCATTTGATCGAAATCATATGACAAATGAAGATGGTGAAAAGGCAGTTGCACAGGTTATGGGCGAGGAGGCTGCAGCAGAGCTTCTTCCACTCTTTGAGAAAGCTTATCCGACGCACAATCCAGTTGATCTGACAGTATTGGACTGTATCGTGAGAGCACCAATTTTGTCCTATGTAAAAGAGCGTAGCAAGGTTAATAGTCAGACCTACGCGTATCTGTTTGATTTGGATTTGCCGCTTGACGGAGGCTGGGTTCCGTGGCACTGCGCAGACATTCCGTATGTGTTTGCAAATACGTCCTTTACGCCATATACACAGGAAGAAGGTGTTACCGAGCGCATTGAGACGGAGATTTTTGACAGTGTGATGGCATTTGCCCGCACCGGAAATCCAAACCACAGTGCAATTCCAAACTGGCCAGCGTGCACACCAGATCAGGTGTATACGCTTGTGACATCAAAGAATACATGTGTAGAATGCAATTATGACAATGAGCTGATGGAGGCAATTTTAAAATATCGTCCAGCGGATTTAAGTAACCATACAGAAGAGGATGGACAGATTCAGCATTGATAGGTTCTGGGATGTGAACTACCCACCACCCAAGGGTAGTGGGTTTTACGCTCTATTTTATAAAAATGGAACATCGCCCCGTAAAGGAAAATTCCATAGGGCGGTGTTCTTATTTCTTAGCATAGCTTATAAGTGTTAATTATTGAATGCACATTGCATTGCGCTTATCAAGTGCATCCTTAAGAATTTGCAATTCATCATAATACAGGCAGTATCCCGGTGCATCATTTTTAACATCTTCCATTAATTTATTTAAATCAAACCATTTTACCGACTGGATTTCTGACTCCTGAAGTACAAGGTCTTCAATTTGAACAGGGCGCGTGTAAAGATATAGCGTACTAAACTCATGGTTATGAAATGGCTTTCCGTAAAAAATGCTGTGGCTGTTTCCCTCGTGCGTGCCAATCATAACGAGATCGTCAGTGGAAGCGTTGATGCCAAGTTCCTCCGAAAGCTCGCGAATCGCAGAATCAAGGACAGCGCTTCCAGCTGGAACATGACCAGCTGAGGAGATATCATAGCAGTCCGGGAATGAATCCTTATCGTGGCTGCGTTTCTGAAGAAGTAGCTCATATTGATTTATTGTGTGGTCTACTAATTTATCTGAGGTTTCGTCAGCATTATTAGTTGAGTTTATGGTTACATTCTGGCAGGCACAATCATTTTTCTTTCGTACAATCCAAACATGTCCGGTTTGATGCGGTGTACCTAGCAGGTGACATAAAGAACGCTCTCGTGTCAGTCCTGTCGGTACACCGTTTTCATCTAAAATATCGAAGAGCTCCATTTTTTTGCTATTTAATTCAGCATCAATCAGACGATGTTCGTTTACCTGATCATATGTCAATTTCAATGAGAAAAACGGTGCATCTTCAAGTAACAGCTTAAAAAAGATCAAATCTCCTTCAAATAAACCGAGTGTTAACAGTTTATCTTTTGAAATCCATTCAAGATCGCCTTCATTGCAGGTAATCATTTCGCCTTCAAAACCATCGGCTGTGTACAGGCAGGTATATTCACATATGTCGCGGTACACAAATGTCAAAATACCGCGCATTTTATAGGAAGTCAACGTTAGTCCTGTCTCTTCTTTTACCTCGCGGATAAGACAATCATCCGGGCTTTCGTTTTCCTCAAAATGACCGCCAACGCCAATCCACATATCTTTATTAAAATCAAGCTCCTTTTTGGTGCGATGCAGCATCAGATATTCATTGCCGCGCTCTAAGTAGCAAAGTGTTGTAAATTTCATAAAATTTTCCATGCCTTTCTGCAAGTCTATTTTTTGAAGTCATAGTAGCACAGACCAGGTGAAACTACAAGGTCGAAGTTACGCACGTTTTGGGAATCTGATTGAGTGTTTATGGGTTTCACACTTATTTCATTAAACTGTAAGATTGTGGTAATGGAATTTTCCTCACAATTGTGATACAATAAAAAAAGTTAGACAAATGGGTGAAAACCGAACCGTATTTATGGGAAATTTTACCATGTAAGTGAAATTGGGAAATGGTTGCAGCACATTTTTTATATTATAATTGTGAGGAAATAAGCATGAACTTAATGACATTATTAAAGCCAAAGGGAGATATTGAGTATCTTCATAAGGAGGACACACTGCGTCAGGGACTCGAGCGCATGAGAATTTACGGCTATACGGCACTTCCTGTTATCGATGAGAACGGCTGCTATGCCGGCTCAGTAAATGAGGGTGACTTTTTATGGTATATGATCACTTTTCATAAGTGTGATATGCAGGAGCTGGAGGGCTTTCGCATCAAAGAGATTATCCGTAAGGACTGGATGCCGCCGGTATGCGTCTACGCGACGATCGACGAGATGGTAGAACGTGCATCAAATCAGAATTATGTGCCAGTAGTCGATGATAGAAATGTATTCATAGGTATTATCACAAGGCGTGATATTATCAATGCATTTTGTCGCTTGCAGGATCAGCAGAGTGAGGCAGTCACACGCTCGCAGATAAGTCAGAATGGTGAGATGAAGAATAGCGAGACGAGTAAGGAGCAGTATCCGAATAATGAAGAACTCAAAATTCAGTCGGAAAGGATTGTGCACGTTGTATGAGAAAAGTATTATTGATTGGAACAGGCGGAACAATCGCCTGCGGACACACTAAGGACGGATTAAAGCCATTATTGACACCAGAGCAGCTTCTTTCTTATGTGCAGGACTCAAAAGAATTTTGCGATACGGACACGATCCAGCTGATGAATCTTGACAGCACGAATATCGAGCCGAAGCACTGGCTGTCAATGGCAGTGTGTATCGAAAAGTATTATGATCAGTACGATGGCTTTGTAATTTGCCATGGAACTGATACGATGGCCTTTACTGCGGCGGCGCTTTCATATCTGATTCAACACTCACCAAAGCCGATAGTCATCACAGGTGCGCAGCACCCGATTGACATGGAAGATACCGATGCACGTATGAATCTGATGGACAGTCTGCGTCTGGCGGCAAGCACGAAGGCACACGATGTTTGTGTTGTATTTGATGGAAAAATCATAGCGGGAACACGTGCAAAGAAGGAGCACAGTAAGAGCTATAATGCATTTTCAAGTGTCAATTATCCATGCCTTGGTATAATCAGCGATGGGCGTGTGTTAATGTATTTTGACGAGCAGGGCGAATCAGGTCCGGTACAGTTTTATCATGAGATGACTGCATCAGTCGGTCTTGTCAAGCTCGTGCCGTCCATGTCGGCAGATATTCTTGATTATGTGGCACAGCGTTGTGATGCGGTGATCATCGAGGCATTTGGTGTCGGTGGCCTTCCAGTATATGATCACAGTAGTTTCTTTGATGTGGTGCATAAGTGGACACGTGAGGGCAAGGTATTTGTCATGGCAACACAGGTTGCCAGAGAGGGAAGTAACCTGGCTGTGTACGAGGTCGGCAAGAAGGTAAAGGAAGAGGCCGGTGTCATGGAAGCATACGATATGACATTAGAGGCAGTATTAACCAAGCTGATGTGGATTTTGCCGCAGACAAAGGATAGTGAACAGATCAAACGTCTGCTTGGAAAATGCATCAACAGGGACATTCTCTGGACACGTAAATAAGGCAGTTGATGGAATAAGCATAATATGCTCAAGGACGGGAAATTCTCAACAGTCCGCTACAACATTCAAGTTGATGGAATACGTGTAATATGATCAACGACAGCAAGTCTTGGATTTTAAAGAAAAAATATTGAAAAAATAAAAAAGGCAGTGGTACAAACAATGGTGCGCACTGCCTTTTTCGTATCTTCTGATGCAGAAAAAGATTTAACCAAATCAAGTAGCAAAGCGGATTGCGAACAGCTGCTTGACTGAATTATACTTCGCCTGGTGGCGAAAGTATGTCACTCAAACTATTTTTTAGATTAGGTTTCGAGAAAATACGGACTGTGAGTTGAAATGTTTATTGGTCAAACATGCGATAATACTGAAGAATTTCATAATTTTCCAACCATGTTTTCTCATCACCGGAGGCTTCCTCTAAGTAGTGACAGTTGCCGTCTGCGTCCACATAGCCGACTGCGTTGATGACAGGCAGTACCTCGGACATCTGGGAAAGAAAGCTCTGATACTTGGTCAGGCCAAGACCGGCAACCTCTGCCACCTTTGTGGAGAGATAATTGGCACTGATGGCAAGATCACTTTCCTCATCAATATCATAATTGGCCCAGATGAAGAATGGAACCTGCTGGCGATTTTGCTGCTCCTCCAGTGTCTGATTGTTGATATCAAGACCGTTTTCCTCGTAGATTGGCTCGATTACATAATCATTTGGCTGGTGATCGCCGAAGAAAACAACGATGGTTTTCTTGTCGGAGTCTGACAACTCAGTGAGCAGATATTTTACAGCATCATCTGTATACTTCATTAGAGAGAGGTAGTTGTTTAAATACTTGGTTGTCTTTGTATTTTCAAACTGAGCCTCGATTGAAGGCGTGAAGTTATCATACGGTGTTCCATAGCTGCTGTGATTTTGCATCGTGACATTAAAGATAAAGGTCGGGTCACTGCTTTCATTTAAAACATCCAGCACTTCCTCAAAATCAGCCTGGTCACTGACATATTTACGAAGCTGCTCACCGTGGTGATAGTTTTTCAGTGAGAGGAACTGACCAAAGCCCATCTTTTCATAAACAGAGCTTCTGTTCCAACCTGATGCGTTATATGGATGCATTGCAGTTGTGCTGTAGCCTAGTTCCTTCATATGCTCCACAATCGATAATGCATACTTATTTAAATATTGTTGGTACGGAATGCTTCCGCTCGGAAGAAATGCCATAGAATTACCTGTAAGGTACTCAAACTCGGAGTTTGCCGTGTTGCCGCCAAGAACGGAAACATACAGGTGACCACTTACGGTATTCTCGGCACCATCGAGAAGGCTTCGGATAAATGGCATATAGTCTTCATTACATGTAAAGTCTCCAAGGACTGATGGGTCAGAGAAACATTCATCCATGATTACGATAATGTTTGGAAGCTCATCAGTGGTCGGATCGGTTTCGGTCTGCTCATCAAGGAGTGTTTCGGCATATTCTTTGCTATAGCCGCTAGGCTGATCAATCTGAAGATAACGGCTGTCCATCAAAAAGGCAACGAAAAAGCCGTTTGTCTTAAACATATATTTTGGCGTGAACAGCGTGTTGTCAAGGCTGGTGTAGTCTGCAATATCCGGCTGGTATAAAAAGTTGATATAGAACGCGGACGGAATAATCATAATAGCACATAATGCCACGCGAATAATTGCGCGAATCGACTTCTTTGTATGAAGCTTTGGAAAATGCAGATTACACTTTCCGGCGAGAATTATACAGCCTAGAAAGCCTGCGGACAGCTGGGCAATGCGGTACGTGATGCTAAAGGTGTAGTTATCGGCAACCGTCGCAGCTGTTCCGAGTGAGAGCAGATCCCATGGCAGAATCGGTGAGGAGCGAAAAAGGATGACAAAGTAGTTTGCCAGTCCTACGATCATCGTAAAGATCAGCAGGATATTAAGAGAAATCTTTGTCGAGCCACTCACAAAGAAGAAAAACAGAAAGAACAGGTAATAGAAGATCAGGTTTAATAAAATCGCATCAATCTCCATTGTCTCCCACACGATGTGTGTCATCGACTCCAGCAGGAAAAAGGCCGCCGTTGGAAGAAGTATTGTGATGATAGCTTTCACGGCCGGGTGGAAAGAAATCGGAAGTACATAGACTGCCATGGAAACAGCAGCAATGGCAATGAGGATTAATAGATCTAGTGTTGAGAGTCCATTGTAAAAAATAGCCATTCCGATGCAGACAGCAAAAAGTGCCAGAAAAACAAAAAAGCCTGTTTTCTGTCGGATAGACCAGTTGGACAGGCTTTTTTTATCTTTGGAAGTGTTGAAAATAGTCTTCATAATTGCAGGTCACCTTTCTTTGAAATATGGTTATAGAGTATAATATCCAGCTTCGTAAGTATATCACAAGATTTCAGCAAAGAATAGCTGTATTTTGTGAAAAATTTTTGAAAAAACATTTCCTTTTTTTGTTTTATCTAGTATACTTAAGTTAGCGAAGAAAACGTCGAGTTTTGAAAACTGTACAAATTAGATGTATTGTTTTTGCAGCGCAAAGAAAGTAGTGTCTGCATGAGTAAATAATGAAATTTGATTAGTTTGATTATTTAAATGCTGGATGCGGATACGGAAAGGTATGGTTTTTATGGATTATCAGGAATTGTACGAGGAGTGGCTGACAAGTCCGTGTTTTGACGAGGCTACAAAGGAAGAGTTAAGAGGAATCTCAGAGGAGGAGAAAAAGGACCGTTTCTATACGGAGTTAGAGTTCGGTACGGCAGGTCTTCGAGGCGTGATCGGAGCAGGCTTAAACCGCATGAACATCTATACGGTTCGTAAGGCCACACAGGGTCTTGCCAATTATATTATCAAGGCAGGACAGCAGAAGAAGGGCGTTGCAATCGCATACGATTCCCGCCGCATGTCCCCGGAATTTGCAAGAGAAGCAGCACTTTGTCTGGCAGCAAATGGTATCAAGGCATATCTGTTTGAGTCTCTGCGTCCGACACCAGAGCTTTCCTTTGCAGTAAGAAAGCTTGGCTGCATCGCCGGAATCAATATCACTGCATCCCACAACCCGCCGGAATACAATGGTTATAAGGTTTACTGGGAGGATGGTGCACAGATTACACCGCCGCATGACAAGGGTATCATGGCAGAGGTAAAGGCAATTACCGATTTTTCCACATTAAAGACGATGCAGGAAGACGATGCGCGCGTGGCAAATCTGTTCGAGATTATCGGTGGTGCAATTGATGACGCGTACATCGCAGAATTAAAGAAGCAGGTAAAGAATCAGGCAGCGATTGACGAGATGCAGGATCAGCTGACCATTGTTTACACACCTCTTCATGGAACTGGAAATGTGCCGGCAAGACGCGTATTAAAAGAGCTTGGCTTTACTCATGTTTATGTTGTTCCGCAGCAGGAGCTTCCGGATGGTGAGTTCCCGACTGTAAGCTATCCTAACCCAGAGGCAGCAGAGGCATTTGAGCTGGCACTTGCACTGGCAAAGGAGAAGAATGCCGATCTTGTTTTGGCAACCGACCCGGATGCAGACCGTCTTGGCGTATATGTAAAGGATGCAAAGACTGGCGAGTATCATTCCCTGACTGGAAATATGTCCGGATGCCTGCTTGCTGAGTATACTATTAGCCAGATTAAGGAGCAGCAGGGACTGCCAGAGGATGGCGCGCTGATTAAGACCATCGTTACTACAAACCTTGCAGATGCAATCGCAAAGTCTTACGGCATTCGTCTGATTGAGTGCTTAACTGGATTCAAGTATATTGGACAGCAGATCCTTGGTTTTGAGCAGAGTGGCAAGGGAACCTATTTGTTTGGTTTCGAGGAGAGCTATGGCTGCTTGATCGGAACACATGCAAGAGATAAGGATGCGATTGTTGCGACAATGGCATTGTGCGAGGCAGCTGCTTACTATAAGAAGCAGGGTAAGACACTCTGGGATCAGATGCTTGCAATCTACGATAAGTATGGATACTATAAGGACAGCGTAAAGTCTGTTACAATGAAGGGCATCGAAGGTCTGGCAAAGATCGCTCAGACAATGGAGAACCTACGTGCAAATGCACCGGAGAAGATTGGTCCGTATAAGGTAACACAGGCAAGAGATTATAAGCTGGATACCTGCAAGGATATGGCAACTGGCGAGGTAACACCAACCGGACTGCCGCAGTCAAACGTACTATATTATGATCTCGAGGATGGCGCATGGCTGTGCGTAAGACCATCTGGAACCGAGCCGAAGATCAAGCTGTACTATGGTGTAAAGGGAACTAGCATGGAAGACGCAGAGGCAAAGGGTGCTGAGCTTGGAAAGTATGCAGAGGCACTGCTCGGATAAAACTTATTCGAAATAATATTTAACCAAATCAAGCAAGTAGCGAAGTGAATTGCGAATATACGCTTGACTGAAAGATCTTTTGTCAGGTGACGAGAGTATGTCACCACATTGTGCAAGACAATCATAACTGGAAGGAGGTAATACTTATGCATGGACCAGGAGGAAGAGGACCGGGAGGACCACATGGACCGGGAGGCAGAGGACCAGGAAGACCAGGAGGACCACACGGACCGGGAGGCAGAGGCCGCGGAGGCGCATGGGGGCCACCGCCGCCACCGCCAAGAAGAGGCGGATATGGTGGTTGTGGTTGCAGCGGATGCCTTATGCCAGTCATTTTAGTGGTAGGCGGAGTGGCTGCAGCGATAGCGGCCCTTCTGTAAAATGAGTTTTGAGTAGTTATACATAAATAAAAACTCCTGGCTAAAGTCACGAGTCGAAAAAGTGGCTGCCGCACTAACATGCGACAGCCACTTTTGATTTTTATTAAAATTCTGATTTTGGATGAATCTCAATCATACCGGAGTTTTAATTTTACGAGAATCTTAATTTTCAGATGAATCTCTGTTCTCAATCAGATTAATGCGTCTTTTATGACGCTCATCGCCAGAAAATGGTGTATTTAAGAAGGTATCTGTAATCTTTACAGCGAGTCCTGGTCCTACGACGCGTCCACCCATGCAAAGGATATTTGCATCATTGTGAAGTCTGGTGGCCTCAGCGCAGAAACAATCTGTACACAGTGCAGCGCGGATGCCAGGAACCTTGTTTGCTGTAATGGAAATGCCGATGCCGGTTCCACAGATTAAAATGCCCTTATCGCATTCACCGCGTGTGATGGCATCTGTTACTTTGCGTGCATAAATCGGATAATCCACTGAGCTGTTGTCATAGCAGCCAAAATCTTTAAATGGCAGTTCCTTTTCCTCAAGGTACTTGATGATTTCCTGTTTTAATTCGTAACCGCCGTGGTCGCATCCAATTGCTATCATGATTTTTTCTCCTTTGCTTTTTGTGAGTGCTGTTTTTGTGTGCATTTTTTGCTTCTCGATTGGAATATCAAGCTACGTAACTGTTCAGTATCTTTATCATCTTTACAATTACGATGCAAAATCAATTATTTTGCATTCTGCTCTGCTGCTTCATACGTTGCAATCTGTTTCACAAATGGCTCTGTCAAAGCCTCAAAACGATCGCGGTAAACGACTTGAAGCAGATCATCCAGCTGTCTGAGTGCACAGCTCATGCGTTTTGAAGAGAGAAGTCCGCGTTCAAAGGCCTCGGCTAATTCATCCAAATCTACTACACGGGTGTTACCGTCACGTTTTATGATCACATCGGCTAGCAGGTCGGTGAAAACATAAGTATCAGTATCTTTTTGATACTCGGTTTCAATGATGTCACAGTACCAGTACATAAAATCATGGCTGTGCGAATAAAAACGACTGATTTTGAAGCCGCGATCAAGAAAATAGCAGGAATAGCCATATGCCAGATCAGACTTTGGATGAAGTGTTTTCCAGACAGTAATGATTTTTTTATCATCGCGGTACAGAATCTCATCATCTGTTAACAGTACAGATTCAAATGGTATCAGACGATTTCGGTAAAGCGTTGGCTTAGACATAGAACCCTCCTCAAGGAAAAGTGCCACGAAGCTAAAGCCGGACACTTTTCTTCTTAGTATAGCAAAGATGAAGGCAGATGGCAACAGGTGTTTTAGTTAGCGCATAAATATGATGGATGATGTTGTATTAGGAGATTGGAAGACGATAAAATATCAGCTCATGAATAGCAGTACAAAACACACCGCAAAAAAGACTTGTGATTTTACTTATTTGCAAGTAAAATAAAGCCATAACAGCCTGACAACAGGTTAAGAGAAAGGTATGGTTTTGATTTGAAAAGGCTAATTCGAAGAATTCTGTTGCTGTGTTTCATTTTTGTTGCTGCATTTGGCAGCTTTGCCGTATATCATCAATATACGCAGACAACACAGCAGACAGACAGCTATGAGACAATGCAGGCGGCTACACTTGCGATTGTCCGGTTACAATATCTTGAAAACAACAGCAATACGCTGCGCGGTTATACACAAAAGATGGAGGTTTCCACGATGAGAGGCTGCATTACGCCCCTGTCGCAGGAACATAAGCTTTCTATCCAGATTGATCAGGCAGATAATGTCGATGAGGATCAGATTTCTTATGAGGTCAGAGGACTTGATGGCACACGTCTTGTCGAGAATGGTGCGATAAGCGGTTGGGAGAAAAATGGCAGCACAATGAATGCACAGCTTCAGCTGTCAAATCTGGTCGATGAGGGCAACGAGTATCAGCTGATTCTGTGTGTTAGCCAGTCTGGAACTCCAGTATACTATTACAGCAGAATCCTTTATTTGACAGACAGTCACACGGAAAGTCTTGTCGGATTTGCACATGACTTTATGCAGGCATCCATTGATGGAAATAGTGATTTCATTGTAAATTACATACAGCCTAACGAGACAATGGGCACCGATGATTTTAGCTATGTCAATCAGCATTCCCGAAGCGGCATGATCACATGGAAGGGTCTTTCACCGCAGGCAGGCACGGTTGAGACTACATTAACTGAGCTGACAGACAGTCAGGCAAGCGTTACGCTAACCTATCCGGTTACTATAAGTAGCAATGGTGAAAGTAAAACCTGCATGGTGGACGAGCAATATGTGGTGCGTTTTCGAAATGATGTGCTGTATCTGCTTGATTTTGAGCGTCATGTAAAAGAAAATTTCTCTGTTTCGGCAACAGTATATACCAATAGTGCGTTAAAACTTGGTATCACGGACGAGTCCGTATCCGGCATGTCATCTGACGATGGAAATATTCAGGTTTATGTTTATGACGGCCAGCTATTTGCTACAAATACAAAAGAAAATACGTTGAATCTAATCTATACGTATCAGGATGGGGCAGAGGATTCCTCCGCATTAGACAATTACAAGCTCCAGCCGATTCGTGTGGAAGATAGTGGCGATATTTACTTTATGGCATATGGCTATCACAGCAGAGGAAATCACGAGGGTCAGGTTGGAGTAAGTTTTCTTCATTATAATAGTGCAGGTGAGAGTGAGGAGTCGAGCATTGACGAGATCTTTTACATCCCGGTCACATTCTCAGAGGAAATTTTAATGAAGAATATGGGAACACTTGCTTATGTCAATAACGAATCTGATTTGATGTATCTGCTGTATCAGAGTACCGTATACTCAATTGATTTAAGTAGCGGAGAGAAGGCTGAGCTGGCGGTTGCACCGAGTGCTGGAAGTTTCTACTCTAATGAGTCGAGCAGTCTGATTGCATGGGAGGAGGGCGACAGCAGCTATCCGAGTTTGATTCGCATTGCTGATTTGAGCACCGGAAAGACCTATCGTGTTGCAGCTGATGATGGCGAATTCGTGCAGATTCAAGGATTTCTTGGGGATGATTTGGTATATGGCATTGGAAGAAAGAGCGATGTACTCACGCAGGCGGGACAGGTTGTACAAAAACCGATGTATAAGTTGGCAATTCTTTCCTTTGATGAGGATATGACGCAGTCGGGCGAGTATCAGATGACCGACTATTATATAGAAGGAACGCAGATTTTGGATAATCAGCTGGAAATTTATCGTCTGACAAGAGACGCAGCGACAGGCACATATGTGGAGGCAGACAATGACCAGATGTTTTTTAATAATCGAAGTGAGAAGAAGACAGTGAGTTTGACAAAGAGCAAGATCACAGATGGCTTCCAGAAGATCTGGTCCATTAGCCTGGCACTCGACACCGAGACAGTACAGACAAATGGAACACTTAGTAAAATACGAGATGCTGCAGCGGCTTATCAATTAAATCTGGATGACAGCAGTGAGGACAAGCTGTACTACGTCTACGCAAGAGGAAAGCTGCAGCAGATTGATGCTTCGTTAGCGGATGCAATCAATATGGCTTATGATGAGATGGGTGTAGTTGTGGATGACAATGCAAAGTGCATTTGGACAAGAGGAAGTAGAGCATTGAGCAAGAATCTGACTTTTGAGGAACAGACCGCGCAGTCATCGAGCGATAGCTTGCAGGCATGTTTGGAAATCCTTGTTACAGCTGAGGGCGGAAAGGCTTCACAGGTGGAGACACTTTTAGCCGAAGGCACGTCGATTGATGAGGTTATCACACAGGCGATGGATGGTCAGGACAATGTCGTGAATTTGCGTGGATGCAGTGTGGTTCAGGTTCTGTATTACCTTAATGAGAATCATCTTGTACTTGCCATTACCGGAGATGACAGTGCGGTGCTGCTCACAGGCTACGATACGCAAAATGTAAGCATTTATGATCCGGTTAATGCAGAAGTCACTACAATGACGATTGCCGATGCACAGGACTATTTTGCACAGTATGACTGTGCATTCCTTGCATGGTTGCCGTGAGTTGATCATTACAGTTTACGGATGCCTATTCACGAAACAGCACGTTTAGGGCTTGCACAAAGTGGGAACACTCTGTATAATAAAAGTAAGAATGCCGTAAAAGTAGGGGTTCTGGCGCATAAAAGCGCAAAGCAAAAATGATGAAAACAATAGTTTTCCCTCGCACATTTGTGAAGAGGGCAGACAGGACTGAATGTCAGGAGGAATTGCAATGGAGAAGGAGTCGGTTATTGTACTTGACTTTGGTGGTCAGTATAATCAGCTGATTGCACGCCGCGTGCGCGAGTGCAACGTATACTGTGAGGTAAAGCCTTATACGATGAGCCTTGAAGAGATTAAAAAAGTAAATCCGAAAGGAATCATCTTTACCGGTGGCCCAAACAGCGTTTATGATGAAGCATCACCGCATTATGACAAAGCCATATTTGAACTGGGTATTCCGATTCTCGGTATCTGCTATGGTTCACAGCTGATGGCATGGACCCTCGGTGGAACTGTGGAGACAGCACCGACGAGCGAGTATGGACATACAGAGGTAGAAGTAGATACAGAAGATGTGCTGTTTGAGGGTGTATCCAAGACAACAGTTTGCTGGATGAGCCACACTGATTACATTGCAAAGGCACCGGAAGGCTTTCATGTGACTGCACATACACCTGTCTGCCCGGTAGCAGCAATGGCATGCCCAGAGAAGAAGCTTTATGCAACTCAGTTCCATCCAGAGGTTATGCATACTGCAGAGGGTATGAAGATGCTCTCCAACTTTGTTTACAAGGTTTGTGGATGCCATGGAGACTGGAAGATGTCTTCGTTTGTAGAGACCACGATTGCACAGCTGCGTGAGCGCATCGGGGATGGCCAAGTGCTGTGTGCACTGTCTGGCGGTGTTGATTCTTCCGTTGCAGCAGTTCTTC
>CAVCPW010000077.1:0-15376 GCA_963604075.1 Anaerovoracaceae bacterium | reverse complement strand
GTGTAGAAAATATCCCCGGTATTGATGAGAAATTGTGGATAATATTGTGGATAAGTGGCAAAAAGCTGTGGATTAGATGTGGAAAACAAAGAGAGGGGTAGGGAGAAGTTAATTGTGGATAATGTGGATATACGAGATTTATAGAATAAAAAATGAAGATTATCCACATAGTTATCCACAGGACAAGAAAACTTATCCACATTATCCACAAAAAAAAGTTTGTCGTAAAATCAATGGTTTGAAAGGCGTTTTTTGAAATATCCACATAGTTATCCCAAGAAGGTGGCAAGTTATCCACAGGTTGTGGATAACTTTTATCCACAGGTTCTTACGACAGAAATCTTGGGGATAACTTTGGGGATAAATTGTGGATAAAATAAAGTTATATGGGAGAATGCAAGGTCTAGAATATTTGAAGATGATTTATAAAAGTGCAAGTAGCGAAGCGGATTGCAAATATCATTGACAATTAATCGTGTAGGATCGTGTACTACTGTCAAGCAGCCTGTCACTATTCTTCCTGGCGTGTGGAATTCTGGATGAATTTGTACATATGTATATATTCATTATATCGGATGCAGAAAGGATGTATTGCAAATGACCGTCCGTGAATTGTAACAAAAAATAAAAAACAGTAAAAAAACAGTAAAAAAAACTTGACGAAACGACGGTTTCTTAATATAATGCGTATGATGTCCAATTTTTGCAACGGCACTAAAAACGCCGTAAAACCGCACCTTTGGGTGCAGCTTAAGAAACAACAGGAAAGATTTGAAAACAACACAGAAAAACGAGGAGGTGTTTTGTTATGAAGATGACATTTCAGCCAAAGAAGAGATCCCATGCAAAGGTTCATGGTTTCCGTGCAAGAATGAGCACAAAGGGAGGAAGAAAGGTTCTGGCAGCAAGAAGAGCAAAGGGAAGAAAGGTTCTCTCTGCTTAATTGAGCAGTATCAACTCTCTTAAAAAAAACAGAGACTTTCAGAAAGTCTATAGCAAACGGCAGTCTCAGGCGAATCGGTCGTTGGTTATGTATAAAATGCCAAACGACCGCGCTGATACCCGTATTGGCATATCGGTCAGTAAAAAGGTAGGAAACAGTGTCGTTCGACATCGGGTTACTAGAGTGATCCGCGAATGCTGCCGCTTACACGAAAAAGAATTAATACAAGGATTGGACATAGTGATTGTTGCCAGACCGTTGGCGAAGGAACAAGGATTAATGGAAATTGAGAATGCTTTTTTTCATGTGGGAAGAAAGCAGAGTATTTTTTTAGAATCGAAGTAGGGTCGAGACTATGAAGAAGATTATGATTCGTATGATAAGGTTTTATCAGAAATATCTGTCACCTCTTAAAGTCTGGACCCACTGTATATATACCCCGACCTGTTCGCAGTATGCAATAGAGGCGTTGGAAAAGTATGGAGCTTTAAAAGGCTCCTTACTTGCTATTTGGAGGATATTGCGCTGCAATCCGTTTTCAAAAGGGGGGTACGACCCTGTTCCGTAGGTAGCTTAAGGAGGAAAACAAGTGGATTTTTTATCATTAACACAGAGTAATTGGTTCATCGTAGGGCCGATTGCAAAGGTGCTTGGTGTTGTCATGAATGGAATTTATGAGTTTCTGGACATGTTCGGCATCGCAAGCATTGGATTGGCAATCATTCTGTTTACGATCATCATCAAGGCTCTGATGCTTCCGCTTTCAATTAAACAGCAGAAGTTCTCAAAGTTAAACAGTATTATGATGCCGGAGATCCAGCAGATCCAGAAAAAGTATGCAAATCTGGACAAGTCAAGCCCAAAGTACAATGAAATGCTGCTCAAGCAGAACGAAGAGATGAAGGATGTCTATGCAAAGTACGGAACCAGTCCGACAGGCGGCTGTGTACAGATGTTAATCCAGATGCCGATTCTGTTTGCTTTGTATCAGGTTATTTACAAGATTCCTGGTTATATCACAAAGGTGAGAGCGTTCTACGAGCCGATTGTTGAGGCATTAGAGAGCATTCCTACCTATATGGATAACTCAGACTTTGTGACATTGGCACAGCAAAATGGTATCACTACAGCAAACTTGAGTAATCACAATAAACTTATCGATATGCTTTACAATTTCGATAAATCTGAGTGGACCAAGTTTACAGAGATCTTTCCAAATCTGAATGAGTATGTATCAAAGGCTCTTCCCAGCATCGAGAAGGCAAATTATTTTCTTGGAATGGATTTGGCAACCGCACCGGCACAGCAGCTGTGGCCGGGTGTTTTAATCCCAATTCTGGCAGGTCTTACCCAGTGGCTTAGCTCTAAGATGATGCAGACTGATAATGGAAACAAGAATGCCGATGACACAATGGGAAGCACAATGAAGACTATGAACATTGTAATGCCGCTTATGTCTGTATTCTTCTGTTTCACATTTTCTGCAGGTATCGGTGTATACTGGATTGCATCCTCCGTTGTTATGATTCTGATTCAGCTGATTGTAAACAAGTACATGGAGCGCATTGATATCAATCAGATGGTTGAGAAGAACATTGAAAAGGCAAATGTAAAGCGTGTTAAGAAGGGTCAGAAGCCACTTAAGGCAAAGGCCGTTATGAACGTGCGAACCATCGAGGAAGAAAAGGAACTCGAAGAAAAGAAAGATGCTGAGTTGAAAGAGCGTGTAACGAAGCAGATTGAAAAATCAACTGAATACTACTCTTCTACCCAGAAGAAAAAGGGCAAGTTGGCTTCTAAGGCCGGAATGGTTCAGCAGTACAATGAAAAGAGTGAAAAGAAGAACAAAAAGTAATCAGTTTCTTTATGATTGCTTGGTTGGGGAAGCTTGCAGATTCAGAAAGGTAAGGTTTGTATGACAGAGTTTGCTACCTTCACTGGAAAGAATGTAGATGAAGCCGTAAATAACGCACTGCTTCAGCTTCAGATCACCAGTGAAAAACTTGAGTATGAGGTTGTTGAAAAAGGTTCGAATGGTCTGCTTGGTTTTATCGGTTCAAAACCGGCTGTGATCCGTGCACGCAAAAAGTCTGATTTTATTGATGAGGGTGAAGAGTTTTTACAGAAGATCTTCCACGAGATGAACATGGAAGTCGATATCGCGATTGCTTACAACAAAGAGGAGCAGGTTGTGGATATCGTTCTGACAGGAGAAGACATGGGAATCCTGATCGGAAAGAGAGGACAGACACTGGATTCATTACAGCATCTGGTGAGCCTTGTAATCAACAAACACAGCGAAGAATATATCCGTGTCAAGCTGGATACTGAGAATTACCGTGAAAGAAGAAAGGAAACTCTCGAGCAGCTGGCAAAGAATATTGCCTATAAGGTAAAGAGAACAAGACGTCCGGCATCGCTTGAGCCGATGAATCCTTATGAAAGAAGGATCATCCACTCTGCACTTCAGGATGACAAGTTTGTATATACCAAGAGCGAGGGCGAGGATCCGTTTCGCCATGTAGTGGTACTTCCTAAGAAAGAAGCAATTCCACAGAGAAGATACTACAAAAGCTATGACAAAGGATACAAGACAAATTACAACAGAAGCGTAACTGAGCCGAGAACGGCAAAGGAAGCAACTGAGGAATAATAGAGAAAGTGCCATTCAAAGTTCAAGCGGACTGTTGAGTGGCATTTTCTGTATCATTCTGGGAAACTGTAGTTTTATAAAATGCAAAAAAGCATCTTATGTAAAGATAAAGTGAGGTAGAAGATGAAAGAAAATAGTACAATTGCGGCGATCGCAACGGCTCTCAGCCCGGCCGGAATCAGCATCATTCGAATAAGCGGTCCGCAGGCATTTGCGATCATTGACCGCGTATATCGAACAAAAAAAGAGGCGCAGGCAATCAAGAATGGCACATTAGATTCAGGAACGGTTTCGTCTGCAAAGAAACTATCAAATGCGTCGACGCACACAATTCACTATGGCTATATTTGTGATGGAAATGAAGTGATTGATGAGGTAATGGTATCGGTTATGAGAGGACCGCGTTCGTTTACTGCAGAGGATACTGTGGAAATCAACTGTCACGGAGGAATTTTAGTCACGAGACGCGTGCTAGACTGTGTTTTAAAGAATGGCGCAGCACCTGCACAGCCGGGAGAATTTACAAAAAGAGCGTTTTTAAACGGACGAATTGATCTGTCTCAGGCGGAGGCAGTAATGGAGCTAATCTCTGCGAAAAATCGTTTTGCGATGGATGCGTCACTTGAGCAGCTCTCCGGAAAAATTAGAAATCGCATACAAAGCCTCAGAAGTGCCCTTTTAGACGAGATTGCATATATCGAGGCTGCATTAGATGACCCAGAGCATATTTCGCTAGAAGGCTATACAGAGGGGCTTATAGGGCGCATAGAGAAGATTCGCACGGACGTGCAGAAGATGGCAGATTCCTTTGATAATGGAAAAGTTCTCACAGAGGGAATTCGCACAGTAATCGTCGGAAAGCCGAATGCCGGAAAGTCGTCTCTGTTAAATGCGCTATCTGGCAGACAGCGCGCGATTGTAACCGAGATTGCGGGTACGACGCGCGATACTCTTGAGGAACAGATCATGTTAGGTGATTTGAGCTTAATTCTTGTTGATACGGCAGGTATTCGTGATACATCGGATGTTGTGGAGAAGATTGGTGTCGAAAAAGCGCGTGAGGCGGCGGCAAAGGCGGACCTTCTGATTTATGTGGCAGATTCTTCACGTGCGATTGATGAGGACGATATGCAGATTATGGAGTTGCTAAAAGACAAAAAAAGTATTATCCTGTTAAATAAGTCCGATCTGTCACCAGTAATTTGGCCGCAGGATATCAAAGCAGTGGGGATAGATGCACCGGTTTTGTGGATATCTGCCGCAAAAGAAGACGGACTTGATGCATTAGAGCAGACAATACGAGGCATGTTTGAGCAGGGAATGCTTGCGGGAAATGATGAAGTTATCATCACAAATGCAAGACAGAAAGCATGTCTTTTGAATGCGTGCAGAAGCTTAGCACTGGCAGAGGAGGGCATTGAAAATGAGATGCCGGAGGATATGCTTACGATTGATATGATGGATGCTTACACTAGTCTGGGCGAGGTGATCGGTGAAGAGGTCGAGGAGGATCTGGTAAACCGTATCTTTGCAAAGTTCTGCATGGGAAAATAAAATTTACCGGAATTGAATTGGAGGCAATATATGGCTGTTTTAGAAGAATATTATGATGCGGTGGTGATTGGAGCTGGTCATGCAGGCTGTGAGGCAGCGCTCGCATGTGCCAGACTTGGACTCGAAACCATTGTGTTTACTGTTAGTGTGGAGAGTATTGCGATGATGCCGTGCAATCCAAACATCGGAGGAAGTTCAAAGGGACATCTGGTAAGGGAGATAGATGCGCTTGGCGGTGAGATGGGAAAAAATATTGATAAGACTTTTATCCAGTCTAAAATGCTAAATACATCAAAGGGACCATCAGTGCATTCACTTCGCGCGCAGGCAGACAAGCGTGCGTATTCACAAATGATGCGCCAGACGATGGAAAATACAGAAAAGCTCACTATTCGTCAGGCAGAGGTATGCAAACTTCTTGTTGATGAAAATAATAGTATCAATGGTGTTGTTACTTATTCAGGTGCAATTTATCACTGTAAATGTGTTGTACTTGCTACCGGAACTTATCTGAAGGCACGCTGCATCTACGGCGATGTAAGCAATGAGACAGGACCAAACGGACTTCAGGCGGCGACACACCTGACCGATTCTTTAAAGGAGCTTGGCATTGAAATGTTTCGCTTTAAGACAGGAACACCGGCAAGAGTCGATAAGAGAAGCATTGATTTTTCCAAAATGCAGGAGCAAAAAGGCGATGAGCGTGTCGTTCCATTCTCCTTTACGACAGATCCGGAAAGTGTGCAGAAGGAGCAGGTATCATGCTGGCTGACTTACACCAATGAGCATACTCATGAGATTATTCGAAGCAACCTTGACCGCTCCCCACTCTACTCTGGTGTTATTCATGGAACGGGTCCGCGTTACTGTCCGTCCATTGAGGATAAGGTTGTGCGTTTTGCAGATAAGGATCACCATCAGGTATTCATTGAGCCGGAAGGATTGTACACAAACGAGATGTATCTGGGTGGAATGTCTAGTTCTATGCCAGAGGATGTGCAATATGAAATGTATCATACTGTGGCAGGTCTTGAAAATGTAAAAATCGTGCGAAATGCATATGCAATCGAGTATGACTGCATCAATCCAAGACAGCTAAAACCAACACTTGAGTTTAAAAAAATAGGTGGATTATACAGCGCAGGACAGTTTAACGGAAGCTCTGGTTATGAGGAAGCGGCAGCACAGGGCATTATTGCTGGAATTAATGCAGCCATGCATGTGTTAGGACGTCAAGAGCTTATTCTGGATCGTTCACAGGCATACATTGGAGTGTTGATTGATGACCTGGTAACAAAGGAGAATCATGAGCCGTACCGTATGATGACTTCTCGTGCAGAGTACCGTTTGCTTCTTCGTCAAGACAATGCTGATCTTCGTCTGACACCAATTGGCCATGAAATTGGTTTGATTTCGGATGAACGATATGAAAAGTTAAACGATAAAAAACGAGAGATCGATGCAGAAATTACAAGACTTCACAATACGACAATCGGAACAACACAGCAGGTGCAGGAGTTTCTTGAGGCGCATAACAGCACGATTTTAAAGAGTGGAATGACATTGGAGGAGTTGCTAAAGCGTCCGGAAATCTGTTATAATGATTTGAAAGAAATCGATACAAAAAGATCAAATCTGCCGGAGGCTGTAACTCAGCAGGTTGAGATCAGCATTAAGTATGAGGGCTATATTAAGCGACAGTTACAGCAGGTAGAGCAGTTCAAAAAGCTGGAAAAGAAGAAGCTTTCACTTGACTTTGATTACAGTCAGGTACCGAATTTGCGAAAAGAGGCGATCCAGAAGCTGAATGAGTATCAGCCAGCTTCGATAGGTCAGGCATCCAGAATATCAGGTGTTTCACCAGCTGATATATCAGTATTACTTGTTTATTTAAATAGATAAATGTGAATGCGAAAATTCGATAGAAAATAAAAACAAACAGATATAAAGCAATAGAAACAAATGTATAAGTAGAAAGTAAATAACAAGTAAGTAGAAATAGGAGGAAATAAATGGGAGAAATGATGAAGCAGGGAGAATGCATTGAAAAAATTAAGAATGCATTTGCCAAGATTGGACATGAACTAACCAATAAACAGGCAGAGCAGTTTTATCAGTATTATGAGATGCTTGTTGAGACGAATAAGGTGATGAATCTTACTGCGATTACGGAGTTTGATGAGGTTATTCAGAAACATTTTGTAGATAGTGTACTTAAATCAGAAATTTTTATTAAGGAAGATACCAAAACACTGATTGATGTTGGAACGGGTGCCGGTTTCCCAGGAATTCCGTTAAAAATCACGTATCCGCAGGTGAAGGTAACACTACTTGATTCTTTAAATAAGAGATTAAATTTCTTAAATCAGGTTATTGAAAGGCTTGGTCTTGAAAACATCACCACTGTTCATTATCGTGCGGAGGATGGAGCTAGAAAAGTAGAACTTCGAGAGCAGTTTGATTGCGTAGTATCCAGAGCAGTAGCCAATATGTCAACGCTCTGCGAGTATTGCCTTCCATATGCAAAGGTGGGCGGATGCTTCGTAGCATATAAGTCTGGCAATGCTGAGGAGGAGATTGACAAGGCAAAGAAGGCTGTATATCTGTTAGGTGGCGCAAAGGAGAATGCAGTTTACTTTGATTTGCCAGATTCGGATATTGGACGCAGTCTTGTTATTGTGAAGAAGAAAGAGCCTACATCTAAGAAATATCCGAGAAAAGCGGGATTACCGAGTAAGGAACCGCTACAGTAATGGAGAGTGTTCCACGTGGAACATGAAACAAAAATTAGAGTTATAGTGTTCCACGTGGAACACGAATAGGGGAAATACAAAAAATGTTTCACAGGGAATAATGTTCCACGTGGAACATTTTTTATGGCATTTTAAAGAAAGAAGTGCTATACTGTAGAAAAGGCGCAAGAAAGATACTGTTTGCAGTACATCTATTCACAAAAGCGCACGTTCCGAGTGAACTGTAACAAAATCATGCTATTAAGCAGAAATGAGGATATTATGGGAAGAATTATAGCTGTTGCAAATCAGAAAGGTGGAGTCGGCAAGACCACTACGGCAATCAATCTGGCAGCCTCATTAGCAGAATACCAGAAAAATGTACTTATCATTGATATGGATCCTCAGGGAAATACCACCAGTGGATTCGGTGTTGATAAGAATGAATTAGAACATTCTCTGTATGATCTAATTACAGATAACTGCACAATACAGGAATGTATCATGGAAAATGTATTGTTTGATACCCTTTCTCTTATCGGATCAAATGTGAATTTGTCAGGAGCGGAAATTGAGTTAATCGATGTGGAGCGTAAGGAATTTATCCTGAAGGATGCGCTGGATGAAATAAAGGATCAGTATGATTTTATCGTAATCGATTGTCCACCTTCTTTAAGCATGTTGACCGTTAATGCTTTGAGTGCAGCAGATACTGTGCTTGTTCCAATTCAGTGTGAGTATTACGCACTCGAGGGTCTCACTCAGCTGTTACATACAATCAATTTGGTAAAGAGCCGTTTGAATCCAGATCTGGAAATGGAAGGAGTCGTATTTACCATGTATGATGCGAGAACCAATCTGTCCTTGCAGGTAGTTGAGAATGTAAAGGATAATTTGCAGGAGAGAGTCTATAATACCATTATTCCTAGAAATGTACGTCTTGCGGAGGCTCCAAGCCATGGGCTTCCAATCAATCTGTATGATCCAAGATCAACAGGTGCGGAGGCATATCATAAGCTGGCAGAAGAAGTAATTAACAGAGAATAAACAATAGCATTATAACTATTCAGCATAGCTTAAAGTAGGTTTAGCTGAAAATGTCAAACGTTTTGCAGCAATGCTTTTAGAAAGGATAAAAGAATGGCACTCAATAAAAAAAGCGGTCTTGGAAAGGGACTAGGCAAAGGAATTGATTCACTGATCAGCAGTGCTTATGCAGTAGAAGTAAAGAAGAAAGATTCAGCAGTAACAGAGAAAAACGAATCAGAGACAATAGTAAAACTGCGTCTGGTAGAACCAGCTGCTTCCCAGCCGCGAAAGAAGTTTGATGAAGATGCGTTGACTGAACTTGCAGAGTCTATAAAAAAATATGGCATAATTCAGCCAATCGTAGTAAAAAAAGTAGATGATCATTATCAGATTATTGCTGGGGAACGCAGATGGAGAGCAGCAAAGCAGGCTGGGTTAAAGGATATTCCGGTTATTATAAAGGATTATGACGAGCAGCAGATTGCAGAGATTGCATTAATTGAAAATCTTCAAAGAGAGGATTTAAATCCGATTGAGGAAGCAAAGGCATATCAATCTTTGATTGAGAAGTATCAGTTAAAGCAGGAGGAGATTGCAGAGAAGGTATTCAAAAGCCGCAGTGTAATTACAAATGCATTGCGACTATTGAAGTTGGATGATGAAGTCCAGCTTATGCTGATGGATGGTCAGATTACAAATGGACATGCAAAGGCAATACTGGGATTGGAGAATAAGGAGCAACAGCGAGTTGTTGCACGTAAGGTTGTGGACGAGCAGTTGAGCGTGCGCGATACTGAGAAGTATATTAAGAATTTGTTAGATAAGAAGAATGAGACAGCAGCTACTAAAACAGTTTTACAGAATCAGACACTTTATGAGACATTGGAGAGCCGCATGAAGTCTCGTATGGGAACTAAGGTACAGATCAAGAGAAAGTCGGAGGATAAGGGTAAAATTGAGATTGATTATTACTCAAATGAGGATTTGGAACGTATTATCGAGATGATGGGAATCACTGAGGATACAATTGATTAAATTGATAAAAATTTTGGAAAAGAATAATTATGAAGGTACTGAACAGTTGCGAAAAAGTAGAATTGGATAGAGTATAACTGTTTGACTAGATTAGAGGAAAGGAAAATAAAATATGGAAATTCTGAACCAGGCAATGGAATTTGCACAGCAGTACAGTCTGTTCTTTTTAGCAGGTATGTTTATTGTAATTGTGATTCTTGTAATCAGCATGACTGTAATGAACAGCAGAATGAAGGAGTTGCAGGCTGCATATGATGATTTTATGCGTGGCAACGATGGAAAATCACTTGAGGGTATTTTAAAGACAGTAGTAGAAGATAATAAACGTGTAAAAATCCAGTGCAAACGCGATATTGATGAAATCATCAGTATGAAGAAGGGCCTCAAGGCAACCTACAAGAAGATTGGTATCATGAAGTATGATACTTTCCGAGGAATGGCTGGAAAACTTAGCTTTTCACTGGCACTTCTTGATGGCGATGACAGTGGTTTTGTTTTAAGCAGTATGCATACACAAGACGGCTGTTATAGTTATCTTAAAGAAATCATTCATGGTGAGTCGCATACGACTCTAAGCAATGAGGAGCGTGATGCATTGACAATGGCATTAAATTATAATGTTGATGCAGCAAAGCTGGAAGAAAAGCAGGCACAGCAGGCGGTTTTGGTACAGCCGGATGCGGATGAACAGTCGCAAGTTTAAACAAAATAAAGAAAACGGTTTTCAAGGCATGAGAGAGCGTCTTGAGAGCCGTTTTCTTCTTAGTGTAATATTTGAATTGCATTGCAGCTAGGTGAAGGTGCATTCATATGAAGGTGCAGTAAGATGAAAGGGAAGAAGCTTATAAAATAGAAAGCAGTTCATTTAGCTGTCGGATTTCATAGGTTGGTGCTTGTGACATGGTATTAATAATGCCTTTTGAATTAAACCAGCAAGTGTCAATACCATATTGGATACCGCCGCTGATATCGGAAGTTAGAGAATCACCAATGACAAGTGCCTGGGAAATTGGAATCTGTAACTTCTTGAATACCGCATCGAAAAAATCTTTCTTGGGCTTTTGGCAACCAAGTTCCTCAGAGATGAATAATTTCGAAATCATAGGTGTAAGTTCAGATCGTGAAAGACGGCTGTGTTGTGTAGCACTTCGCCCATTAGTAATAATGGAGATGGAGTAGCCTTTTTCATGTAGGATATGGCATACGCGAAGGGCATCAGGGATTGGCGTACAGTCCTCGCCAAGATGTTCCTGATAAAGTCTGTTCATCGTGGATGCGTCACCATCCCTGTCGACAGCAGCAAGAAAATCACGAAATCGTGCTACAGATAAAGCTGCAGTAGTAATTTCACCGCGCTCATAGGCTTTCCAGTAGGAAAGGTTGATGTCCTGATAGAGAGCAAGTGTTTCTTCAGAGAATGGAATATGGAAATAATCGCATACCTTGCAAAAGGCATAGGTTTCTCCAGCATCAAAGTCAAACAGTGTGCCATCAAGATCAAATAATAGATGAGTATATGTCATGGTAATATCCTCCTAATGTTAATATATTCTATCTTAACATAGAAGATAATAATTGGCAATCCGGCAATGTTCCACGTGGAACATTAAATGAAGTTTACTAGGCAACACGTTCCACGTGGAACATTTCACAGCCTATTTTACCAACTATCGCTGTAAAGCTATTCGCTCTAGCTATGGAGCTTTACAGCGATACTATTGATTTTTAATCATACATTTGCTATAATAGACCACAGGCAATAACAAGTTTTTAAAACGCCTATAGTAATGCTGGGTTTGCTGATAAAACAAGGCATTCATGTGAGTATGAGAGTAGATACAGAAAGGTTTGGAAAGCTATGTTAGATATCAAGTTTGTCCGTGAGAATCCGGACGTTGTCAGACAGAATATCCGTAATAAATTTCAGGATGCAAAGCTGCCGCTGGTTGATGAGGTGATCGCTCTGGATCTCCGCAACCGTGAAATCAAAAAGGAAGTAGAGACCCTTCGTGCAAATCATAAGAAGGCATCCAAGCAGTATGGCGCACTTCGCGCACAGGGAAAGTTAGAGGAGGCCGAGAAGCTTCGTGCAGAGGATGCGGCTTCTGAGGAACGTATGGAAGCACTGAGTGCAGAGGAAAAGCAGGTTGAAGCTGATCTGAAGCAGAAGATGATGATCATCCCGAATATCATTGATCCGTCTGTTCCGATTGGAAAAGATGACAGCGAGAATGTTGAAGTAGAGCGTTTCGGTGAGCCGGTTGTCCCGGATTTCGAGGTTCCATATCATACAGATATTATGGAGTCATTCAACGGTATCGACCTTGATAGTGCAAGAAGAGTTGCTGGAAATGGTTTTTATTATCTGATGGGAGACATTGCAAGACTGCACTCTGCAGTAATTTCCTACGCAAGAGATTTCATGATTAATCGTGGATTTACTTACTGCGTACCGCCTTTTATGATCAGAAGTGATGTTGTTACTGGTGTTATGAGCTTTGCAGAGATGGATGCTATGATGTATAAGATCGAAGGTGAGGATCTTTATCTGATCGGAACTAGTGAGCATTCTATGATCGGAAAGTTTATTGACACTGTTAACAAGGAAGAAAATCTTCCGTATACTCTGACAAGCTACTCTCCATGTTTCCGTAAGGAGAAGGGTGCTCACGGTCTGGAAGAGAGAGGTGTATACCGAATTCACCAGTTTGAAAAGCAGGAAATGATCGTAATCTGTAAGCCAGAGGACAGCATGATGTGGTATGATAAACTGTGGAAGAATACCGTAGATCTGTTCCGCAGCATGGACATCCCGGTTCGTACACTGGAGTGCTGCTCAGGTGATTTAGCTGACCTGAAGGTGAAGTCTGTTGATGTTGAGGCATGGTCTCCGCGTCAGAAGAAGTACTTTGAGGTAGGAAGCTGTTCCAATCTGGGGGATGCACAGGCACGTCGTCTTGGTATCCGTGTTGTTGCACCTGATAAGACAAAGTATCTGGCTCATACTCTGAACAATACGGTGGTTGCTCCGCCACGTATGTTGATTGCATTCTTAGAGAACAACTTACAGGCAGATGGAAGCGTTCGTATTCCGGAGGTGCTGCGTCCATACATGGGCGGAATGGAAAAGATGGTTCCGAAGAAATAAGATTGTTCATCAAAGAACAAAAATGGCATTAGAGCATAGTAGAATGCTATTAATTTAATGATAGAAAGATGAAGGAGGGAACAGTATGCACGCATACTTACCGGCAATCGGATTTGGGCAAATTAAGAAAAAGTCTCAGCTTCAGCAGTTGTTAAGCAGCGTGCAGAGCTTCCCAGATCAGGTTTGTACCGTCCGACTGGATGAAGAGAGCAGTTTGGCTGTATATACTAAGGAGGTCGCGCCAAATATTGGCATGATGATCTGCGGAGAGGAAGACACGCAGGGCAGCTTTCAGATGGAGTATTATGCACCGTACATCAATAGTGATGTTTGTTCATCGCAGGCAGAATGCTCAATTGAGCGAAAGAGTGCAAGCGAAGCATATGATGGTGTCTGTGACGATGTGAGACTTGGTTTGAACCTGATTTTTTCCGTAAATAATTTTATGGAATACCGAAAGTATCAAATACTTGAGGGCTTTTACCCGACTGTGACGGGTGTTTGTCTGTCAGCTTTGTGTACACAGGGCAAGATTTTGCTTCCGATTTTGAAGCAACCGGAGACAGTACGCCTTGCCAGAAAAAAAGAGCAGGGACGCCAGAAGTTGATTGAGGCAGCAAGAGAAGGAAGTCAGGAAGCAATCGACAGTTTGACAATTGATGACATGAATCTGAGCAATAAAGTAGGCAGACTGTTAAACCGCTATGATATCTATACAATGGTGGAATCGAGCATCATGCCGTGCGGTATGGAGTGTGATCGATATACAATCATTGGAGAAATCACGAGCGTGGTGCCGCTTGTCAATGAAATCAGCAAGGAACCGTTGTGCCAGATGGATGTGATGTGCAATAATATTAACATCCGTGTGCTAGTAAACCGCGCCGGATTGATGGGAGAACCGATGGTGGGACGCCGATTTAAAGGTGATATCTGGTTGCAGGGCATGGCAAACTTTGTTTGACAGACAGCAGAAAGTATGCTATGATAAATGACGTGTGAAGCACCGTTTGGTAAAAAACGAATGGCCAGCTGCATATGTGAATAAAGTTCTCTTAGTTAAATGGATATAACAGGGACCTCCTAAGTCTCAGTTGTGGGTTCGATTCCCGCAGGGAACAGTAACAAAGTGGTTATGACGGCAGATTGTGTATGTCATAGCCGCTTTTTCTTTTGCGATAGCACATGCAAAATCGGATATAGGAAAAATGAAATAAAAAGGCTGAATGGAAAGGAACAGAAGCAATTAATATGAAAAAAGAGTATATTGAACATTATAGTAATTGCCTTGGAAGGACAATGCATATGTGCATTTATGGTCATGCCGGTGTACCGGTGCTTGCAATTCCAACGCAGGATTCAAAATGCCATAATTATGAAGACTTTGGAGTGATTGGGCAGTTAAGCGATTTTATCGAGCAGGGACGAATTCAGATTTTTACTGTGGACACTGTGGACGAGGAGAGTTGGTCATGCCAGAATGGAATTCCAGAATGGCGTTCAGCGAGACAGGAACAATATCATCATTATCTTGTGGATGAGGCTTATTCTGTTATCATGGAGAAAAGCTCATCGTATATGCTTCCAATCGTAATGGGTCTTAGCCTGGGTGCAAACCATGCAGCAATTACTTTCTTACGCCGTCCGGAGTTGTTTAGCGGAATGCTTGCACTTTCTGGAGTGTATAACAGTGATTATTTCTTCCATGGCTGGTGCGACGAAAATCTATATCGAAACTCGCCAGAGCGCTTTCTTGAAAATATGCCATCGGACCACCCGTATATTAATCTATACAATCAGAAGAAGATGGTTTTCTGTGTTGGTCAGGGCGCATGGGAGTACGAGGGTGTTCAGACACTGACGAACCTGAGACGTATCTTTGACGAGAAAAGAATCCATGCATGGTGCGATTTCTGGGGAAATGATGTATCACATGACTGGTATTGGTGGTTTATTCAGCTGCGATATTTCTTACCAAAATTAATCGAAAATGAAGGCTGACTTTTCTAATTGTGATATGGTATATTGATGATATCAGAACTGAATAATTAAATTTTGCGAGGGAGTAATTTGTGACTTGTCAACAGACTCGGATTATGCCTGAAAAATCTTAAAAAATGAGACTCATGTGTGCTTTTACAATTGATAAAGCATACATGAGTCTTTTTGAATATATTGTGGAGAAAGGCATGAGCCTTTTGCCACGCGGCATATTTCTACAACTTTTTTGTAAATTGCAATAACAAGTTGCACATTGATAACTGAATAATCCATAGAGCATA
>CAVCPW010000076.1:0-11065 GCA_963604075.1 Anaerovoracaceae bacterium | reverse complement strand
ATCTCCTCTTCTTCCTTATTAAATGCTCTAATGACACGCACACCAGTAAGGTTTTCTCTGGTAATTCCAAGCACGCGGTCAAGCTGTGCCTGTACCTTCTTGTACAGCGGAATACTCGAAAGCATGATACCGAATACGACGATAGACAAAAGCGGAATAGTAATTACAAAGATCAATGCTGCCTTAAAATCAATCGTAAAAGCCATGATCATGGAACCAAATACGATAAACGGTGAACGCATGAACAGACGAAGCACCAGATTAGTTCCTGTCTGAACCTGATTAACATCACTTGTCATACGTGTTACAAGCGTAGAAGTACCAATCGTATCCAGCTCTGTATATGAAAGTTTCTGAATATGCTCCATCAATACCTGTTTAATCTTTGCTGCAAAGCCTGCGGCAGCTCTCGCGGAAAACCACTGTGCCGTGGTTGCCATTGCAAGGCCAACTATTGCAAGCAAAAGCAATAACAGTCCCATGCGAAGACAGTACGCGCGATCCTCTTGCGCAATACCGTAGTCAATGATTCCCTTGATTACAAGTGGAACGAATAGTTCAAATATAGCCTCCAGCATCTTAAAGATTGGAGCCAGGCATGCTTCCTTGCGGTATGCCTTTAAATAAATCAATAGTTTCTTCATTTCTTTTCCTGTTTCTCTTTATTTCTCTCTTTTTCAATGTGTATTTTTCCTGGAAGGTTCTTTAAAGCCTACTCGGTGATTGTTTTGCATAAATCCGAGTACTCTCCCTTGCGGAAACAAACCCAATATACGAACCGCTTAAAACGAAAGCGTGCCGAATTACTCTCCCTTGCGAAAACGAAGCAGCATATCATTCCACTTTGCACCACCGTGAGTAGAGACAGATACGCCCTGCCAGATAAATCCGGCATTTTCATAAAATGGTCGCAGATGATCTTTGCAGGTTAATACCACGCCATCCTGTCCACGCTTGCGGCTTTCCTCGACATAGTAACGCACCATCTGTCCTGCTATGCCCATTCTGCGATACTGAGCGATAACATTAACTCCAAATACTGTCTGCCAAGCACCATTTGGTACCAGCTTTGAAGTGTCATGATAGAGTTCATCCGGAAGCTCTGGCTTGTCAAATGCAGCTCCATCGATAAATCCAATCAGCTCGCCCTTCTCATTATACGCGCCATAGCACACAAATGCCGGACTTTCAAAGCGTTCGATAAAATCTTCTTCCGCTGCTGCCTCTGCCGGAAGGAAGCATGCGCGCTCGACTGCTGCGATCTCATGAACCTGCTCCTTGGTCAACTGCTTCATTGTGACAGCCACATGCTTTCCGTGATCTCTATAAACCGTGTACTCACGCTGCGCAAGGCCTTCGTTGTAAATCATGCCAGGGACTTCTTTGCGACTGGTCTCCTCTGCCGGGTTCCTTGTCTTTCCTGTCGTGAGATTCTCAAACGGTGGAAAAACAGTTAGTGGCAGCGGGTACACATCCGTCTCTGTCTGATAACGATAGCCATTTTCCGGAATCGGAAGCGTCGGATTTTCATAGAGAGAATCTCTTGGTGTTCCCGGCGACGGTGCCTCGACGGTTGCCAGTTTTATGGAGATGTCCTCTGGAAGTGCCACATTTGTGATTGTAGTCATATGATATGACTGATTTGGCACATACTCCAAATTTGCCGGACGCTTATACATACTCGTTACAAATGCCACAGCTTCAATGTCTTCTGCTGTCTGAAGCGAAATCTCCTCAAAGGAAGCATCAGTTACATCATCTAGCACAACAGCATGACGCGTATCTTCCTTTTCAAATCCGACCGTTAATCCCTTTACATCCAATCCCTTTACATGGCGCGCATAGAAACCATATGCAGGCAGGATACCGAAAATACTTGGCTCTGGATAAGAACCCGGCAGCTCCGGTACGTTATACGGATCATCCTTCCAACTCTTGGTATTTTCATCCCAGTCAACTCTTGGCAACAAGCCCTCATTCTTCAGGAAAAATGTGTTAACCAGCCATGGAAGACTCTGGATGGACGGCTTTGTCTGGTACTGTGTATACTCCCAGTTTGTATTTAACTGGCGTTGCTCAACCGCATGTTCCATTGTCAAACCACCACGGTAAGTGACAGTGATGTCCTCTAACTGCACATTTTCAATATTGCTTCCATCAAGGCCGGCCAACAGAATCGGATAACGCGGATCCACACTTTCTGCCGTGACACGTGCAATGCGAATATTCTTTACTTTTGCAAGCGGTCGTGAACAGCCATTTGCTCTTGCAGCTACCTCTGGTGCAGTAAGTGCCTTTGACTTATCTGTCACATAGCCCTCACCAGCCTGATAAACCTTTCCATAAGTCACCCCGTCACCTTCCACGAGATTTGCCGGATTGATTGTAACCGGATTTGCCTCATCCACAACAGTAAAAAAGGAACGTCCATCCACGCTGACAAGTTTTGTCTTGTTGTAGGATGGTGTGTAGCGAACTGCCGGAATTACCGGATAATTTTCATTATCCGGAATAACAAAGCCGCGATTATCAAGACGTACATTTGGTGCCTTTGCCTGAATTTCTTCACTAGATTGCATGCCCGTCACCGGGAAGCGGCAGCGATCACCGACACGGATAAAAATCGGAGAGCTACTGATATATTTCATATGGCTGTCTTCAAAAATAATATCCGTCAGGTCGCTTCCATCAACTGCCTCAAGAGCAAAGCCTCTTGAATGCTCGAAATCCACACGACGCACAGTTACCTGATGATATCCGCATGAGGACTCTGTACCAAGCTTTACACGTCCGGTCGGACCGCAGCGATCCTCCGCTACCAGCTTTTCGTTAGTATAAGTTTTGGCATATACGCTTCCTGCATCATAACCAGACACCTTGCAGTCCTCAATCAGCACATTTTCAAGAGGCATAAAGATGCCTGCGCCATAAGAACTCTTCATAACAAGGCCATCGTCTGTTAGAGAGTTGAACACGCTGTTTCGCACAGTTACATCCTTGCAGCAATCCACATCAAATGCATCGCGGTTTGTATCTATCAAAATGCCATCGACATACATATTTTCAACACCCTCTGCGATGATTGCAAAATGACCGCCGATAATAAGTGAGAAATCTGTCAATACTACATTTTTGCAGCGTACAAGCGCGATTGCTTTATTGCCAAACCATTCACCGTTGTGACCCTTTTCGTTTCGATGTGCCGGTTCGGATGGGTCTCCGCCTAGCAATACATACTCACGGCACTGTTCCTTCTCATTCCAGCTGCTTCCATCAATCAATCCGTCGCCGGAAATCATAATATCACACAAATCAGCTCCATAAAACAGGCTATTTGCAAAATAACTGTGACCATGATCCTGTAAGCCTGCAAAACGGTTTACCTCTGGCTCAAGGTAATTGCCGCCTTCACCATCTTGATTGACGTACGAATGCTTAATATCTGTTCTCGCTGCACGAATGACAGCACCCTCCTCAAAATGAAGGTGTACATGGCTTGCCAACTCAATCGTATATGTGCGATACTCGCCCTTGCCAATGATAACAGTCGCTCCTCCCTGCCTGGATGCCGCTTGAATTGCCTGATTGATCGCCTTTGTATTCTCTACAGCATTCTTTTCAGGAGACGCGCCGAAATCTATGGCATAAAGGACAGTTTCATATGCGAAATTCTCAGGACGGATAGTTGCACCTGTTGCTTCCTTAATTTGTTCCATCATCTTTCCTCCACCTTATGTTTTATTCTTTACTTTGGAGATTTTACTTTTTGCTTCTTATTTTTGTTTTTACTCTGGAGTTCTCACTTTTTGTTTTCTATTTTGGAGTTCTCACTTTTTGCTTCTTATTTTTGTTTTTACTCTGGAGATCTTATTTTTTATCTCTTACTTTTGTTTTTTACTTTTTATTTCTCACATTTTTATTCTTCGCCCATTCTTTTTCCATGTGGCAAAAAAAGCAATGCTTCCTGCCACCACAAGTAGCAGGATAAGTGCCGCACAGTGCATGAAAAACTCATCCGGCAAGATAAGAATGATCGGATCTGTGTACGGATCAAACAGCCAGTAATCATTTTGAAATACCATCTTGTGAAAGGTGACAAACATCCACTCCCAATTGACAGCAATCAGCACGCCAAGCGCCGCCGGTATTCCGATGCTAAAAATTCCCGCTGCCTTAAATACGCTTCCAATGTGCTTTTTCATTGCAAATACGATGAGTACGATTGAAATCGGTAGCAAAAGAAAAGCGCCATATTCAAATATGCCAAAGATTTTCTTGACTTCCTCAAAATGAATCCGCCCGGACTCTGACATAGCAAAATCCGGAAAGTTCAGTGCTCCTGTATACCAGATGTTATTATAATCAATCAGCACATCATAATTCTTTCGAATTATATCATCTGCATACCCACTCGTATCTGAAATGTGAAGCAGTTTCATATCCAGATAGTAGAGCGGACGAAAGTTCAGCGTAATTGTAACGCTTACGCATACCAGGCACAGGAACAAAACCAAACCGCCCAGTCCCGTAATAAGTATGCCTGTTGGTGTCAAACGCTTATTCATGCAAAAGCCTCTGAGCGATTTCCTGTCCGGTTGTAGTGGCCGCAAGACCTCCCTTTCCCGTCTCGCGAATGGTATCAGGAAGACTGATTCCAACGCTTCGCATCGCATCAAACACCTCATCCGGCGGAATAACACTTCGCACACCGGCCAGTGCCATATCTGCCGCAGAGAGCGCATTGACGGCTCCGACAACATTTCGCTTTACACATGGCACCTCAACCAGACCTGCAACCGGGTCACATGCCAAACCAAGAAGATTTTTCATTGCCATTGCTGCCGCATGAACAATTGCCTCGCTTCCTCCGCCTGCCAGATACACAGCTCCTGCTGCTGCCATAGAACTCGCGGAACCTATCTCTGCCTGGCATCCACCAGCTGCTCCTGCCAAGAATGCACGGTTTGCAATCACACCGCCCACACCGGACGCGATATACATTGCCTCAAGCATATGCTCATCGTCAATGCCTCGCTGCTCCTGCATTGTCAAAAATACTGCCGGAACTACGCCACAGGCGCCCGCCGTAGGTGCCGCCACAATACGCTTCATACAGGCATTTGACTCGCCCATCTTAAGTGCCTTTTCAATTGCTGATGCAATTACCGGACCGCAGATTGTTTTCCCATTGGCAACTGCATCGTGAAACAACTGCCCATTGCCGCCTACCATGCCGCTTCGCGATTTCTGCTTCGCATCGTAAGCCGCATCTGCTTCCTTCATCGCCTGATACATCGCCATCAATTCTTTTTTAGACTGTTCAGGGCTTATCATACGCTCCTTACAGTCATCTTCAAGGATCACCTGCCAAAATGGTATGCTTTTGCTCTGTGATACAAGCGCGATTTCTTCTAATGATTTATACATATATCAATCCTTTCCCAGTCACTCACTTGGCTGTGCCTGGCTTAAATATGTCACTTTTACGATACCCTCCTGTCTAGACAGCCACTTGATGGATTCTACTGGCACCTCCTGGTCACACTCTATAACCATCGCCGCCTGCCCTCCTCTGCTCTGGCGAAACAGCTGAAGCGTAGCAATATTGACACCCTTGTGACCAAGCATCGCCGTAACCTCCATTACATGACCGGGCTGATCGAGATTGCGCACGATAAGTGTCGGATAATCGCCCTCAAAGTTTGCCGGAAGTCCGTCGATCTCACAGACGCGAATCCGGCCGCCGCCAATCGACGCTGCTACTACCTCTAACACACTTCCGCTCTCTCCGGTCAGATTCAGCTTAACTGTATTCGGATGTGCATCAACTAACTCCACGTGATCAAAGGAAAATGCCATCCCTGCCTCCTTTGCCAGCTCAAAGCTATCCGGGATTCGTGCATCATCCACTGCCAGTCCTAAAAGTCCGGCAACTATCGCCCGGTCTGTACCATGACCCTTTCCAGTTGCCCAGAAAGAGCCATGCAAATGGATTTGTGCCTCGTGCACCGGTTCACCAAGAAGCTTTCCTGCGACCAACCCTATGCGGACAGCACCCGCCGTGTGAGAGCTTGACGGACCGACCATCACCGGTCCGATAATATCGAGTATATTCATCATTCCTCCTAGTAATCAATAGATCACAGTCCACTGGACGCCCACTTCATTCTGCTAAATCGTTATCCTCATGCGTGCACAAGGATAGTTTCAATGCAAATATAGATTATTTGGTTTTAACAAAACACGCGAGCTGTACTATTAAAAAAGGCCACTCTGCATTAATTCAGAATGGCCCTGTTATTCTTAGCATTAGCCAAAAATACCTTTTTTATAAAACGGTTTGATATTGTCTACAATCTTAAGTGCTGCCGGATCTGCTCTGCGACATTCAATCTCTTTTCCGTCCAGATAATCCTTTGCGGCAAGCTTTAACTGCTCAAGCACGGTATCAGAGCTACTAGTGGTCTCTGCTACTAACAGATATCCCTCCTTGCTGCCCTGTACACGCTGTGCCAGCCACATGCGTTTTACCTGTTTGGTTGCCTTTGCTGTTCTCTTTAAGGCACCCATCAACATATCCGGCTCATCTACCAAATCACCATACGTTACCTCACCCTGCGGCTCACTGCTTGCTGTTTCGTTTTCGGCCTTTGGCTTTACCTCAGTTGGCATTACAGTCTTTGGTACATTTGGAACTGGCTTCGGTGCCGGTGCTGACTCACTTACAGGTTCCTCACCATTTTCTGCGGCCTCAGCAGCCTTTGCCTTCGCCTCTTCCTTCTTTGCACGAATCTTATCAATCAGCCCCATTACATGCTCGTTGACGGTAAGTCCCGTTCCGTTTCGGTTGATTACGATCTCCGCATTATTTGCCTTTGCCACCTTCTCAGCAGCCTCATATGTCAAAATAGAAATACCCATCGCATTCGGCTTGTACACTCTCATAAACTCTGTGATATCAGTAAACAACGGCAGTGCCTTCTGGTCGGAATCCTTCTTTCCCATGAAGACAAGCGCCGGACGTGCTCCCTCCGGGATCTCCTCGCCTGCACGGAATGTCTTTCCGTCCTTCTCCATAACAGTCGGTACCATAAACTTTGCATCGCAAACTTCAAAGAATACGGTGTTAGCTAAGATTGTATAAACCTTTAACTTTTCCTTATCTTCTTTAAATACAGACGCATCCGGATTCTGTGCCATAAACTGTGCATGCTGAATCAATGCCGCCTGAAGCTTTCCATTGCACAAATCCTGCTTCTTTTCATCCTTCTTCTGATCCATTTCAGGCATCACGTCAGAGCGTTTTACGATCATCGGATGGTTCATATTATCAATGATCACCTGCTCAATGCCCCAGTAATACAGCTGAGCAAAAAACGGAACAATTACCTGAGTCGGGAGCTTCTGATAAATCAGATGCAGTCCGCGATCCTCCTCAAGCTTCTTGAGTGCTCTCATCAGGTTTTCCTCTGTTGAAAACAGCCATACATTTCTGCCCGGATCCAAATACGGATACTTCGGTTTTTCTGTAAATGCAACATAAAGAGTCTCTGCCTTTTTAATCGCATCGACAACGCCCCAGTAAAGTATCTGCTGCTTAATTGGGAAATGGATTGCCTTGTATCTCTCATCCTTTTTTGCAATCTCAGTATTGAAGTAAACATAAGTAAGTTCGTCGAGACTCAGATTGGCGATCTCGTCATCCGGCATCTCCTGTGATACGACAAACTTTCTAATTAATTCACTCTGACGTTCTTTTTCTATCATGGCTGTGCTACCTCTCATTCTGCCTGCAGTTTTGCATGCAGTCACTTGCATGCAATTTTACATACAGCGCCCCATGCCTGTTTTCATTGGCATAACTGTAGGTTATTGTAACAGGAAATACATAAAACTGCAAGTCTTATTAATGGTTTTATTAAGTTTTATCAACTACAAATGTTAAATTTGCAATAGATTCACAATATCTGCTGTTTGCTTCTGTGGAATCGTCTCCATCGTTGAAATTTTTTGAAAAATTTTGAAAATTCTTGTTGACAAACAGAAAAGCGTGTGCTATTATATCTCTTGCATTGAGGCAAGAGTCACGATGTCAGGTTGTGAATAGCAAGCGGGCGTGGCGGAATTGGCAGACGCGCTAGATTTAGGTTCTAGTGTCAATGACGTGCAGGTTCAAGTCCTGTCGCCCGCACTGTTATTTATATCGATGTAGACAAGTGTATATGCAGTTGTGGCGGAATTGGCATACGCGCATGATTCAGGTTCATGTCCATGTACTTGGGTAGGGGTTCAAGTCCCCTCAACTGCACTCCTTGGCAGGGGCGAGAGGGTTGCTTTTCTAAAAAAAGGCAGTCCTCTTTTTCTATGCTTTTCTATACTGATCAGTCAATGATTCGTAATCCACTTCGCTACTTTCTCATATAAAAGCGACACAAACTTTATTTTTTACAGTAAATTCTTATTAATTGACATCCGATTCAGATCACATCAGTCTAATAATTCTTGAAACCTCCCTCGAATTTAACACAGCCTTTGCAGCTGCATATAATTCACTCCATCTCTTATCCATTGTTTTCTTTCTACTCCATTTTTCTCCGTAATATCTTTTTTGCAACAAAAAAAACCTGAGGAGCATCATTTGCTTCTCAGGTATAAAAGATCGTGAGACACGCGGGATTCGAACCCGCGACACCTTGATTAAAAGTCAAGTGCTCTACCGACTGAGCTAGTATCCCATCCTGGGCTAGTTGGATTCGAACCAACGAAATGCAGGAGTCAAAGTCCTGTGCCTTACCGCTTGGCGATAGCCCAACGTCGCAGGGACTTAACCTGCAGGGTGGGTATAGGGATTCGAACCCTAGGCCTCCAGAGCCACAATCTGGCGCGCTAACCAACTGCGCTATACCCACCATAGTATAAAACAATTTCCATAGAAAGATCGGGGTGACAGGATTCGAACCTGCGGCCTCCTGGTCCCAAACCAGGCGCTCTAGCCAAGCTGAGCCACACCCCGATGTTTTCGTTGTTGTCTTTCGTGTCCCTCAAGACATGTATTAGTATATAACATCACAAGCGATTTGTCAACAGTTTTTTTAAAATTTTTTCATTTTTTTCTTCAACTGTCTTTTTGTGCCTGTTTTTCGAACAAATCTATACTTATTACTGCCTTTCAAAAAGCCCAGTAAGCAGAACTTCCTGCTGACTGGGCTTTCTTTATCTTACTCTTCAGTTGGCATATCTTCTCCCTGAGCTATTTCTTCCTTATTATAAATATCTAAGAAAGAATATGTCTTTCCATGTGTCTTATATCCCGGCATTGTGTCGAGACTGACTGCATGAAGACTATTGAAGATACTCTTATCGATCAGCGGATTATCTCTCTTTAAGCGTCGAATCAGATTTTTGATTTCCTGACGCTTAGAACCGCCACCGCCATTATCGCACATCGTACAGTTTTCAGTAAAGCGACACGCACACTGAATAAATTCCAGTTCGTTGTATCGCTTCCATGCGATAATATCATCCTCATGGATGCAATACATTGGACGAATGAGTTCCATGCCCTCGAAGTTTGTGCTATGCAGCTTCGGCATCATAGCCTTTAACTGTGATGCATAGAACATACCAATCAGTGTAGTCTCAATAACATCATTAAAATGATGACCAAGTGCAATTTTATTGCAGCCCATTTCCTTTGCCTTGTTGTATAAATGGCCGCGACGCATTCTTGCACACAGATAACATGGAGACTTATCAGTACTATTTGCTACTTCAAAGATATTAGTCTCAAAAATTGTTACTGGAATATCAAGAAGCTTTGCGTTCTGCTCAATCTTGTTACGATTTCTTTCATTATATCCTGGATCCATTACTAGAAAGACCAGCTCAAACGGAACATCGCCATAGCGCTGAAGCAGCTGCATTAGTTTTGCCATCAGCATGGAATCCTTTCCACCTGAAATACAGACTGCGATCTTATCATTTTCCTGAACCAGTTCATAATTCTTTACCGCCTGGATAAATGGATTCCACAGCTCTTTTCTATATTTTTTCATAATGCTGCGTTCGATTTCCTGGCTTGGTTCGAGTATTTTTCCCATTTTTGTCATTCCTTTTCTATAGAGTGCACTACCCACCGCCCAATGGTAGTGGGTTTTACACTCTATTTTATAAATCTCAATTCACCTTACAAAATACCAACTTTTCAGTTCTTTGTAAAATCATGTACTTGATATATACAAACACATTTTTCTTTGTCTGTCAAGTACAAATTACACCGTCATTTTTGAAAAGCTCCTCAATATAATATTCTGTTGAGTCTCAAACCAGTTCCTTATAGCATGTATCAAAAATATTCAAAAACTCCTCGAGCTCCTCGCGCGTCGTTGCACTTCCCATACTGATGCGCCACGAAGAAAGTGCTCTCTTTCGATCCCTACTGATTGCAAAAACAGACCTTGACGGCGTATTCTCAACTGAGCAAGCCGACTTAACCGATACGCATACACCTCGTTCTGCCAACGCTTTCTGGAACGCTATGCCCTTGACGCCATCCACACTCAGATTCAAAATATGCGGAACGCTATGCTTTGGACTGTTGATCTGCACACGGTTGTATGAAGACAGAGCTTTCCTTAACATTTGATTGTACTCACTGATACGCGCATTTACCTCATTCTCCTGCGCGAGTGCCATCTCGAGTGCCAGGGCAGACGTTGCCGCCATTGCAAGTGCTGGTGTACCGCTTCGATAAATCGTAGTGCTGGCTCCTCCGTTTAACAATGGCTCCATTGGCACACCTTCTCTTTTTAATAAGATGCCACTTCCATTTAAGCCGCCAAACTTATGCGGTGCAAGACTCATCGTGTCTATGCCATCAAAGGAAAATGGAATTCGTCCGATTGCCTGTGTCGCATCCACATGAAGGCGGCAATCCGGATGCTTCTTCTTGATATCAATGATCTTATCAATCGGCTGAATCGTTCCAAGCTCACTATCAATCGCGCAGACAGAAATCAGAACAGTATGCTTTGTCATCAGATCCTCTAATTGCTCACAATCCACC
>CAVCPW010000075.1:0-6510 GCA_963604075.1 Anaerovoracaceae bacterium | reverse complement strand
GTGGAGTATCGCCTTGCCAAGGCGAGGGTCGCGGGTTCGAATCCCGTCTCGCGCTCTTACTTAAAGGAAGTCGTTAGACTTCCTTTTTTCGTATCTATATTTTCTGTAAACAGATGAGTCAATGTCTATGACGAACCCACAGGCGAATGACTTTCGTAAACATCCCTCTTGCTTCTAATTTTTTTTGTGGTATAATACTTGATGCAAAAAGCAGGCGAGGTCGCCTGCTTCTTAATTCTATTTTCAGGGCGACAATTTTTGTACGTATTGATTGTACATATTGCATCTATGCTATAAACGCCCCACTCTCACAAAAAGGACTACTACATTTACTATGAAACGCTTATTTCATTTTTTGTCGCTGAGTCTTCTTGGGATTCTCGCCTGCCTGGCAATCAGCGGATGCAAATCTGCTAAGACACCGCTCTTCTATTTTCAGACGGGTCTTACCACCTATCACGAACTCATAGACAATGTCATCGGGCAGCGAAGCGAAGATATTCTATTCTCTTCTGCCTCAGATGTCTCCCAGTCTGTTTCATCTGTCGCAGAAAATCTTACTGTCACACCTTCCACACCTTTGTATGCTGAGTTCAGCTATTATCTGTCTGCATTAGAATCAGATGAAGCAACAAATTTTCAGGCGCTCTATGCTGGCATACAGAATTTTGAAGACACGATTAACCTTCCTGTTGCAGTCAGCTCCGAGGAAGTCAGCGATCTTATGCATCTTCTGACAAATGAGTGTCCAGAGCTTTTACAAATGTCCTCACGCTGGGTCGAGCATTCCAATCTTCTCGGTCTTGTCGTCTCCGTCTCCCCGGAGTACACACTCTCCAAGGAAGCATATGACGCACAGTTTGCCGCTGTAAATGCATTGATTCAAAACTGGCAGACTGCTCTCTCAGGTCAGAGTGCTTATCAGGCTGAGCTTACAATTTACAATTACATTATTGAAAATTGTATCTATTCCACACAGGCTGAGAACTGTCAGAGTGCCTACGGTGCCTTAATCGACGGACAAGCTAAATGTGATGGACGCGCCAAAGCGCTTGTCTGGGGACTTCGAAGCCTTGGCATTAAAAGCTCCGTCATCACTGGAAGCACACATGCATGGGTAATTGCTCACATCGGTGACTTCGATTATAATGTAGACCCAACCTATGATGACAACGAAAATGATGGCATCCAGCAACCGCTGTTCTACGCCTACTTCAATGTACCGGAATCTGCAATCGCATCTGATCCATACCCGGCAGATGACTTTTATCAGAGACACGGTTATCCTGCTACTACACGCTGGGATCTCAATTACCATGTCCAGTCTGGCCTTTGGATATCTGCTGATACGCCTGAAAGTGATCCTGCAGCCGGCACCGCTCTTGACCGTGCCAAAGCGCTCTTCATCGCCCAGGCAGAGAATGTGTTGGAATCTGGCGGCACAGGGCTTGTGATGATTCGATTTGAAAGTGCTTATGATTATAATGAGGCAGCTGCGTCATGCAATAGTTGGATCCAATCTTTCATTAACATGCATTCCGCCGGTTGCAACATGGTGAGATATGATTTTTCAGATCAGCAGATACTTGCCATGACGCTTTCCTTCTACTAAATTCACTTCTCGATTTTGCATATTCTGAATCGTTGCGGTTGTATTTTAAAATATTGCTCTGCAAAAATTACAGTTCTCGTGACGCATGAACTGTGACATATCAATGATATTCGCAATCCGCTTCGCTACTTGCTCATATAAAATAAAAAGATCAGTGAACACATGGAAACGTTCTTCCATCGTCACTGATCTTTTTTATTAATCTTTTTACAGATCCTTCTTTATTCTTGTACTGAGCCTACCCATCACCTAAAAATAATGAGCTTTTAAGGAGCTAACACTCCTATTTAAGAAATATTTATGATGACGTATATTCCTTATTTCCGAAACGACACATATCTCCCAACCATACAAGCTCAACCGTTCCGATTGGACCGTTACGCTGCTTGGCGATGATGACTTCCGTGATTCCCTTTGACGGCGAATCCTTATTATAATATTCATCTCTGTAAAGGAACATTACAATATCCGCATCCTGCTCGATCGCGCCTGACTCACGAAGGTCAGAAAGCATCGGACGATGGTCTGTTCTCGTCTCGCAGGCACGGGACAGCTGTGACAGTGCAATCACCGGCACATTCAACTCTCTGGCAAGTGCCTTTAATGAACGTGAAATATCGGAAATTTCCTGCTGTCTGCTGTCGCCTTTTCTGGTTCCGCTTCCGCTCATCAGCTGCAAATAGTCGATCATGACGCAATCAAGGCCATGCTCAAGCTTAAATTTGCGGCACTTAGAGCGAAGCTCCGCCACTGTGATCCCCGGGGTATCGTCCAATAAAAGCTTTGTATTTGCGATGATGCCAGAACTCTCTACGACCTGATCCCAATCGCTGTCGGATAGATTTCCGGTACGAAGCGTTTGTGAATCGACACGCGATTCCATGGATAGCAGACGGTTTACCAGCTGCTCCTTTGACATCTCAAGCGAAAAGATTGCAACTGTTTTATTATCTTTTATAGTCATATTGTGTGCCAAATTCAGGACAAATGCTGTCTTTCCCATAGAAGGACGCGCCGCAATCAAAATCAAATCGGATGGCTGCATACCAGAGGTCTGACGATCCAGATCGGTATAACCGGTGGAAAGACCCGTTACCATGCTGTGGTTTCTGGATGCTATCTCAATCTTATTTACGACATTGATTACGACATCTCGAATCGGCACATAATCACTTGTTGTTCGATTTTCGAGCAAGCCGAAAATGCGCTTCTCCGTGGATTCGAGAATCGTATTGACATCCTCTTTTTCCATATAGCAATCGTTTGCAATCTCCTCGTTGATGCGAATGAGACGCCGAAGCAATGCCTTCTCATACACCAGATTAGCGTAATAACGGATGTTCACGGAAGTCGGCACCATATTAAGCAGCTCTCTAAATGCCGCGATGCTATAGCTTTCCGGCGGCACATCCTTTGTCTTTAACTGCTCCTGGACTGCTACCAGATCAGTCGGCTTTCCCTCATTGTAAAGCTCGGTAATCGCTTCAAACATGGCACCGTACTGACGTCCGTAAAAGTCATCGGAATGGATAATCTCACTGGCAGCCGAGATGGCTTCCTTGTCCATGAGCATACAGCCAATCACCAGCTGCTCAGCTTCTGTATTGTGCGGGAGTACCCGTTTTATCAATGCCTCTTCCATATTCCATCAATGCCTCTTCCATGCTTAATATTTCACATGATTAATATTTTTACATGTTCAGTTATTTGCATGTTTGTTATGCTATATCTGTTATGCTTCTTGAACCTTAACGGTCAGCTTTGCAGTTACTTCTCTATGAAGCTTAACCGGAACAATCATGGTTCCGCAAGCCTTGATAGGCTCAGGCAGAACCATCTTCTTCTTGTCAATCTCAAGTCCTAACTGCTTCTCGCATGCAACGGCGATTTCCTTTGTGGAAACAGAACCAAACAGCTTGCCGCCCTCACCTGTCTTAACACTGAGTACGACCGGCTTTGCCTCAACCTTTGCAGCCAACTCCTTTGCTTCTGCTAACTTCTGCGCTGCGATTTTATCCTCATTTGCCTTCTGCAGCTTCAGATCGTTTAAGTTCTTTGCAGTTGCCTCGATTCCAAGCTTCTTCGGAATTACAAAGTTTCTTGCATAACCATCGTTAATCTTTACTCGCTCACCTTTTTTTCCAAGTGACTTTACATCCTGTAATAAAATTACTTCCATTTCTTTTTACCTCCATTTGCTGCTCTATAATGTTTCGTTGCAATTTGCATGTGCAACACAATATGTATGCCCTGATAAGCCTTGCAACATGTAACCGATTTAGCCTTTCGCCTCATCATTTTTCTCTTCCTGAGCTATCAGCACATCTTTCAACATGCATCTGGCCTGTTCGAGCGTTACATCGCGAAGCTGTGCGCCTGCAACATTCATATGACCGCCTCCGCCAAGCTTCTCCATGATAGTCTGTACATTGACCTCATCGATAGAACGGGCGCTGATATAAATCATATTTTCATACTCTGTCATCACAAATGATGCGCGAATGCCGCGAATGCCAAGTAACTCATTGGCAGCCTGTGCCGCAATGACAGTCGGATTACTGGTCATATCGCTCGGGCACACACTAATCGCATAGCGCTCATGGAACATCTCCACCTCGCGCACGGCTTCTGCCTTTGCCTTGTAATCCTGCATGTCATCACGGAAAAGCTTTCGCACTCTGGTAATGTCTGCACCGTTTCGACGTAAAAATGCTGCTGCCTCAAAGGTACGCACACCAGTATTGTTCATGAAATTATTAGTGTCCACAACAATTCCAGAATACATCGCATCGGCATCTGTCGGATGAATCCTAATCGAATCCGAATAATATTGCAAAATCTCTGCTACCATTTCGCTAGCAGATGATGCATATGGCTCCACATAACTAAGCACAGCACCTTCAATGTAATCACGTGACTGACGATGATGATCCAATACGACAACATGCTGCGCCAACTTTAAAAGCTCCGGGCATTCGGTTCTGCATGGTCGGTTATTATCCACCACAATCAAGAGTGTGTGCTCTGTAATCTTCTGAAGAGCAGTCTCACTATTGATAAACAGCTTATTTCCATACTCTTCTTCCTCGCTTAATCGGCTCAAGAGCGGCTTTATGCTGCTTGCAATCGTATTCAACACGATATGAACTTCCTTTTCGGATGTTCTGGCTGCCCGATAGATGCCGACTGACGCACCAATACAGTCCGCATCGCTGATTGAATGACCCATGATCAATACATCGGACGATGCTTCGATTAATTCCTTCAAAGCCTGTGCTTTTACACGCGCCTTTACACGCGTATTCTTGCCCTGACTTTGTGTACGGCCGCCATAATAAGTGATATCATCCTGATTCTTTAATACAACCTGATCACCGCCGCGACCAAGTGCCATGTCGATTGCCATTCGCGCATATTCATAATTTTTGGAATATGTACCACCGTTTATTCCAAGTCCGATACTGATCGTGATATTTATCGTATTTCCGATACTGATTGTCTTGACATCCTCAAGAAGTGAAAAATTATTTTCCTGCATTTCTTTCAAATGCTCATTACTGACAATGGCAAAATATTTATCATTCTCCAGCTTCTTGATTACACCATGATAAGCACTGATATACTTTGTAATCTGACGGTCGATCAATGCGGATAACAGCGGTCGTCTCGTCTCTTCTGTCGAGTCAAGTGCCTCATCGTAATTATCCAGATAGATCAATGCCGCAACCAGCTTCTCATCCTCGACCTTCTGCTTCCAACCAAGCATCTCCGTCTCGTCCGACAGATACACCGCGTACATAAGCGGTGCATTCTTCCCCTGATCCTCCTCATCGACTACAGTATCCACGATAGCACGGATTGACACTCCCTTTATCGTGATCTGATACTTTCGATCTAAATATTGTGAGTGAATCTTTATAATCTTCTGATTCTTTGGGAACTGCCGGTCAATTCCCGGAAACAGTGCTGCCAGATTCTTGTGCGAATTATTATTCAACTGAACAATCTCTTTAAATGATTCATTCATCCAAATCAGTCTGCCAGTCTCATCTGCCACGCCATACGGAAATTCCATCTCCTGAAGCAATTGCTTTTGAATCTGGGCATATCCTGCACCGAATCCCACCATATCACTGTTGATTCTGCGGTGATAATAGATTGAGAGCACCATCAGCCCAATAATCATAACAATCGAACAAACGCATGCCGCCACACCCGCCATCCAGTCAATCATCGTGACAATGATACTGAGAATCAAAAGTGCAATGCAAACAAGCAGCGGCCAGTTCATGTATGCGCTCAAGCTTCCGTGTACTTTCACTGCGTTTTGCTTTTGCGTCTCACGAAGCCTTGCTCTCTCTTCGCGCTTTTGGTCTATATCCGCCGCGGTAGAGGCATCCTTCAATCCGTCAGGCTCTGGTACCGTTTCGGTCGGCCTAGTTTTTTTCTCCATATGCATCCATCTCTCCCCTGCCTGTTACACAGGCAACGTGAAATCATTCAAATATAGTTACATTCTCTTTGCTGAAACCATACAGAGTAATTATAACACATATGGTTGAAAATAGAAAGTAGAAAAATGAACTACTCCAGCTTGTAGAAGTCGGAGTAGTTCACTCACTCAGTCCATCGGTTGTAAAGATTTGCCAAAATGGCTCCTGAAATATTATGCCATACTGAGAATATTGCTCCAGGGACTGTTGCCATTGCTAAATCAGGAAATGCAGCTGCCGCAAGGGATGTAGCAAGACCCGAGTTTTGCATACCAACCTCAATGGAAATTGCCTTTGTCTTATATACTCCCATACGTAATAATTTTCCAACTGCAAAACCGAATATATAGCCTAACAAATTATGCAAGATCACAACTGCAAAGACAACCAATCCGGCAGAGAAAA
>CAVCPW010000074.1:0-3029 GCA_963604075.1 Anaerovoracaceae bacterium | reverse complement strand
CCCATGTAGTTGGGAAAATATTTGAACCACCTACAAGTAACTCTTTGTTTGACTTAAAAGAACCAAAGATAACATAGCACACTGGGAAGATTGTGATGACCGCCACAAATGCCAAGAACAGCCAGATGATCAGACGGACAATCTTAGTTCTCGTTGAATAGACTGCATGATTTTTTTCCATCGTATCTCCTCCTTAATTATACCACATCATCAAGTTTCTTAGAAACAAACAGATAAATGCCTGTTACAATACCAACGATTACAGCTGCTACAACACTAAGCAACGCACCATAACCGATCTGTGCCTGACTGGAACTTCCTGACGAACCAAAGATAATGTTGTAAATATACAGGAACATTACCATAGAACGGTTTCCTGGACCTCCACTTGTAAGTACCATGATTGCCTCATAATCCTTAAATGCTCCGGTGATGGCAAGCATCAATACAACCTTTAATACAGGTGCAAGCATTGGAAGTGTGATTTTAAAGAATGTCTGTACTCCATTTGCACCATCAATCTTCGCACTCTCATACACATCTTCCGAGATACCGGTCATACCTGTAATAAAGTAAAGCATATAGTTACCAAAGCCGCCCCAGATTGCCAGGATCGTAACGGCAACCATAACAACGTTTTGACTGGTCAGCCATTTGATAGGCGAGCTGATCAGGTTCATACTCTCAAGAATAGAATTCAATATACCATTCTTTGTTGCAAAGATGAATGCGAATATCATACCTGCAATAGAAGTACTTATAACTGTAGGCATGAAATAAATTCCTCTGAATACAGAGGAGCCTCTCAGCTTCTGATTCAGTAAAACAGCCATAAGTAATGCTAACGGAATAATGAAAATAAGCTTATAGAAAGCATATTCAAACGTATGTATTACACTATTCCAGAAAACCTTATCATTCAGCATACGCTGAAAATTCTTCCAGCCCGTGAAAGTTGATTTAAATCCATTATAATCACAGGCCACATAGCGGAAAATCCAGATAAACGGATAGATGGAACACAGACAAAGGAAAAATACAGCCGGTGCCAGCATCAATGTTGCAGAAATGCTTCCACTGTTTTTCGCCTTCTGGATTTTTTGTGAAAAAGTCAAATTCTTCTGGCTCATAAAATCCTCCTTTTATAGTTGTTCTATTATAACTATGAGTATTCACAGTTACATTCTATTTTGATGCGATAATAAAGGGAAAGCCGTCTCCTTCATTTTGGAAACAGCCTTCCCGTGTTATCAGATGCCATTATAGGCTGTCTGTTTCTTATTCATCCAGATATGTAGCGGTTCCTGCGCTTGGATGAAGCGGATCATAATCCTCGATCACAAGTCTCTGTACACTACCAGATGCGATATCAGCTTCATATGCCTCATTATAACGTGTATTCAGATCCTCAATTGCCTCATCAATATCAACATAGCCCATGATTGCATTCCACAGAACTGTTCTGTAGTCATCACCAGTCAAGTTGATTGTCGGTACTGCCGGATATACAGACTCATAATCAAGTAAGGAGAAATCTGCCAGACGGCCTGTCTTAGACTTATCAATCTTTTCATCCATATAAGTAGAAATTGGCAGGCAGTAACCATTCTCTAAGTATCCCTTCAAGAACTCCTCAGACTGGAAATACTGAATTACTTTCCATGCCTCATCCTTATGCTCACTAGAAGACATGATCGCATATCCCTTAGACGGTGTAGTCTGAAGTGCGCCCTTAATCTCGCCATCAAGAGACGGAACCTCTGCTACGCCCCACTCGAAGTCTTCGATTGGCAGCTGGCTGGTAAATACACCTGCCTCCTGAGAAGCATTGCTCCACAGTGCGAACTCTCCCTCTGCAAAGAGTGCTCTCATGTTATCAACACCCTGCTGATCCGGATAAGCAACTTCAACAAGCTCTTTTCCCTTTTCAAGGATTTCTTTGTATCCGCTGAAATCAAACTTACCATTTACATAATCATAGTAGTAAATTCCGGATACCTGTGCAACCATCTCAAGTAAACGTTCAAATGGTGAAGATGATGTAAATCCGATTCCGTAATAATCACCATTTCCATTCTCAGTGATTGTCTTTGCCATTTCAATGTACTCATCAAGAGTGCTTGGAACCTCGGTATAACCATTCTCCTCGAGCAGATCCTTGTTGTACTCAACACGAACACCAGATCTCATACCAGAATATACCCAGTACAGGTTTCCATTCATGTAGTTTAAACCTTCATATGCATGCTCGTATGGCTCATTTACCTTCTGATACTCCTCGTCTGCATCAATATAATCATTTAACGGAACCAGCATATCGTTATCTACAAAATTTTTCAGAGTAACGCTCTGTCCAATGATATCCGGTGCAGTGCCGCCTGTGTACGCCAGAGAAATCATATTCTCATAATCATCTGTGATGATCTGCATGTCAATGTAGATACCGTCTGTATTCTCCTCGTTGTACTTTTCAATCATCTCTGTCATGTACTCGCTATCATGACGGTCATTTACCCAATAAGTGATTGTGGTTACATCATCATCTGCCATTGCCGGAATCACACCAACAGTACCCAGTGCCATTGCTGCACACAGTGCAAGACTCATACCTTTTCTTTTCATCAAAATTTCCTCCTTAAATTCCTTTTGCGGCCCGTCCGATCATTAAAGCAGACCTGGGCAACCGCTCATCGTGTTTTTACTTTATCATGAATACTAACAATTTTCAACATCATTTTTCATTGATTATGTAACATTTTCCATCATGTAACATTTTTCTATTATTCATTTTGTAGTATAAACGAGTATTCATTGCATTTTTTTCTGATTCATGTTAGAATAACTCAACAGACGAGTCGAAACAAATTTATACAAGGAGGAACTTACATGGAATCAACATTTATCCGTGTTCTGCTTGCCGATGATGAGGTTGCTATAAGAAACGGTCTCAAAACGGCTATTCCATGGGAGAATTATCATGCCCAAATTGTTGCAAGTGCTTCTAACGGACAGGAAGCACTTGACATGAT
>CAVCPW010000073.1:0-8010 GCA_963604075.1 Anaerovoracaceae bacterium | reverse complement strand
AAGACATTGAGTTACGTGTATCGTAGCCAATGCAGTAGTGGTTGAAGCAGGAAGCACCGACTTCTATAAGTCGGAGTAGTTCACACCAGCATATGCGATTAAACTTTCTGCAAAAAACTTTGCATTTGAAGACAATAAAAAGATTGTTCCTTTGTATGCGGCATTTTGTATCTAAGGGTTTGACATTGGGACGAGTACTGAGCAGCCCCCCAAGAATTAGAATGAGAATCTAAACTCTTGGAAGGCATTTTATGATTAGTTGCTTTTTTTGAGAACCAATACCCAGTCATTTGCCGTTTCTTTTCTAGCAACAGGGCTGGCAAGCCATTTTTCTTTGTCCTTTAAGGTTGTGATATAGCTGAGACTACCATTTCGCGGGTCCATCCAGTAAGCATCGAGCGCGATATTCTGATAGCGGCGCAGGTCAAGTTTGAACTCATCGCCCATGTAGTCATAGCAGAAAATAAAATCTGCACCCGCAAATACAGCAATGCGGTGATAGCGTTCTTTTTGACCAAATAGTAACAAACTGTCATCGGATTTTCCATTTGTGAAATCAACACTTTCCATCAAATCCTTTAAATATTTTAACTGAGCGCACCCAGGGTGATGCATGGCATCCTGCCAGATCTCACGCACACCGTAAGCACCACTTTGCGTTAAATCATCATAAAATTGCATAATGGCGTTGCTTCCATAGGTATGTCCGGCAGCTCCGGCAAATACGGACCAGTAGGCATAGCGGCGTACATCCCATTCCTCCCAGTATGGATTTCTTGGATTGTGAAGTCCCTGTGGAATCCCTTCATAAGAAGGCTCGGCATCAAGGGTAGGCTTTGCTGTGTCATAGGAAAGATCACGTTCAACATATTTCCAGTTATCTTCGCCGAAGAAGGTCTCGCGGATTGTGTTGTCGTCCCATTCACCAAGTGAAGCCTGATCGTAGCGTCTATGTCCGGACTGAAACAGGTTCATATCCAACCACGGTTCATTATGAAACCACAATGAGGAGGAAGTACGTCCAAATGGGTGATAGGTGATCAGGCGGTCTGGATTGTAGGCTTTCAAAATGCGACCTGCCAGACAGAATACATCGTATCCGGCATCTCCTCGCACATCACCACCTAAAATCCAGATTAGATGTTTACGATTTTGATAACGCTTTCCAAGAAAATCGGCGTAAACACGCATTGTATCCATGTTTAGAACGTTTTCTTTTACTAGAGACCCCCATGCAGGCAAAAGACCAATATACAGTCCCATTTGCTCCGCAATATCCAGAATGCGATCTACAAAATCCCAATATGCGGGTTGTGTTACATCCTTTTTACCAGGGGCAAGAGAGGATTTGATATCGAGTTGAGAAGTGGAATGAATTAGCACAGTCTGAATCACATTGTAACCTTTTTCCTTTCGGTTTCTAAGGTACGTATAAATCTCATCCTCATTTAATTTCAGAAGCATTAGCCATGCCGTGTCGCCTAACCAGAAAAATGGTATATTTCCTTCCATGAGGTAGCGCCCATTTTCACTGACATGAAGTGGTTCAAAAGCGTTTTGATTGCTCATCTTGTTGTAGTCTCTCCTTTTTGCTTTGCGCGTGTGCGTTGTATTTTGCTTTATTTTATATTATCACACTCGACTTGAGAAATCTATACGTTTGAATCAAGGTGGTTTGTGTGGATTGCTTGTTGTATAAAGATTAGTTGGCGGTCAGGACATTCTTATTTTTTACAAGCAGTCCAACAGCCAATAGTGCACTGAGCGCATCGGCTACTGCCTGTGCCATTAAGATTCCTGTGTAGTGAAAGAGTGCCGAACAAAGAAGCAGAGCAATGAGAAATACAAAGCCCTGTCTGCTGATAGACAGCAAAAATGATGGGATAATCTTTCCGACTGCCTGAAACAGCACAGTACACAGCAGTACAATTCCGGCAAAGACAGAGCTGATTGCCTGCCAGCGAAGCATCTTTGCACCACTTTGAATCATGCTTTCATCCTGCACAAAAATTTGTAAAAATGTATTTGAGCGGAAACATAGGACTACAGTTAATACGAGTGCGATGACAGTCAGAAAGCCAAGACAGAATTTTAAAAGCTTCGTCATTTCATCGCGTAGCTTTGCACCGTACAGATAACCAAAGAGCGGAACTGCACCGAAGGCAAAGCCGGTCAGGATAAGCTGAACAATCATGTTGATTTTAAGAACAATTCCCATCGCAGCAATACGGTCGCTTCCGTAGGAGAGAAGGAATTGGTTTAACACAATCACAGTGAGACTCTGCATCAGATTGGTCAGCGCTGCGGTGATGCCAACGCCAAGAATCTGTTTTACCTCATCAGCATGAACACGGCAATGTGAGAAGGAAACGGACAGGCAATGGCTCTTTTTGTGCAGCAGTCCGAGAAAATATATATCGCTGCAAAAATAGCCGATTACAGTCGCAATGGCAGCACCGAATGCGCCCATATGCAGGACGGAGATTAAAATCGGGTCGAGGATAATATTAACCACGGTGCCAAACATACTTCCAATCATGGATTGGGTGGCAAGTCCCTCACAGCGAACCAGATTAGAATGAATAAAGCTTAGAACAACAATCGGCGCGCATACAGCAAGCACACTGTAATAATCTCTTGCGTGGGAAAAGGTGTCGATGTCGGTGCCGAGCAGAACGAGCAGCGGAGTGCGAAATGCCATCATAAACACAGCAAGAACAACGCCAGTTGCAATTGAAACATAAAAGCAGAACGCACTCACGCGCTTCGTGCCGTCAAGGTCATTTTGACCAAGCAATCGCGAGATCAAAGAGCTTCCACCCTGACCGTAGATGTTGCCAAATGCCATGAGTGTGGTGAAAACAGGAGAGCAGACGGAGACTCCGGCAATCAGTGCCGTATCGTTTGTCTGCGCAATAAAAAAGGTGTCCGCGAGGTTGTAAATCAGTGTCACAACGAGTCCGAGGACAACAGGGAGTGCCATTTTAAAGTAGGTTCTATACAAATGGCTAGTATCAAAGATTGTATCCATAGATATGATCTGCCTTTCTGGAAATGTAAGCTTTTGCATTACGATTTATGAAGCAATCGTGGAATCACCTTTGTAAAATAAAATAATCGTGAATGGCAATACTTTTGTGAAATCCCAAAATCAGTATAGCAAAGAGGCTTGCATTTGTTTGTGCCATATGGCACAATAAAGAAAAAAATTGGAGGCGAGGGATGCGGGAAATTCATAGTGAAGAGTTGCTTGAGGCAATTCTAAAAAGAGAAAAGGTTCGTTTTCATGACAGACCAAAGTCAATGCGCCTGCTTCAATTTGAGAAGGGAGAGCTGTTGACACAGCCGCTCGAATCGCTTCGTCAGTTTTTGATTGTGGAGAGTGGAAACGTACAGATTTATGGGATAGATGAGAATAGCAGAGGCTATGGCATTGCAATTTCAGGGAGAGGAACCTTGCTTGGCGACGTCGAATTTTGCAGAGAAAAATTCAATCCGTTTTTCACGGAGGCTGCGGAGACAGTGCTTTGCCTTGCAATCCCATTCCAGCAGAATCGTGCACAACTTGAAAACGACCCTGTGTTTTTAAGATTTGTTATGGGACAGTTAGCGGATAAGTTAAATATGATGTCAAAGATGGAATTGACCGTGCAGACATTAGAGGAAAAGGTACTGTTATATTTACAGGATGCTCGGCTTGATCATGAGATTACAAGCGTCAATGAAACGATGCTCAGCCTTCACTGCAGCCGCAGGCAGCTACAGCGTGTACTAAAAAAGCTTTGCGATGAGAAATATCTTGAAAAATGCGGGCGCGGGCATTACAAGTTAAAGCTAGATTGAAGTTAAGTAAAAATTATAATGTTAAGTTGAAGTCAAATTGAAGTTAAGTTTAAGCAGGAAGCTCCGACTTCTATAAGTCGGAGTAGTTCACATAAATGTAATCTGGATTATTAGCAAAAAGGACAAAAAAGAAGGCAAAATTTTGGCAAATCGTCAATATGTTAAGCGGTTGACATACTGGATGAATTGTGTAATACTTGTCTTGTAGAAGAATCAGGAAAATAAGTATACAATATGGGATTGTTTGTTAGCAAAACAAAAATTTAACCAAATCAAGTAGCGAAGCGGATTGCGAATATCCGCTTGACTTAGAATAAAAATTAAGAAACTGGATATAGCGAAAAGGAGAGACAAGCTTATGATTAGTGAAAAGTTAGCAAAGGCGAGAGCTTATGAAGCAGAAAAAGCAAAGGAAATCAAAGCAGAGAGCAAACCAGTTTTTCATCTGACACCGTATGTCGGATGGATGAATGATCCGAATGGCTTTTCCTATTATAAAAATCAGTACCACATGTTTTATCAGTATTACCCGTACAGACCATTTTGGGGACCGATGCATTGGGGTCATGCAGTGAGTGAAGATTTGCTTCATTGGACGTATCTTCCGGCAGCACTTGCACCAGATGAACCGTATGAAAATGGCGGCGGTTGTTTCTCAGGAAGCGCAGTGGAACTGCATGATGGACGTCAGCTGCTTGTTTATACGGGTGTATTGTCCGAACAGCAGTCAGATGGCACGATGCATGACGTTCAGCAGCAGTGTGTTGCAATCGGTGATGGTATAAATTTTGAAAAGTGTGAGAAAAATCCAATTATGGTAGCCAGCCAGCTGCCAGCAGGCTCCAGCCGATTCGATTTTCGTGATCCGAAAGCATGGAAGTCAGCAGATGGCAGTTATCGCTGCGTTGCGGTTACCTGTGACGGACAGGGCGATGGCAGGGCAGTCCAGTTTGAAAGTCAGGATGGCTTTTCGTGGAGCTTTAAGAGCACGCTTGCAGAAAACAATGGTCGCTTTGGCAAGATGTGGGAATGCCCGGATTTCTTTGAATTAGATGGGAAATATGTGCTGATTGTAAGCCCGATGGAGATGGAGGCAGAAGGCCTTGAGTATCCAAACGGTCATGGTGTTGTGTACCAGATTGGAAGCTACGATGATGAGACTGGAAAATTTGAGTGTGAGCATGCACAGTCGATTGATTATGGCATTGATTTTTATGCACCGCAGACCGTTCAGGCACCGGATGGCAGACGAATCATGATCGGTTGGATGCAAAACTGGGCATTTGTTAATCAGCACTCGGAGAGCGAGCAGTGGTTTGGTCAGATGACGATGCCGCGAGAATTGTCTATCGTGGACGGAAAGCTGATCCAGCGCCCGACAAAGGAATTTGATGCATGCCGCAAAAATCAGGTTTCCTACAATGGCGTACGTGTAGCAGATATGGTAACGCTTGATGGCATTGAAGGTCGTGTGGTTGATATTGAGCTTAATATTGCACCGGAAAGTACGGATGACAGCTATTATTTATTTGAGATGCGTTTTGCGCAGGATGACAAGCATTATACTGCGCTTCGTTATCGTCCACATGAGTCTGAACTCGAGATTGACAGAAGCTATTCCGAATCTCGAATCGCAATGGTTCACAAGCGTTCCTGTAAGGTAAGAGATAAGGGAGGTATACTTAAATTACGAGTTGTGATTGACCGTTTCAGCGCAGAGGTTTTTGCAAACGATGGCGAGCAGGTAATGAGCGTTACCTTTACAACTGATACAGCAGCAAAGAAAATCTCATTTGCAGCAGATGGAACAGTATACATGGATGTCACAAAGTATGATGTTGAGTAAAGTATGATATCGAGTAAAGAAATTAAGCTAATTAAAGTGTGAAAGTGCATGAAAGGAAATAGATATGAGTGAGAAAATATATGATGTAACAGCGTTGGGTGAATTATTGATTGATTTTACCGAGAATGGAGTAAGCGGACAGGGAAATCCTTTGTTTGAGGCAAATCCGGGCGGTGCGCCGTGTAACGTGCTTGCGATGCTTACAAAGCTTGGCCATAAGACGGCATTTATCGGAAAGGTTGGTGATGACTTTTTTGGAAAACAGCTGCGTGATGCGATCACAGAGGTAGGCATTGATTCAAAAGGTCTTCTTAGTGACCCGGAAATTCATACCACACTTGCACTCGTGCACACATATCCGGATGGTGACCGTGATTTTTCATTCTATCGCAATCCAGGGGCTGATATGATGTTAACAGAGGATGAAATTCCGGTAGAGCTCATTCAAAGCTCCAGGATTTTTCATTTCGGAACGCTGTCTATGACACATGAGGGAGTGCGTGCCGCAACAAAAAAGGCCATCGTTATTGCAGAAGAGGCCAATGCATTGATTTCCTTCGATCCGAATCTTCGCCCACCGCTGTGGAAGTCTTTAGATGAGGCAAAGGAGCAGGTGCTTTACGGTCTTGGTCATTGTCACATCTTAAAGATCTCTGACAATGAGATTCAGTGGCTCACTGGAAAAGAGGATTATACGGACGGTGTCAATTGGATTCGTGAGCGTTACAACATTCCGCTCATTTTAGTGTCCATGGGTAAGGAGGGAAGTCGCGCATATTACGAAGACAAGATCGTAGAGGTGAAGCCATTCCTTCAGAAAAATACCATTGAAACTACAGGTGCGGGTGATACCTTCTGCGGCTGCGTACTTCATTTTGTCTGCGAGCATGGACTGGAAAATCTGACAGAGGCAGATCTTACAAAGATGCTTACCTTCGCGAATGCAGCGGCAGCCCGTATCACAACACGAAAGGGTGCACTTCGCGTTATGCCTGATTGCGCTGAAATTGATGAAGTACTTAAAAGCAGAGAGTAAAGAATAAAAAAAAACAAGTCAATAAGAAAAATAAGAGAAAATAAGACAACGTAAGAAGGAAAGGCAGGTAACAGGCATGGCATTGTACAGAATGGAAAACAGACAAAGCTTTGGATTTTCTGCTGAGAATCCGACTGGTCAGAAAAGCGGCGGCACAAAGGGAAAAGACTGTGAGAAATTACGCCCATGTATCCAGATTGCACCGGGTGAGACAGTTGTTTTGTGTGATACGGACGGACCGGGCATGATCACGCATATTTGGTTTACCGGCTATGTTGGACATAGCTTTGTGATGCGTATTTACTGGGAAAATGAGGAATTTCCTTCTGTTGAGGCACCGATTTCTGCCTTTTTTGGCTGTGCATATGATGAGAATTTTAAGGATAGAGATGGAAATTATGTGGTCTTAAATTCTGCAAAGATTCTTACGGCACCGGGGCGCGGCTTTAACAGCTACTGGGAGATGCCATTTCGTAAGCATTGCCGCATTACGATGGAAAACCGCGGAAAGAAAGAAGAAACGTTATACTATATGATCTCTGGCTGGCACGGCGAGATTCCCCAAAATGCCGGATATTTTCATGCTGCATACCGCCAGGAACACCCAGTTACAAAAGGCCATGCGTACACGATTATTGATGGAATCGAGGGCAGAGGCTGCTTTGCAGGTGTAACGCTTGCAACAGGTATGAACGGAAATAATACCTGCTGGGTCGAGGGCGAGGCAAAGATGTATATCGACGATGAACGCTATCCAACGATGAACTACACAGGCACCGAGGATTATTTCTGTGGTTCCTATGGATTTGGAAATGATATTATTTTGAATCGCTATCAGACCTTCAGTGGACTGTATACCGGTTTGTATGCAATCTTTGGGGATAACCGCGAATTTTACAACGGACAGCAACGCTTTTTGCTCTATCGTTTCCATGAGAAGGATCCAGTCTACTTCTCTAAGAATTTTAAGATGACGATCGACAATCTCGGCTGGACAGGTCCGCGCTATGATGATTATACGTCCGTTGCCTATTGGTATCAGGATGCACCGTCAAAGCTTGCAAAAGGCTTGCCGAGTGACGAAGAAATGATTATGAAGTGATAAGAGCGATCCGAAAATACAGCCTGTAGATGTAATCTGAAAATTTTGTAATCTGAAAGCTTAATAACATAAATCGCCGATTGTAAAATGAAGTTGAACATTTGAAAACTAAATAATCCATGGAAGGAATCTTTCAAGTAGAATGTAAGTGACCAAACCAACATCCGAAAGGAAGAGCCAACC
>CAVCPW010000072.1:0-2038 GCA_963604075.1 Anaerovoracaceae bacterium | reverse complement strand
GTGCCATTTTCATTCTGCGCCTTTGTAAGAAGAAACTCCTCGGCAGGCCAGAAGGAGCTGTATGTCTGCTGCAGACCGTCCCCGATCTTCATGGTGCCATTTGCTGCACGTACATACTGACCGGAATGACGTGCACGGATACGAAGAAGCATTCCATCCTGTGGTGCTGCACTGACATCACCCTCATCCGCCGGCTCGAAGTACCAGATGCTTCTCGGCTCGCTGTCGGAGGAGGCACTCTGCAGCTCCACATTTGCCTTATTGGCAAACACGTCTTCGGCTGCACTTCCCGTGGAAACCATTACACACTTTTTGTCACTGCTGCACTTGGCAAGAAGCTGGTAGCCGCCTCCTTCTACTGCCTTTAACTTAAACTTCTGTGCATCATGACCGTGATCCGGATACAGCTGAATGTTGGTTCTTTCTGCACTCCATCCATTTAAAACGTCAATCAGTTTTGACTTTGTTCCAGACTGGGATACAAACTTGATATAGCCTTCTCCAGCATCCTCCACCTTCCACTTCTGATCATCTGAGCCATTGAATGTGTACTGCTGAATATTGGATCCGCTTACATCACCGTCCTTTGTGTCCAGATATTTTCCTGAACGCTGCTGGCGGATATAATACACTCTTCCCACTGTAACTGCGGCCGAGTTTTTATCTGCCTCAATGGACATGGTCGCAGGCTGTCCCTTTTTGTTGTACCAGAAATAACTTCTCTGCCCCTCCGCGCTCTTTGCATACAGCGGATTTCTCTTCGCATTGTAATAAATATCATAAGCAGTGCCGTCCATCGCCGACATACGACTGAGCTGATCCTTACTGTTATGATGAAAGGCATTGTTTTCTCTTGTCTTTTTCGCTGTATTTAAGTTTCCCTTGCTGTCATAGGTATAACTCCAGCTGTCATCCTTCATGAACTGAACATCCGTAAAATAGCCCGGATTCATCTGATTGTCATACATGATGTAAAGATGAATTGCACTGTACTGCTTGTGTGTTACCGAATCCTCATCATCGGTCGACAGCACACCACTGACATACTGCCAGCCGCTTCGGTAGGGATCAAAATCGACATTTTCCCACTTATGGGTTCCATCGGTGTAGATAACCGCTGCTGCCAGACGAAATGTCTTTCCCGGAATGGCATCCGCCTTTGCAAAGCAACCGAAACGGAATACATCACCTTCGCCACCCTTTGCATAGATTCCCTGAAGTACACACTTTTCCTTATCAGGCTCTCCTGTGATTCTCAGGCAGGTTCCTCGCTCACCGTCCGTTACTGTTGTATCAGATTCGGCCAGATTTACATGGTTCCAGTCGTTTACTCCGATACTGCTGCTTCTTGCGAAACGGCCGTTATTTACCATGTTAAAATCACTCATATGGTCTCCCGTCTCCAGCTGGAAACAGTCAAACCATGCGGTTCCTGTCGTATTGAAGATTCCACCATAGATTGTGACAACCTGTGCACTACTTACGGTAAATGTCTGGCTGATTCGCTTCCATCCACTGTCAATATCCGTATCCGAATTTCCAGTCAAAAATTCAGGTGAATATGACATTGAATTATCGGCAAAACGAACTGCCAGTCCTGCGCCTGACTGTGCAATATTTGTACTTTCTGACATGCTTACTATTGCGCTTGCAGATGCACTTACTACTGTACTTTCTGATGCATTTACCGCTGCACTTGCCGATGCGCTTACTGCTGCAACGTTATTCACAAAAGTGTAGGCGGAAAGGGTATAGGTTCCCGCTGCCAGCCAAATCTGCTGAATAACAGCTGCAAAGCTGTCTGCCTTTGTCTTTGCGATCCTTATCGAAGTATCGGCAAGGTAACCCTTGTCCGTTACACGCACGACACTCCATGCGGAAGCATCCGTCAGACCAGATGCATTGCCCCACGCATCTTCAAACTCACCCATCGAGTCAAATCCGGTATTTTTTAACAGATTGGTTACCGGCTTTCCACTCACACCGGACTGTCTGAGCTTATGGCGTCTGGCACCATCTTCATAATGACGGAAAGTGC
>CAVCPW010000071.1:0-5388 GCA_963604075.1 Anaerovoracaceae bacterium | reverse complement strand
TTCATCGTCGGGAACAGGAGTACATCACGAATTGCTGCAGAATCAGTTAACAGCATAACCAGACGGTCGATACCATATCCGATACCACCTGTCGGCGGCATACCTACCTCCAATGCGTTCAGGAAATCCTCATCGGTATGGTTTGCTTCCTCATCACCTGCATCAGCTGCTGCATCCTGTGCCTTGAAACGTTCTCTCTGATCTATCGGGTCGTTTAACTCGGAATATGCGTTACACATCTCCCATGTATTAATATACAACTCGAAACGCTCTACCTTGGATGGATCAGACGGCTTCTTCTTTGTCAGAGGAGAGATCTCGATCGGGTGATCCATGATGAATGTCGGCTGAATCAGCTTCTCCTCACAGTACTCCTCGAAAAACATGTTAATGATGTCGCCTCTCTTGTGACGAGCCTCATATGCGATGTGATGTTCATCTGCTAATGCCTTTGCTTCCTCATCTGTCTTAATCTGATCGAAGTCAATGCCTGCATACTGCTTGATTGCATCGATCATAGTCAGACGTGCAAACGGCTTTCCTAAATCGATTGGAGTTCCGTTATAAGAAATTACAGTGCTGCCGCAAACCTTTTCAGCCAGGTAACGGAACATACTCTCGGTCAGTTCCATCATACCTTCATAATCGGTATATGCCTGATACAGCTCCATCAGTGTGAATTCTGGGTTATGACGAGTATCAACGCCCTCATTTCTGAATACACGACCGATTTCGTATACGCGCTCTAGTCCGCCAACGATCAATCTCTTTAAGTACAGCTCCAGAGAAATACGAAGCTTTACATCCTCGTCAAGAGCATTGTAATGAGTCTCGAACGGTCTGGCTGCCGCGCCACCTGCATTGGAAACAAGCATTGGAGTTTCAACTTCCATGAAATCTCTTCCATCCAAGAAGTTACGAATCTCCTTGATAATCTTTGAACGCTTAATGAAAGTATCCTTTACCTCTGGATTCATGATCAAATCGACATAACGCTGACGATAACGGATATCAGTATTCGTCAGACCATGGAATTTCTCAGGAAGAATCTGAAGGCTCTTGGAAAGCAATGTCACCTCAGCAGCATGTACAGATTTCTCACCGGTCTTGGTGGTGAATGGTGTACCCTTGATACCTACGATATCACCGATATCCATTTTCTTGAATGCCTTATATGCATCCTCTCCAACGTTGTCTCTTGCTACATAGCACTGAATGTTGCCGTCTCTATCCTGAATGTTGCAGAAAGAGGCCTTTCCCATAACACGCTTGCTCATCATACGGCCTGCAATGGAAACTTCCTTTCCCTCAAGCTCATCATAATTGTCCTTAATTTGCTTTGTATGAGCTGTCACATCATACTTTGTAATGGTAAATGGATCGTTTCCCTGCTCCTGCAGTTCAGCCAGCTTCTCACGGCGAACCTTAAGAAGCTGATTAATATCCTGATTATTATCCGCCATCGTATAAAACTCCTATCCTTAATATCTCTTTACATCTAATACCTGATACTTTATTTCATTGCCCATGAAATCTACAACAATGATATCACCCTTCTTCTTTCCAAGCATTGCTTTTCCAAGAGGGGACTCATTTGAAATCTTGAACTCAAGACTGTTTACCTCTGCGGAACCTACGATAGAGAATTCCATCTCCTCGCCAGACTCCAGATCCTTCAACATAACTGCAGAACCAAGGTTTGCAACATTGTGGTCAATATCGTCATCAGAAATAACGACTGCATTTTTGATCAGGTTCTCCAATTCCTCGATCTTTGCTTCATTGTCACGCTGCTCATCTCTCGCTGCATCGTACTCAGCATTCTCGGAAAGATCTCCCTGCTCACGTGCCTCTCTGATCTTATCTGCAATCTCCTTACGAATGACAACTTTACGCTCGTGTAACTCGTCTTCCAGCTTTTTCAGACCTTCGACGGTCATCATTTTCTTTTCTGCCATGACTGTAACCATGCCTTTCTACGGCCTGCCTTCAGGCTCATAATATTATTTATTGATTAAATGTTTAAAATTAATAAACGACAAGAAATACTTCTGTCGCTCAAACCATTATATCGGAAACAGCAAACCTTGTCAACAGACTTTTTAGTTCCTCGTAGGTTGTTACCTGATTGACTTCCTGGCGAAGCTTTGATGAACCCGGATAACCTGCTGTATACCATGCAACCTGTTTTCTCATCTGCAAAATTCCCATATGCTCACCTACATATTCAATCTGCATCTTTGCATGGCGAAGAATCATCTCGCATACCTCTTTGTAGGTTGGTCTTGGACTGATTTGTTTGCCCTCAAATGCTTCTTTTAGTTCTCTGAAAATCCACGGATTTCCCTTTGCCGCGCGCGCAATCATGATACCGTCACAACCGGTTTCCTTCATCATTTTCTTTGCTGACGCTGCATCAGTGATATCACCATTTCCAATAACAGGAATCTTCACTGCCTCTTTTACTTGACGAATGATGTCCCAATCTGCTGTTCCACTGTAATACTGCTTTCTGGTTCTTCCATGAACAGCGACTGCCGCCGCTCCGCTCTCCTGCGCAATCCTTGCAATCTCGACCGCATTCACACTTGTCTCGTCCCAGCCGCGTCGAATCTTAACGGTCACAGGCTTTTTGACTGCCTTTGCCATCGCCTCGATGATTTTCCCGGCAAGCACGGGATCCTTCATCAGTGCTGAACCCTCGTGGTTATTGACAACCTTTGGAACCGGACAACCCATATTTAAATCAATGATATCATATGGACCTTCCTCAAGCTTTTTGGCCATCTCAGCAAGAAGCTCTGGCTCACTGCCAAAAAGCTGCACTGCAAGCGGATGTTCACCATCTTCTGTTTCTAATATTGGCTCTGTATTTTTGTTGTGGTAGGACAATGCCTTTGCACTGACCATCTCGGTATACAAAAGGCCACAGCCCATTTCCCTGCAGAGACGACGAAATGGCAGGTCAGTCACCCCTGCCATCGGCCCTAACGCAACAGGATGGGAAATTTCTACCGTTCCTATCCTCATAAAATTTCTTTTCCTGCCTCTTCTACTGTTTTATGCAAAAACATAACGCGATAGTACAGCTCAAGTGATTCCATCAACTCTCGCTTTTGCTTCTGCATCTGGTGCAGCTTCAACCCTGCACCGATCTCATCATAATAGTAATCCATATCGTCTGCCGTTGTCTTCATGACCAGTGTTCCGTCCGGCTCAAACTCAAGCGTTAAGATACCGCCGATATCCTCGGTAAACCAGACACACATGATCTGAAGCTCCTTCTTGATGGCTTCCGGCAGCGCTGAAAACTCCTGATTCAGATAGTATTTTTGATCATATGAATTTGCTCCGCAGAGCACTACATTCTGTTCCATGATATTCACCTTTGTGTCTTCTTCTAGTTTCACGAAATGCTTATTTACACATATCCGTAGATTCCCCTCACAGATACCTCCCCCGCGATGACCGCCTCCACACTTCCATCTTCGTGCTGAACAAGGAGCGCACCGTCTTCACTGATACCAAGACTGGTTCCAATCCAGGCACCAGTCGGTGCGAGTACGTTGACTCGATTATCTTTATTAACGAGGCGACTCTCATATTCATCTTTTAGATTCTTCAAACTCTGCACGCTGACAAATTGCTCATACAGTACTTCAAATTCCTTAAGTACCATTGCAAGAATGCGGCTTCGCAAGATTTCTTTTCCGGTAACCAACCTTACAGAGGTGGCGGTTGCCTGAATTTCCTCTGGGAAATCAGCCATCTGGACGTTGATTCCAATTCCGACAATGACATAATGAATCTGATCCATATCAGCGCTCATCTCGGTGAGAATGCCACATAATTTTTTTCCCTGATACACAATGTCGTTCGGCCACTTAATCTGCGTTTTAATATCTGCTATCTCATCGAGTGCACGGCTTACAGCAAGTGCGGCAACAAGTGTCAGCATAGAGGCATTCTCCGGCTGAATCTGTGGACGAAGCAGAATGGAAAAAGCAAGTGCGCTGCCCTTTGGTGTCTCCCAATGGCGGCCAAGGCGACCTTTTCCCGCCTCCTGCGCATTCGCTACAGCAACGGTTCCATGTGGTGCGCCCTGCTCTCCGGCAATCTTTAATCTGGTATTAGTGGAATCAGTAATATCGTAGGCATAGAGTTCTTTGCCAAGCCATTTAGTGTGAATACGGCTTGCACAGCTCTCTTTTGTCAGAATATCTGGCTCATGCTTTAAGCGATAACCTTTATTTCGCACAGCCTCAATCTCATATCCGTCCTCTTCCAGACTCTTCATCACTTTCCAAACTGCGGTCCTTGAAACGTTCAGGCGCTCAGACAACTCCTGACCGGACAAAAAACCTTCTTCATTCTTCTGTAAAAGTTCCAGTAATTTCTGTTTCACAGACTGCCTCCCAAAATCGTAAGTATGCTTGCCGTTAAGAAGCTTACCATGAGTGTAGCTCCGACCAGATACAGGATTCCTCCTGCAAGATGACCTTTGCCCTCACCCACAGTTTGGACGCCTCTAGCCAAAAACAAAAGAGCTGCCGCTGCAAACGCGATAATAAAGAAGTATTCATAATGCTTCCAATCCAGCACCAGAATCACGGCTGATATAACAATCAAAAATGACATGAAAATCTCCGCAATCTCTAGGCACCATCTTTTGCGTCTGTGCTCCATAACTGCCTCCGATTAAATGGTTGCCGCGATAACAGCCTTGATCGTATGCATACGGTTCTCTGCCTCATCGAATACAATAGACTGGCTGCTCTCAAATACTTCATCAGTTACTTCCATCTCACTTAAGCCAAACTTCTGTGAAATTTCTTTTCCAATACCTGTATCCAGATCGTGGAAGGCTGGAAGGCAATGCATGAAGACTGCGCCGTCTGCCGCATTGTCCATTGCTGCCTTATTTACCTGATATGGAAGCAAATCGTGAATACGCTCCTCCCATACAGCTGACGGCTCACCCATAGATACCCATACATCAGTGTAAATTACATCTGCACCTGCGGTTCCCTCTTTGACATCTTCAGTCAGTGTAACAGAACCACCGCTCTCCTTTGCAAATGCACGACACTGCTCAACCAGCTTTTCATCTGGGAAATATTTCTTGTTTGTGCAGGCAGTAAAATGAAGTCCCATCTTGCTGCAGGCTACCATTAAAGAATTGCCCATGTTGTATCTTGCATCCCATGTAAGTAAAATGAATACCCTCCAGATGACCGAAATGCTCACGGATAGTCAACAGATCTGCAAGCATCTGGGTTGGATGGAATTCATTTGTCAAGCCATTCCAAACTGGAACTGGAGAATATTTTGCCAGCTCCTCTACGATATCCTGTCCGTAACCACGATATTCGATTCCATCATACATAC
>CAVCPW010000070.1:0-6986 GCA_963604075.1 Anaerovoracaceae bacterium | reverse complement strand
ATACTGAGCTGCTGATCCGAACCAGTAATCGTGCCATGCCTGAAATTCCGGATTCCACGGGAGAAAAATTTCATTGCGCGGATCAAGGGCTTTTGGGAAAACCATATCCGGACAAGAACTGGAAGAATTAACCAGCAGGATCATTGGTTCCTGAAACAGAGGAACTGTTTGGAGATTCGGATAATAGCGGGGATCAGAAATTAGGGCGATATCAGCAATTCCATTTGCAACATAATCGTAAGCCTCAAAGGAGTGGCAGTGCCGGAAACAGATCCGGATATTCTCCGGTTCGTCTGAAAGACTGCGAAAGACTTCCGGAAGGATATAGCTGCTGACACTGTCAATCGCGGAGATTTTCAGAAGGTCGGAGTGATCTGTTTCTCCGATATCCATTGCTTCCTGCCAGAGGTCCTGTAATCTCTGCGCAACAGAAATAAATGCCTTTCCTTTTTCTGTCAGTTCAATATTCTTCTGTCCTTTTTTTCGTTTGAACAGGGCATAGCCAAGCTCGTTTTCAAGAGTCTGGATCCGGCGGGTCAGCGCCGGCTGTGTAACGAAGAGATTTTCAGCGGCGGCTGAAATAGAGCCGCATTTTATGATTTTAAAAAATGCTTCGATTTCGGAAGAAGTCATAGTGTTCTCCTGTTCTGATATATAAAGTATTATTTATATTATACATACCAAATATGCATTTTACAAGATTGAGCTTTTTTCATATATTGTTAAGCGGAGATTATGTTACTGGGAAAGGAGTAGCCCGCTGCCACATCCGATGTGCAGTGAAAAATATATGGAAAACACAAAAGATTTACTTCACGGAAATATAAAAAATGAACTGATCACGCTGATGCTGCCACTGATCATGGGAAATATTTTGCAGCAGTTTTATAATACGATTGATTCTATGATCGTTGGACGTTATGTAGGAAGTAATGCATTTGCAGCGGTTGGAGTAGCCGGAAGTGTTATGAACCTGTTTATTTTTATGCTAAATGGCGGTTGCAATGGAATTTCAGTTATTTTCGCAGAATTATATGGACAAAAAAAATGGGAACTGCTGAGAAGGGAGAGTTTTCTGTCTCTGGTATTTGGCGGAGGTGCGACGATTGGACTAAGTCTGGTGAGTCTGCTTTTTCTTTCACGTATTTTAGCCGCGATCAAAACACCGGTGGAGGTAGCTCCCTATGCATGGGATTATTTATGGATCATTCTTCTGGGGCTGCCGGTTACTTTTTTTTATAACTGGTGTGCGGCAGTACTGCAGGCGGCGGGAGATACAAAGATACCATTGTGTACACTGGTGATCGCGATGTGCCTGAATACGGCACTTGATTTTCTTTTTGTTGCAGGACTGCATATGGGGACATCCGGAACGGCTGCTGCAACAGTCACAGCACAGCTTACTGCATCTGTGATCTGTATGGCAGTTATGAGAAAGAAGCATCCGGAATTCTTTTTCGGACGTAAGGATTGTGTTATGGATTCAGGGATGATAAAAAAGACTGCCAAATATGGTTTTGTCTCAGCACTTCATCAGTCGAGCCTGTATATCGGAAAGCTTCTCGTGCAGGGAGCAGTTAATACAGGCGGAACAGACATGATATCTGCCTATACTGCGACCATGCGCATCGAAGGATTCGCCAATTCCTTCAGTGACAGTGGCTCTGTAGCGATTTCAGTGTTCGTAGCGCAAAACCGCGGAGCCGGAAAAAAGGACAGAGTCAGTTCTGGACTTAGACAGGGGCTGGCAGTAATGATCACTCTGGCGGTGTGCCTTTCTATTATAATGATGTTGACTACCAATAAAGCAGTAATTCTGTTGATGGGAGATCCATCTTCGGAGGTTCTGAAAAATGCAAACCAATATATCACTGTCATTTCCATATTCTATTTTCTGTGCTTTACAGGAAGCTCTTTTGTGGGTTTTTTCAGAGGGATTGGAAGAGTGGAGGTTCCGGTGATCGGAACGATCATCCAGATTTCCGTGAGAGTTGTGTTATCTTATCTGCTGATTGGAAAGCTTGGGCTTAAAGCTGTTGCTCTGGCTACGGGAATCGGCTGGGCGGTAATCGTGCTTTATCAGATTCTGCAAATATCGTTCTCCTCGTATTGTATCTCTCCTTATCATTCAATCAATCATTAGTTACAAAAATCAGAAGCATTTCAATCAGTTCACCAAAGGAGATTTATGCCATGTCCAGTATACCAAAAAACATTTCGATGAGAACAACCTAATTGACTGTATTCAGAGATTTTTTCCAAACATCATGTTGGGTATGGGGGAGTCTTAGTCACTGAGATATACAAGGCTTAAAAACATTGAGTTTTCAATAAAAACACTTGATTATATGAGGAGAATATGGTATGGATAATACCCAAGTCTATGCTTGGTTGATCACATTATCGTACTGATCGTAATCGAGATGGCAACCTTTCAGCTAGTGACAATCTGGTTTGCCATTGGTGCTGTCGCTGCATTTATTGTATCGCTGTTTTTGGTATCGTTGGAAGTCAGTTTGGCAGAAACTGTGCAAAAGGATACGCCGGAATCTTGAAAAATACTTGCAAAGTGAATATTGTTTGTGCTACAATAAGGGAGTTGCCAAAAGGCAGCTCCTTTTTTGCGTGCAAATTTACATGAAAGTGATGAAAGACTCATGAAAAACACACATGGAAAGACATATGGAAAATAAAAACGGACATGAGCAGTTTCCAAATTCATGAAAAAGGCGGCGCTGAGTTGGGGGAGTAGAGTAACCTGATGCAGCTGTGAATGCATTGAACAGTTGCAGCTTGATTTAGTTTATTAGCATTAAGAGGAGTTTTTTCTATATGAAAACAAAGAGAGAGACGGTCAGAAACGTAGCGATTATTGCACACGTTGACCACGGTAAGACAACACTGGTAGATGAGCTGTTAAAGCAGAGCGGCGTATTCCGTGAGAACCAGGAAGTTCAGGAGCGTGTCATGGACTCAAATGATATCGAACGAGAAAGAGGTATCACCATTCTGTCTAAGAACACAGCAGTTACCTATAAGGACTGCAAGATTAACATCATCGACACGCCAGGACATGCGGATTTCGGTGGCGAGGTAGAGCGAGTACTGAAGATGGTAAACGGCGTTATCCTTGTCGTTGATGCATTTGAAGGTCCAATGCCGCAGACAAAGTTTGTTTTAAGCAAGGCGCTTGATCTTAACCTTTCTGTTATTGTATGCATTAATAAGATTGATCGTCCGGAGGCTAGACCGACGGAGGTTGTAGATGAAGTATTAGAGCTTCTGATGGATCTGGACGCAAGCGATGAGCAGCTAGACTGTCCGTTCCTGTTTGCGTCTGCAAAGGCAGGCTTTGCAGTTCGTGATCTTGATGATCCGAGAGAGAACATGGCTCCACTGTTTGAGACCATTATTGACCATATTCCGGCACCGGAAGGTGATCCGGAGGCTCCGACTCAGGTTTTGATCAGCACAATCGACTACAATGAGTATGTAGGACGTATCGGAGTTGGTAAGGTAGACAACGGTTTTGTAAAGGTAAATCAGGATTGTGTTATTGTAAACCATCACGATCCGAGCATGAAGCGTCGTGTCAAAATCAGCAAGCTGTACGAGTTTGATGGTCTGAACAAGGTAGAAGTGCAGCGTGCCGAGATTGGTTCCATCGTTGCCATTTCTGGTATTAGTGATATCCATATTGGAGATACCATCTGTTCTCCAGAGAATCCAGTAGCAATTCCGTTCCAGAAAATTTCTGAGCCGACTATCGCTATGAATTTTATGGTAAATGACAGTCCGCTTGCCGGTCAGGAAGGAAAGTTTGTCACTTCCAGACATTTAAGAGAAAGACTGTTCCGTGAGCTGAATACTGATGTTTCTCTTCGCGTTGAGGAGACCGAGAACATGGATAGCTTCAAGGTGTCCGGTAGAGGTGAGCTTCATCTGTCTGTTCTTGTTGAGAATATGCGCCGTGAGGGGTATGAGTTTGCAGTCAGCAAGGCAGAGGTCTTAACAAAGAGAGATGAAAGAAATCATCTGTTAGAGCCTATGGAGCTTGTTTATATCGACGTTCCGGATGAGTTCTCCGGTACCGTTATTCAAAAGCTGTCTAGCCGTAAGGGTGAGCTTCACGGAATGGGAACCACACAGGGTGGATATACCAGACTGGAGTTCTCCATCCCATCCAGAGGTTTGATTGGTTTTAGAGGTGAGTTTATGACCGATACCAAGGGAAATGGTATCATCAACACTATTTTCGATGGATATGAGGAGTATAAGGGAGATATCCAGTACCGTAAGCAGGGCTCCATCATCGCATTCGAGGATGGTGAGAGTATTACTTACGGTTTGTATAATGCACAGGAGAGAGGTGTCCTGTTTATCGGACCTGGTGAGAAGGTTTACTCCGGTATGGTTGTTGGCCAGACTGGTAAGGCAGAGGACGTAGAAGTTAATGTTTGTAAGACAAAGCATCTGTCCAATACTCGTTCTTCAGGTTCTGATGATGCACTGCGTCTTGTTCCAAAGAAGGTAATGAGCCTTGAGCAGTGTATGGATTTCATTGATACGGATGAGCTTCTTGAAGTAACACCAAAGAACCTTCGTATTCGTAAGAAGATTCTGGATCCAACACTTCGTAAGCGTGCAGCACTGCGTAAGCAGCAGTAAGCATAGATAAAAATAAATTAAATGAAAATGGTGCGGTGCTTTTTGCACCGCGCGGCAAAGGAGGATTTTTATGGAGTTAAGAACTGCTGTAAGTCCAAGAGATGTCAAGACCTACACCACACAGAGACTCAGAGAGGAATTTCTGATTCAGGGACTGTTTGTACCAGGTGAGATTAAGCTGGTATACAGCCATATTGATCGTATCATTACCGGAAGTGCAACACCGGCAGAGACCCCACTCGAGCTGACTGCTGGAGATGAGCTTCGTGCAAAGTATTTCTGTGAGAGAAGAGAGCTTGGCGTTATCAACATCGGTGGCAAGGGAACTATCACTCTTGATGGCAAGGTATATACCGTTGACCACAAGGAAGGTATGTACATCGGAATGGGAACACAGAAGATTGTGTTCGCAAGCGAAGATGCTTCCAAACCGGCAAAGTTTTATTTAAATAGTGCTCCGGCACATCGCACATGTCCGACCGTTCTGATTAAGCCGGAAGGCACACCAGAGGAAGGCGTTGTCATCGTTAAGGATGAGAATAAGGTAGAGCTTGGTTCTCTGGAGCTTTCCAATCATCGTACTATTTGTAAGTATATACTTCCGGGACAGGTAGAGAGCTGCCAGCTTGAGATGGGTATGACAAAGCTTGAGCCGGGCAGTGTATGGAATACCATGCCGTGCCACACTCATGACAGACGTATGGAGGTCTATCTGTACTTCGATATGCCAGAAGATGCATTTGTTATGCATTACATGGGCGAGCCACAGGAGACCCGTCATATCGTTATGAGAAACGAAGAGGCTGTTATTTCACCGAGTTGGTCAATCCACAGCGGTTCCGGTTCACAGGCTTATACCTTCATCTGGGGTATGGTTGGTGAGAACCAGGATTTTGACGATATGGATGGCGTAGATAACAAGGATATTATGTAAGTGTTCAGAGCTATATAAAATTGTTTTCTGTGGATGATTGCATTCAAACAGAATAGCAATTTTATATGGCAAGATAACCGTATTGTAAAATAGTAGCGTCAAAGATGCGGTTTTATGTGGTTCTGAATAGCTATGAACTGAGTTTGTAGAAAATAGTCAGAAACAAAATTTGTCTCATGGCTTAGGCGGTAGGTGTTTATCCTGCCGCCTTTTTTGATTTTCATTTCTTTTGTTCACATCTTTGCCATATTTATTTGTTAAAGTTAAAAAAACTGTTGACCATTTGCTACATTTATTTGTTAGGGTAAAAAATTGTTGATCATTTGAAGCAAATCAAATGATGTGTAAAGTTTTTCTTGATTTTCCTTTGACAAAGTTTGATGAAGAAATATGGTGGCAGAATTGATTACGACGAAGAAAGGATGAAAGAATGCCATGGAAAAAATAAAAGTATTAGTAGTAGACGATGAGAGCAGAATGAGAAAGTTGGTAAGTGATTTCTTAACGCGAGATGGTTATGAGGTCATTGAGGCTGGAGATGGTGAGGAAGCCGTAGAGACATTCTTTAATAATAAAGATATCGCAGTAATTTTGCTGGATGTCATGATGCCAAAGATGAATGGCTGGCAGGTATTAAAGACAATCCGTGAGTATTCACAGGTACCGGTAATCATGTTGACGGCAAAGGGCGAGGAACAGGATGAGTTGCATGGATTTGACCTCGGCGTAGACGAGTACATCAGTAAGCCATTCAGCCCGAAGATTCTGGTCGCAAGAGTTGGTGCTGTATTAAAGAGAAGCAATCAGGTTAAGTCAAGCAAGCTTGAGTGCGGAGGAATTGTGATCGACAAGGCAGCGCATCAGGTGACAATCGATGGTGAGGAGATCGAACTTAGCTTCAAGGAATTTGAACTGCTTACCTACTTTATGGAAAACAGAGGTCTTGCATTGTCTCGAGAAAAGATTTTAAATAATGTTTGGAATTATGATTACTTTGGCGATGCCAGAACCATTGACACACATGTAAAGAAGTTAAGAAGCAAGATGGGAGAGAAAGGTGAGTACATCCACACCATCTGGGGTATGGGATACAAATTTGAAGTAGAGTAAGATTTATTTCTTAGCATATAAGAATGGTGTAATACATTCTTGATGAAAGGACGGGTTCAGTATGAAATCATCCATACGAACACAGATCACGGCTGCCTTTATTGTCATCCTTACGCTGACAATGGTGCTGTGTATCGGATTAAATAATGGTCTGTTAAAAGACTTCTATTATAAGAAGAAGCAGGAAAAGATAGTTCATTACTACGAAAAACTAAACCAGCTGGCGAATAATAGCAGCGAGACCACAGATGAGATCAGTGATGTGCTGGTAACC
>CAVCPW010000069.1:0-6301 GCA_963604075.1 Anaerovoracaceae bacterium | reverse complement strand
GGCTGAAAATCCAATGATCACTGAGGAGAATGATGATTACAAAACTTTCTGTGAAGCACTTCATCTGGTAATGCTGGAATTATCAAAGAAGATTGCAGGTGACGGAGAGGGATGTACCTGTTTGTTTGAAGCAACCGTAATCGGAGCTGCCGACAAGCAGCAGGCAAGAACGATTGCAAAGTCTGTTGTATGCTCTAGTCTGACAAAGGCAGCTATATTTGGTCATGATGCAAATTGGGGACGTATCCTTTGTGCAATGGGTTATTCTGGTGCACAGTTTGATCCAGAAATCGTTGATATCTGGTTAGAGAGCAAAGCTGGTACCATTAAGATTGTCGAGAACGGTATTGCAACTGACTATAGTGAAGAAAAGGCAACTGAAATCCTCTCTCAGGAAGAGGTTATTGCAAAGATGAATATCAAGCAGGGTAATGAGACTGCTACCGCATTTGGCTGTGACTTAACATATGAATATGTAAAGATCAACGGTGATTACAGAAGCTGATGAAACAGAAGCTGCAGGAGCTAAGGAAATAAAAGAAAGATAGATAGATGACACAAGGAGAGGAAAAAAATGGAGTTAGACAGCAAAATTATGGAAAAAGCTGCCACACTGATTGAGGCACTTCCTTATATACAGAGATTTAACAGAAAGATCATCGTTGTAAAATATGGTGGAAGCGCAATGGCAGATGAGGAACTGAAGCGCAATGTCATTAAGGATGTTGTTTTATTAAAGCTGGTTGGCTTTAAACCGATTATCGTACACGGTGGTGGAAAGGAAATCAGCCGTTGGGTATCAAAGGTAGGCATGGAGCCGCATTTTGTTAATGGTCTTCGTGTAACAGATGAAGATACGATGGAGATTGCAGAGATGGTTTTAAACAAAGTCAATAAAAGCCTTGTCTCCATGGTACATGAGCTTGGTGTAAAGGCAGTCGGCATTTCTGGAAAAGACGGACAGCTGCTTCGCTGCAATAAGAAACTCTCTGGTGGACAGGATATCGGCTATGTAGGCGATATTAAGGAAGTCGATCCGAAGATCTTATTTGATCTTTTGGAAAAGGATTTTCTTCCGATTGTATGCCCGATTGGTTTTGATGACAGTTACCACAGCTACAATATCAATGCAGATGATGCGGCATGTGCGATTGCCCGCGCTGTAAAGGCAGAAAAGCTAGCCTTTTTGACTGATGTAGAAGGTGTTTATGCTGATCCGAAGGATAAGAGTACACTAATCTCCGAATTGACAACCGATCAGATGGAAGATTTGTTAAACAGTGGAAACGTTGGAGGAGGTATGCTTCCGAAACTTCATAACTGTCTGGATGCTGTCTTAAACGGCGTATCCAGAGTTCATATCATGGATGGACGAATCGCGCATTGTCTGCTTCTTGAGATTTTTACCAATAAGGGGATTGGTACTGCAATTTTAAAGACTGGCGATGATCATTTCTATACACCAGATGAGCAGAAAAACAATTAAAAATAGTAAAAATAATTAAGAATAATCACGGCAAAAGAGTCGTGAAGAGATTAAAAAATCAGAAAATTTATATGATAAAGAAAGGCAGTTTACTTATGGAAACACAGACAATTATTCAAACTGCAGAAGGCTCTCTGCTTCATACATACAACCGTTTCCCGATTGTTCTTGATCATGGTGAGGGTGTGTATCTGTATGACACTGACCAGAAAAAGTATCTTGATTTTGCGGCAGGAATCGCCGTTTTTGGACTTGGATACAGCAATGAGCCGTACAAGACAGCGGTAAAGGAGCAATTTGATAAACTCATTCATACTTCAAATCTTTTCTACAATGAGCCTGCGGCAAAGGCAGCAAAAAAGATTACTGAGCTGACCGGAATGGATCGGGTATTCTTTACCAATAGTGGAACTGAGGCCATCGAAGGTGCAATCAAGCTTGTTCGTAAATATGCGTATAATAAGGACGGTCGTACCGATCATGAGATTATTGCCATGAAGCATTCCTTCCATGGAAGAAGTATGGGGGCTCTTTCTGTTACCGGAAATGAAGCCTATCAAGCACCATTTAAACCATTGATTGGTGGTGTTCGTTTTGCAGATTATAACGATCTTGAAAGTGTAAAGGCTCTGATCAATGACCGTACCTGCGGCATCATCTTAGAGGCACTTCAGGGTGAGGGCGGTATCAATCCGGCTTCAAAGGAATTTATGCAAGGACTGCGCAAGCTCTGTGATGAGCATGACATTCTTCTGATTTGTGATGAGATTCAGTGTGGTATGGGACGTACTGGAAACATGTTCTGTTATCAGAGCTATGATGTAAAGCCGGATGTTGTATGCGTGGCAAAGGCTCTTGGAAATGGTCTTCCAGTCGGTGCTTTCCTATGCCGCGAGGAGTGTGCCGCACTTGTACCTGGTGATCATGGTTCCACTTATGGTGGCAATCCGCTTGTTTGTGCAGCAGCAAATGCCGTTATGGATCAATTCGAGGCATTAAATCTGACTGAGCACGTAAAAGAGGTTGGTGCTTACCTGTATGAAAAGCTGGAACAATTAACAGATGAATATAACTGCATTAAAGATCATCGTGGTGTTGGTCTTATGCAGGGAATTGAACTTACAATTCCAGTAGGAGATGTTATCAAAAAGGCACAGAAGGAAGGTCTGATCATCATTTCTGCATCTGGAAATGTCATTCGTTTTGTTCCGCCACTTGTAATTGAAAATAAACACGTGGATGAGATGATTGAAAAGCTGAAGAAGTGCCTGAATTAAAAAAGCATTCCGTGAGTGTGTGAAGCGTTATCTTTTTCTCTGATATTTGAAATACTTATGAGCATTCATAACATATTCAATACAGAAGTTACAATTAGCCAAGCCTGTGGGTATCCTCCACAGGCTTTATCTAATTAATGATATTTGTCATATACATAATTGCATGGTTTTATTCTGTTTTGCTAGAAGAAAGCATAAACTTTTTCAGAAAAATGTAAAAGACCCTTGCATACTGACTCATATTTTTGTAGAATGATAGTATCGGTGCAGTAGTATGCCTGCCGAAAGGTGGGATAAGATGAAAAAGACACATCAACAGATGCTGTTTTTTCTTTTTCTGTTTTTTTTGTCCGCAGTGACTGCATGTACAAAAAAAACAGAAACGCTTGTCTTTTATCAGACAAACGAAACAGAACTTCAAGAAACATTCAATATTCAAGATGCAAATGCTGCTGGAATGATTCTTCCAGAAGCAAGTACAATGACAAATACGGTAGAAACGAGTCTATCAAGTGCAACAGCGTCAAGTACACCTGAAATGATTACGGTTTATCTGTGCGGTCAGGTGTGCAATCCGGGCGTTTACATTCTAGAAGCAGGCTCACGCCTTTACCAGGCAGTCGAAATGGCAGGTGGTCTGACAAACCAGGCCCAAGCAGAGGCCGTGAATCTTGCAAGAGTCATCTCTGATTCGGAGCAGATTTATATACCGGATGTTTCGGAGACGGTTGTTTTGCCTGAAATAGCGAGTACACAAGCGGAAGATTCCGATAATGGTGCAAAACCTGCTAATGGATCCGATGAGTTAATTTTTTCTTCCGATGCTGGAAACTATGTCAATATCAATCAGGCATCCGTTGAGGAACTAATGCAACTTCCAGGAATTGGTCAGGTAAAGGCAGAAGCCATTGTGGCTTATCGAAACAGCAATGGCCTGTTTACTTCGATTGAGGAAATCAAAAATGTACCGGGGATAAAAGAAGCAGCTTTTGAGAAGATCAAGAGCATGATTATTATATAGTTTTTAGGAATATAGAACAGGAGTGGCTCTAAGGTGGCAAAGATATTAGTGGTAGACGATGAGAAGATTATAGTAAAGGGCATCCGATTCAGTCTGCTTCAGGATCAGATGGAAGTGGATTGTGCTTATGACGGAGAGCAGGCAGTAGAGATGGCAAAAAAAACAGAATATGACGTTGTTCTTCTTGATGTAATGTTGCCGAAGCTCGATGGTTTTCAGGTATGTCAGGCAATCCGTGAGTTTTCCAATATGCCAATCATTATGCTGACGGCAAAGGGCGATGATATGGACAAGATTCTCGGGTTGGAATATGGTGCAGATGACTATGTCACAAAGCCATTTAATATTCTTGAAGTCAAAGCCAGAATTAAGGCCATCATGCGAAGAAGCAGCAATACGATGGTTCATCCGCCGCAGCCGCAGGAAAATAGCACAGATATTGTTGCTGGAGATCTGCGCCTCGACATTCAGGGGCGCCGCCTGTTTATCCTTGGCAGTGAAATTAATGTAACGGCACGCGAGTTTGATCTTTTAAAACTTCTAGTGCTGCATCCGAACAAAGTTTACAGTCGCGAGGAATTGTTAAATCTTGTTTGGGGATATGAGTATCCTGGTGATGTGCGTACAGTTGACGTTCATATCAGAAGATTACGTGAAAAGATTGAACGTAATCCAAGCGAGCCGAAATATGTATTTACAAAATGGGGAGTAGGATATTATTATAAGGCATGATGGCAAAGAGAAATCGTAATTTTTTCTGGGAAAGTTTCCGCTTTTATATTTTTTTCCTGCTTTTAATCATGGGACTGCTGCCGCTTCTCGCCGGATCCGAAATTATTAAGCGCTCGTACCGCAGTTCAATCATTGATCAGAAGCTGTCGGAGTTACGCTATACCTGTCAGACGGTAACAGGACAGATGTCAGGCAATTCCTTGGCAGAAGCAGTGGATGATGATATCACACAGGAATTAAATTTTCTTGCTGAATATAGCAGTGGGCGTATTCTTCTTGTAGACAGTTCTTACCGCATCGTATTTGATACGTTTGGCGTATCTCAAAACAAGTATTGCATTTCTGAGCAGATCATTGATACGTTTAGTGGCAGTTCATACGAAGCATATTCATCTAAAACCGAATATCTGGAGTTAGCTGTTCCGCTTCGAACAAAGACAATGCTCTCAGACGGTGATGACAGCATTACTGGTGTACTGCTTTTAAGTGCGTCTGCTACATGGATTGCGAAAATGATTGACTCCATGGACCGACAGGTTTTGTTAATTGAAATTGCAGGGTCAATGATTCTATTTGCGCTCAGTTTTATTTTTGCATGGACCAGTTCGACACCCTGGAGGGATTTGGTTACGACTTTGCAACAGGTACTTGACGGAAATCTGGATGTTACCTTCTCATCAGAGGGAGGCTACAACGAAACAAAAGAGGTTATTGATACCTTTAATCAGGTATTAGGACGACTGCGTGCCATTGACCAGTCGCGTCAGGAATTTGTCTCAAATGTCTCTCATGAGTTGAAGACACCAATTACATCCATGCGTGTGTTGGCAGATTCATTGATTGCAGAAGATAATGTTCCGGTTGATATTTACCGCGAATTCATGCAGGATATATCAGGTGAAATTGACCGTGAGACAAAGATTATCAACGACTTGCTTGCACTTGTTCGTCTGGATAAGAATGCAACGGAGCTAAATATCAGTTCAGTCAACGTTAACAACTTGGTCGAGCAGATCTTAAAGCGTGTGCGTCCGATTGCAAAGACGCGTTCCATTGAAATTATTTTCGAGAGCTTTCGCCCGGTAACAGCAGAGGTGGATGAAACGAAGTTAAGCCTTGCTGTCACGAATCTGGTGGAAAATGGTGTAAAGTATAACAATGATGGCGGTTGGGTACGCGTGTCACTCAACGCAGATCATAAGTATTTCTACATTAAAGTGTCGGATTCTGGTGTTGGTATTCCAAAGGATGCCCTTCCAAGAGTCTTTGAACGTTTTTATCGTGTTGATAAGGCGCGTTCACGAGAAACAGGTGGTACGGGGCTTGGTCTTGCAATCACAAAGAATGTAATACAACTGCATCATGGCGGCATTCGTCTTGAGAGTACACTTGGAGAGGGAACTACATTCCTTGTGCGCGTTCCTCTTAAATTTATTGAGTGAAGGAGTGGCCTGATTTATGAAGAAAAAAATAAGTTTGATGCTGCTTTATTTGCTTTTCTGTCTGATAATGGGATGCAGCAAGAATGTAACGCCAAAAGAAGGTGTGCGTGTTTATTACAGAGAACTTTCCGGAAATGGTCTTGTTTCAGATTGCTATAAGCCTTCATCTACAGAACAGAACGCAATTATTGATGAGCTGTGGACAAGGCTTTCACAGAGCAATACAGAGAATGAGCGTCTTAGTTTAGTTACGTCTGATCTGAAATTGGTACGTTTTGTCGTGGAAAACAGCAGTCTAGAGCTTTATTTTGACAGTTCCTACCAGGAGATGGATACCGTATCG